>JAFAOW010000268.1 GCA_019247455.1 Acidobacteriota bacterium | reverse complement strand
AGAATTTCGAGCAAATATTGAGAGCATCGGCGGCTACTCCTGACAACGGGGATAACCGCGGATCCTTGACAGAGGACACCAATGGCACTCCCCCGGCCGGCGGTGATGGAAACCTGCCCACCTCTACTGGACAGCCGCCGATCACTGACGAGTCTGGCAACGCGATCGTCCCGACGACCGATGGCGTCGTCGTCGAAAAAGAGCAGAACACCGGATTCTTCGCCAAGATCAAGGCGAAGCTCGCGGCGTGGTTCGCATCACTTGGCGGATTGTCCGCGATCCAGGGTTACAAAGACCAGATCGACGGGCTCGGGCTTCCGGGTTTCGTGCTCAAGTATGTGCTGATCGGTGCCGGCGTGCTCTTTATCGGCTGGCTCGTCTACGAGGCTGCCCTTCACATTTGGCAGAGCGTCAGCCGGCGTATGCTGACCACGGCCTTGGTCAGGGCAAATGCGACGCCGACGAATACGGTCGTCGTTGCCTGCCCGGAGGACCTCGATAAATACGCCGCTCTCGGCTACAAGGTGGTGAGGCGGCAATGACCTTCAAACTTGGCAAAACTCCGGCCCGCGTGGGCGCCGTCAAGTTCAAGTTCCGCGACTTCGCCGTCCGTGCGAAGCTGCCGAAACGCCCTGCTCATTTCGGGCACGAGGGATTGTTCAAAGATTGGGGAATGCTTGCGAATGACACGGTCGGCGACTGCGTCATCGCGGGCGGCGAGCACGAGACGATGGTCTGGAATGGGGCCTGCGGCAAATTCGTGCCGACGTTCACTGCCGACACGGCCGTTCAGGATTATTCCGCGATCGCCGGCTACGATCCGGCCGATCCGTCCACCGACCAGGGCACCGATATGGAGCTCGCGGCCAAGTATCGCCGCAAGACCGGCCTCGTAGATTCGCACGGCAACCGGCACCAGATCGGGGCGTATCTTGACCTTGCGCCCGGGAATCTCGAGGAGTTCCTGCAGGCGGCGTGGATGTTCGAGTGCGTCGGCTGCGGCTTCGAGTTTCCGACGTCGGCGATGGACGAATTCAACGCGGGCAAGCCGTGGGCGGTCGTCAAAGGCTCCCGCGTCGAGGGCGGCCATTACGTGCCGCTCGTTGCCAAGCGGACCGATCTCGTTGTCGTGACGTGGGGCCGCACGCAGCGGGTCACATCGGGCTTTTTCAAGAAGTACAACGATGAGGGCATCGTTTACCTTTCGCCCGAGATGATCGCATCCGACAAGTCGCCCGAGGGCTTTGATCTAAAGGCCCTGCAGGAGGCTCTCGCGAGCCTGTAAAGAGTTCGGCGGGCACATTAGCCCGCGTAGCCAATGAATATGCTGAGAACGCGTGGCTTTTCCCGCCGAATTTGACTGAAATATGCTGGTTTTAGCGAACATCTGGGGCCTTGTTTACGCCGTTTTCGGCTGGCTTTGGCGGCATAAGCCCGTCCTTATCGCCGTCGCGATCGGCGTGCTACTCGTGTTCGTCGCGTTTTGGTGGTCATTCTGCAAGCCGAGCCGGCTCGAAAAGCGTATCGAGGAACGCGACCCGGTCATCATCCAGCAGGAGCAGGCGGCGAATGACGCCGTAAATGCCGCTAAAACAGCGAATCAGGCGGCGGCGAACGCACTGCAAAGGGCCAATGAGGCGGGGCAGCGGGCGAATACCATCCGCTCGAACGCTTCTACGAACGTGAGCATCGACGAGGCGAACCGGAATCGATGCCTGGCTTATCCGGAGAGGTGCAAATGAGAAAAGTTTACTTGATACTTGGCCTTTTTTTCGTGTTTTTCGTTTTCGCGGGCGATTCTTCCGCTCAGACCTGCCCGAACAGCGTCTGCACCGTGAGCCAGAGCTTTGTTGATGACGCCAATACGGCGTTCAAAGAGGTCGTCGCCCTTCGTGACGCCAACGGGGCTCTTAGGCAGGCGAATGACGCCCTCATCAAGGCCAACGCCGCGAACGCCGCCGCGGTCGATGCACTTCATGCGAGCAACGAGACGTTGAAACAGCAGAACGCGGACCTCGCAAAGCTCAAATGCGACAAGGGCAACGTGTTGTTCATCCTGATCCGCTGGACGAGGTGTAAATGAGGCGGGATATCGAGATCCTTCTCGGCGTGATATCGGCGGCGGGCATTCTCTCCGCTGTCTGCATTTTTACGTGGTGGTTTTTATGGGTGCCGGTGGGCCGGTCACTTGGGTACTAGACAACAAAACTCTTCCACAGCATGAGTGAATGGCTTGCCGCAAATTGGGTCACGATAGTCTTGCTCGCCGCGAGCGGGGGGCTTCATTGGGGTATTGCCACACAGAAATGGCAGAGCCTGCGAGACGAATTTCACGAGTTCAAGGACGCGATACTCGTGCGGCTGACCAAGGCTGAGTCAAAGTTTGAGGAAGGTATGGCCGAGATGGAAGACAAGATCGATGAAGTGCAAAGGTCGTTCTCGATCCATACGGCCAACAGCGAGATACACGTCTCGCCGACGCTGCTCGAGCTTTTCAAGGAACGCCACGATTTCAACAAACAGCAGTTCACCGAAATGCGTAACGACGTGCAGCGTATCGAGGCCCTTTTGAGCAAACCATGACCGCCAAAGAGCTAAATATAAAGCAGTGCGTTGCCTGCGGTCGCAAGCTAAAGGCTGCCGAGGCCAAGGCCGGCGTGGCATGTGCCCGCTGCAAGCACCGATTGAGGATCTAATGAATATCCGGGCGATCCTTACACAGGGCCCGCCGCCGGCATCCAAGGTTACTAAACAACTTAACTACGGATCGGCAGTGGCCCTCACAAAGACAGCGAAAGAGGGGCAGGCGGCATCCGTCTCGGCCCTTAAGGTGAAATTTACGCTTCGCAACCGCTGGTTCGAGCAGCAAACGCCCCTCGGCATAAAGATCACGCCCGCGACACCCGCGACGCAGTTCAGCGAGGTCAAGACGGCCGCGTACTTCCTGCCGCGACAGGACCAGGGCGGAACAAAGATCCCGTACAAGAAGTTTCTCGCGATCCCGATCATTCCGAACGCACGGCCTTCGAAAACGGCACTCATCCCGTCGAAGAACCTGCCGAAGAATCTTAAGAACGCCTTCGAGCTTGTCACAAAAACGGGTACGCGGCTGTTGTGCATTCGCAATTCGTCGGGTCGCGGCCGCGGCAAATTCAGTGCGTTGCCTCAGAACGGAGGGCGGCAAACGTCAGGTCTCGTGCCGATGTACATCCTCGTCAAAAAGAGCACGATCAAGTCCGCCGATGTTTTCCATAAACCGATCGAGTTGACCGTCAAGGAACGCCTGCCCGGCAACATGGCCCGCGAGATCAATCTGGCGTTCCGGCAAATGAGGTAATGGCACAGCACGCCCTAAAACTTGAGGAGCCGAAGGGCGAGTTGTTGTCGAAGTCGGCGATCGCCCGGCACTTGAAGATCGACAAGGCGACGCTCACGTCGCGGCTCGACGATCTCGGCTACGAGCCGCACGAGTCTTCGACGCCGAAGAATCAGCTTTACTGGTTCGACGACGAGATGGAGTTCGCCATCAAGGCGGCGAAGGACACCGTCTCGGCCATGAAGATCCGCGAGATGCGGGCCCGGGCGGAGAAGCTCGAGATGGCGAACGCCGTCACACGCGGCGAGCTCGTGCCGCAGCACGAGGTGACGGACATCATTCAGCGGATCGTGTCGACGTTGTATCAGGAGTACACGGTCCGGCAGCCCAAACGCATCGGCGGCCAGCTCGTCAAGGCAAAGACGATCGCGGCCGTTCGCAAGGCACTAAAGACCGACGGCGATAGGATCCAGAAGATGCTGAGAACGAATTTTGAGAGGTTTATAAGCGAGTGACGCCAGTGTGGTGGCTCACAAAAGATGGTGACGCGACCTGCTACGAGATGTATGAGCGACATTACTCATCAGCAAAAAACAAATCTCGAAAGCAACGGCAGTTCGTCGGGCCCGGAGAATCCATCGTCCTGCGAACATGGAGCGGCGACGCATTCTTTGTTTGGCGAAAGTTCATCGACGACAGCGGACAGCAAGGCGTCAACTGTGCAGCCTTCCGCAACGAGTCGCATTTTACGTCGTCAGAGCTTATCCGACAGGCTGACGTCATCGCTGATCACTGCTGGCCTGGTCAAAGGCACTATACCTACGTCGATGCGTCGGCGGTCAGATCATCGAATCCAGGATTCTGCTTCATCGCTGCTGGCTGGCATCGATGCGGCTTTACCAAGCGAGGGTTAATCGTTTTAGAGCGAAATGGGTAGATATTCGGCAGCGGCATTAAAGGCAGTTCAGACCGGAGTGGAGTTGGCCATTCCGGATGAGATGTCTACGCCTGCGTGGGCCGAGACGTACCGGTTTGTCGATCGCGGGAGCCGCAAGGGCAAATGGTCGAATGAGACGGTGCCGTTTGTGACGGAGATCATGGCGTGTGCGGATGACCCGAGCGTGCGAGAGATCGTGTATCAAAAGCCCGTGCAGGCGGCAGGCTCTGAGGTTATCAACAACATCTGCGGTAAACGGATCCAGCAGGCTCCTACAGAGATGGCGTACATCGCTGAGAAAGAGGACAAGGCGAAGGCGTGGACGATGGAGTCGTTCGATACGATGGTACGTGCCACACCATCGCTTCGCGGACTCATCGCGGACAATCCCGAGGACAACAATCAGCGGGTCAAACGATTCCCGGGCGGTAGCCTGCATATTCTGTGGGCAACATCGCCGGCAGAGCTTTCGTCACGGCCGTTGCAGATCATCTTTTTTGACGAGAAGGCCGCATACAAGCCGACGAAAGAGGGCGATCCGGTCAAGCTCGGGCAGGCTCGTCAGACGACCTACGACGGCGAGCAGCTTTCGGTCTTTATCTCAACGCCTCGCCGTTGCGACTGCACGACGGAGACGGACGACTGCGGCGACATCTCACACGATTACGAACGCGGCGACCAGCGGGAATTTTACGTGCCGTGCCCGCACTGCGATGAGTTCCAGACGCTGAAATTCGGCGGCAAGGACACGTCGTACGGCCTTAAATGGGATCCCGAGACGCCCGAGACGCCGTTCTACCTCTGCGAGCACTGCGGAGCGATGATCGAGGAATTCGACCGCGATGACATGCTCGCCAAAGGCTACTGGCGATCGTCAAAGGAATTCAACGGCGTTGCGTCGTTCAAGATCAACCAGCTCTACTCGCCCTTCGTCTCGTGGGGGCGGATGGTCACCGACTGGCTCGAGGCCTGCAAGTCGGCCCCGAAGCTCGAGGTTTTCACGAACACCGTCCTTGGCGAGGTCTGGAAGCCCGTCGAGCGTCTCGACTACGAGGATATCGCCTGGAATGTCGAAAACTACGAGGCCCAGGTGCCGCCGGGCGTCCTGTGGCTCACGGCGGGCATTGACATCCAAAAGGACCGCATTGAATGCGAGGTCGTCGGCTGGGGCAAGGGACACGAATCATGGTCGATCGATTATCGGGTCTTCCTGGGCGAAACGGGTTTTGATGTCGCCGAGGCCGAGGATGCTGACGCCGACGCCGATATCGAGCCGCTGACGAGCGTTTGGGACGATCTCGCGGAATATCTGTCGGGGAGTTTTAAGGGCGTTGGCACGCAAACGTTCCGCATCCAGGCGGCGTGCATCGATTCGGGCTATCTCTCGACGCGGGTCTATCAGTTTTGCAAGAAGTATGCGACAAAACGATGGTGGGCGGTGAAAGGCGGCTCCGATCCATTCCGCCCAGCGTTATCGAAGCCGACCAAGACGACCCGCGGACCTCGCGTTACTCTCTTCACGCTCGGAACGAACGCGATCAAGGATGAGGTCTTCGCGGCACTCAAGCGGCTGCCAGATCCGGACGGCGGGCCGACGCCCGGATTCTGCCACTTCCCGAATGTCTCGCCGTACACCGACGAGGCCCACATGAAGCAGCTCGCGTCGGAGAAGATGGTGACGCACACACGGGGCGGCCGCACCTATCGCGTTTACGAGAAGATCGGCCCGAACGTCCGCAACGAGGCTCTCGACGTTCGCTGTTACGCGACTGCTGCTCGTATGCTTCGTCCGCCGAATTACGAGGCCCTTGCCCGCCGCCGTTTGCAGCATATCGAGGCTGCGGACGCTCCGGTTGTAAAGGATTCCTTTACAACTGACGATACAGATCCCACACCGCCGCAAAACAAGCCGTCGAACGTCGTGCCTCTTAAGCGGCCGACGATCAAGACCAAGGGCGGCTTTGACAACTTTGACTTATGAGAACCGTAGAACCGACAACATTGACTCAGGGCGAGCGTATCCAGTGGGAACGCACGTTCGAGGATTATCCGGCGACGCTTTACACGCTGCAGTATCGCTACGCGGGCACGGGAACGCATTT
>JAFAOW010000121.1 GCA_019247455.1 Acidobacteriota bacterium | reverse complement strand
CGGGTTGCCATCGGTGTCGAGAATGGTGATCGGCATGCCGAGCTCAGTTAGGTGCGGCTCGATGACCTTGCGGTCGCCGACGATAACGACGGCCATCTTCGACGGGTCGAGGTACTTGTTCGCGACACGATTCACATCGTCGATCGTCACTGCATTGATCTTCGAAATGTAGTCGTTGAAATAAGAATCCGGCAGATCATAGGTCACCAGGTTTGAAAGCTGTCCTGATATACCGCCCACCGTCTCGAACTGGCTCGGGAAGCGGCGAATGAACGACTGCTTGTTCACCTCCAGTTCTTCTTTTGTGATCGGGCGTGCACCTCGCATTCCGTTGAGTTCCTTCAGAAATTCCTGAATGGCCTCTTTGGTCGAGATCGTTTGGATCTCACCGTAGGCTGAGAAAGGACCTGCGCCCTTGCGATACGTGAACCTCGAATACGCACCGTAGGTGTAACCCTTGTCCTCGCGAAGATTCATAAAGAGCCTCGCGGTACCGCCGCCGCCAAGAATAGCGTTCATTACCTGAACGGCGTAGTAGTCTGGATTGGACCTCGAGATACCGACCTCGCCGATGTTGATCGACGATTGGGACGCCCCTGGTTTGTCAACGATGTAGATCGCGGGCTGTGCCATCATCCGCTGCGCCTCGACCCCGCTTGCCCCGGTACCGCCAGCCTTCCAGCCCGCGAACGCCTTTTCAAGGCGAGCGTCGATGTCAGCCGTCGTCACATCCCCCACGACGATCAGCGTCGAGTTATTCGGACGATAATACGAGTCGTAGAATCTGGCGACGTCGCTGCGATCCATTGAGCCAACAGTTTTTTCATCTCCCGTCAACTGACGGCCATAAACCTGGTTGCCGTACAGCACTTTGTCGTAAACGACGCCGGCCACTGCGGTATTGCTGGCCTTACGCTGGCGGAAAGAATTCATCACTCGGCCTTTGAGCGACTTGAATTCGCTGTCAGGGAACGTGGGGTTTACGATGATATCCGCGTAAATATCGAGGGCCTTGTCCAGGTTCTTCGTCAACGTCTGCATGTTTACGTTCGTTGAATCGAATGACGCGCTGGCACCTGCATTAGCACCGATCGACTGCAGTCCATTCGAAATATCCAACGCGGTCCGCGTCTTTGTGCCCTGATTGATCATCGAAGCGGTCATACTCGCAACGCCCGATCTGTCCGCCCTCTCGAGAGTGGCACCCGCATTGATGACCAGGTTCATCGAAACGATCGGTAGGGTTGCCTTCCGGACCACCCACACGTTCAGTCCGTTTGAAAGCTTGGACTTCTCGATCTCAGGCAGTGCGAATTTCGGATCGGGGCCGATCTTCGGCAGCATTGCGTCCTGCTTCGCGATAAGGGCGGTGTCCTTCTTCTTTGTTTCCGTGGACGCGGGCTTGTCGGCTTGTGCCGGCGGCGGGGGCTGCTTTGAGGGAAGGGCGGTGAGGACCATGTGATTCGCTATCAAATACTTGTTCGCGACGCGTTTCACATCATCAGGAGTGACCTTACGATACCGGTCAAGATTCTGCTGGAAGTAATTAGGCTGGCCAAGGTAGCCTCCGTATTGAGCCAATGCGCTCCCAACGCCGAAGACCGTTTGCAATCCATAGATCGCCTGAGCCTCGCGTGCATTGATAGCACGAGTGACCTCGTCATTGGTCGGGCCGTCACGCTTTATCCGCTCGACCTCGCCGTTGATCTCGCGTTCGATGTCCTCCACGGACTTCCCGGCCCGTGCGGTTGCGCTGATCTGGAAAAGGCCCGCGATCTCGCTGGTATTATTGCCCGCTCCCACTTGCGCCGCGAGTTCATTCTTGTAAACCAGGTTGCTCTGCAGTCTTGATCCGCGGCCCGACGATAACACGCTCGCCAGAATGTCGAGCGGAGCTTCATCCGGGGTATATTGCGGAACGGAAGCCCATGTCAGCTGGATCCTCGGCAGCGTCGCAAACGGATCGTCATACGATTTGCGTACTATGCTGCTTAACTGCGGCACCGCGGGATTGGGCCGGGTGATCGGTTTACCTGCCTTGATGGGCCCGAAGTATTTCTGTATCCAGGCCATGGCGTCCTTCTCGTTAAAATCACCGGAGATAGCCATAACCGTGTTGTTCGGCACGTAATATGTACGGAAGAAGGATTTGACGTCTTCCAGTGAGGCCGCCGAAAGGTCCGCCATCGAGCCGATAACGTCCCATCGGTACGGATGCCCCTCGGGATACATCACATTAAGGGTCTGTTCGCTCATTGCTCCGTAGGGCACATTGTCCACGCGGAAGCGCCGTTCGTTCTTAACGACGTCACGCTGGTTGTCGAGTTTTGCCTGATCCATGGCCGCGAGTAAATTTCCCATGCGGTCGGCTTCCATATACAGCGTGCGCTGAAGCATGTTCGACGGAACAGTCTCGTAAT
>JAFAOW010000242.1 GCA_019247455.1 Acidobacteriota bacterium | reverse complement strand
CGCGCTTGAGTCGATGCTATCCGCGTGCAATATCTGTCCGAAGGATTGCGGCAACGATCGCCTGAATGACGAGATCGCCGCATGCTACTCGGGCCGCCTCCCGATCGTTTCTTCGTACACTGCTCATTTTGGTGAAGAGCCTTGCCTCTCGGGAACCCGCGGCGCGGGGAATATCTTCTTCGGCAACTGCAATCTACGCTGCGTCTACTGTCAGAATTACCAGATCTCGCAAACCTGGCGCGAGCAAAAAAAGAACGAGGTAACCCACGAGCGCCTCGCCGAGATCATGCTTGAGTTGCAGGAACGAGGCTGTCATAACATCGGCTTCGTTTCGCCAACGCACTTCGTACCGCAGATGGCGAGAGGAATATTGCTGGCCGCGCGGCAAGGCCTCACTCTTCCGATCGTTTACAACACAAACGCATACGACTCTGTTGAGGTGCTGAAACTCCTCGACGGCATCGTCGACGTTTATCTGCCCGATCTGAAATACGCGGATTCCGACGCCGGTTTTCAATATTCAAAGGTGCGCGATTACAAGGAGCACGCTCGGGCAGCGATCAAAGAGATGCACCGGCAAATGGGATCAGAACTTGTCTTTGACGACAACGGCATCTTGCAGAGAGGCCTCCTAATTCGTCTTCTCGTTTTGCCAAACGACATCGCCGATCTCGAGAACAACCTCCGGTGGATCCGCAACGAACTCGGCCCCAAGCAGGCGATCTCGCTGATGGCCCAGTACTACGCGACGAACAAAGCCGAAACCGACTCGCGTTACATTCTGCTCTCGCGAAAGATCTCAGAGGGCGAATGGTTTGAGGCGATTTCGCTGCTCGATGAGATGAGTATGGAAGAGGGTTTCATGCAAGAGTACGAAGGGGCATCGCATTACTACCGACCGGATTTTACTGACAAGGAGAGGCCCTTTAAGGACATCCGCGACTTCGCGCGCTCGTTATGAAGATTCGTTCCATCGAACTCACCGAGATCAATCTCCCGCTCGTGCATTTTTTTGAGACGAGCTTTGGACGGACGCACGAGCGGCGGATCATTCTCGTGCGTGTCGAGGATGCTGATGGCGCCGAGGGGTGGGGCGAGGTCACGTGTGGGGAGTCGCCCGGGTATTCGGATGAATGGACGGACTCGGCCTGGGTCACTATCGAAAAGATCCTCGCGCCGATGGTCGTCAGCAAAGACGTAGAGAACGCTTCCGCTGTTTGGGACCTCATGAGATGGGCACGCGGGCATCGTATGGCAAAGTCCGGCATAGAGACCGCATGCTGGGACCTTGAGGCAAAGAAACGTGGTGTCCCGCTCTGGCGGCATCTTGGCGGCGTACATCAGACGATCGAGTGCGGCGTTTCGATCGGCATTCAAGATAGTGTTGAGCAACTCATGGATAAGATCCGCGTCGAGGTCGGTGCCGGCTATAAACGCATCAAGATCAAGATCTCCCCACGCTGGGATTTCGACGTGATAAAGGCCGTGCGAAAGGAATTCGGCGATATTCTCCTGATGGGCGATGCCAACTCGGCTTACACGCTCGCCGATATCGACAAATTAAGATCGCTCGATGAGTTCAATCTCATGATGCTGGAGCAGCCGCTCGGTTACGACGACATAGTCGACCATGCAAAGCTGCAGGCTGAGATCAAAACACCGATCTGCCTCGACGAACCCATCAAGTCACCCGACGACGCGCGCAAAGCCATCGAACTTAAGTCCGGCAAGATCATCAACCTCAAAAACGGCCGTGTGGGGGGGCACACTCAATCAAAATTGATCGAGCAAACCTGCCGTGAGGCAGGCATCCCGGTTTGGTGCGGCGGCATGCTCGAGTCTGGCATCGGCCGCGCCCACAACATCGCGATCTCCACTCTCGCCGGTTACACAATGCCCGGCGACGTCTCCGCCTCAAAACGCTATTGGCACGAAGACATCATCGAACCAGCCGTCGAAGTTTCCTCAGAAGGTACGATCACCGCACCCGATGGAGCGGGGATTGGATTTGAAGTTCGCCGTGATCGAATCGAACAAGCGTCAGTGCGGAGGTCCAAGATCAATTAGCCACAGAGAACACCGAGATCACTGAGACGATCTCTCAGAGTTTCTGTGTACCATGTGGCTAGTTCCTACAGTCCCCAAACTAGTGGCAGCACGAACAGCACCACGGCGGACAAGATCACGGTCAGCGGCAGTCCAACCTTTACGTAATCTTTGAATGAATATCCGCCGGGACTCATTACGAGCACGTTGACGGCGTGGCCGAGAGGCGTGATGAAAGCCATCGACGTTGCCATCGCGACGGCCATCATGACAGAGCGCGGATTGAGGCCGGCCTGAGTGGCGATGGATATCGCGACGGGACCCACGATCGCGGCTGCGACGGCTCCGTTCACCATCTGGGTAAGCAATACTGTCCCGACGAATATCGCGGCCACGAGCGGCAAGGCGCCGTAATGCCCCATCGCATTAAAAATGCCGACCGCGGCATACGACGCGGCATTCGTCTTGGTCAATGCGATGCCCATCGGCAGCATTCCTGCGACGAGAAAGACACTCTTCCAGCCGACGGCCGAGTACGCCTGCTCGGTCGTGATGATGCGGACGAGCACCATCACAAGTGCACCGCCGAGCATGATCTGTCCTACAAGATTTGGAAAGATACCGGCAAAAAGCAGTGTCGATGCAAAGATCATGAGGGCCGCTCGTCCCTTTTCGGGCACTGCAACATCGCTCTCGTCCTCATCCATCAGCAGGATGATGTCCGGATCGTCCTTTATTACCGCGAGTTTTTCACGCGGTCCTTGCAGCAGAAGCGCGTCTCCAAAATGCAGCTGTACCTCGGCCAGGTCTGTAAAGATCTCTTCGCCGGCATGCCAGATCGCGAGCACGCTCATTCCATATTTCTCGCGGAAGTGCGCATCCCTCAGGTCCTTACCGATCAGCTGCGAGCGTGGGCTGAGCATGGCCTCGACCACCTCGATCGACCGTGATTCGAGGTCTGCTTCATGCCACTCAGAGGCGGGCAGCAGCTCCATGTACGGCTCGACGTCGCGCCTCTTGAAGTCTTCTTCATCGCCCTCGAGCACCAGCACGTCACCTTGCTTAAGCTCGGTTTGAGGCGAGATGTCGAGCATCTTCCGCCCCTTGCGTTCTATCGCAAGAATGGAGACGTCAAAGTCTTCCCGGAGCGTGCTTTCTGAGAGCGGTTTACCGATCAGGAAAGAATTTCGAGGAACCCGCGCGCGGAATAATTTTTGATCGAGATGATAGGTAGCGATGAGGTCATTCGGAGCGGCATCCGGGGCTTGCGTCCTTTCAAGCGGCGAGTCGCCGGGCAGCGACCTTGCTCCGACAAACGCGACATACGCGACGCCGGCTATAACGAGCGGGATTCCCACCGGAAGAAAATCGAGCACGCCGAATCCGTCGATCTGATTGTCACGGAGAACCGAGTTTACGACGATATTCGACGTTGTAAATAGCGTCGCCATCCCCCCGAGGATGGTCGAAAAAGCAAGCGGCATCAATAGCCGTGAAGTATTTACGTTCGCCCGTTTTGCCGCCCCGGACGCTGCCGGGAGCAAGACTGCGGCCGCTGCAATGTTGTTCATGAACAGCGAAAGAAACGCTCCCGCGACCATCACGGCAACCACCAGATGAAGCTCGCTTCGCCCGCCGACCCTTAACAGGATCTTGCCCACCTGGTCTGTAACCCCAGTCCGTTGCAAGGCCTCCGTTAAGACGAATATGGCAATGATCGTGATGACGGCCGACCGGGAGAACCCGGAGAAAGCCTCCTGCGTGGTCAGGACACCGGTCAATCCCAGCGCGACGACCACAAGCAGCGCGACGAGGTCTGACGGCAGCTTTCCTGTAAAGAACAGAAGAATAGCTGCTCCGAGGATAATACAAGTGATAATGAGGCTGTTATCCATCGACGCCAAAACATTCAGTTTATTGCGTTTAGGCGGAAGCGCCAAAACTAGGCGGTACCGCGAATGCCCACTTCGTCCTCGTTTGGTATTCTTATCGTTTTGAAGTTATGAGCAATGCAGAACCTAACAAGATCATTTTTTCGATGGTCAAGGTCTCAAAGTTTTACGACAAAAAGCCCGTTCTCAAAGATATTTACCTGTCGTTCTTTTATGGAGCGAAGATCGGCGTTCTGGGCTTGAACGGCGCGGGCAAATCGAGCCTGCTGCGCATCATCGCGGGCGTAGATAAGGAGTTCAATGGCGAGGTGGTTTTCTCCAAGGGCTACTCGGTCGGGTACCTCGAGCAGGAGCCGAAACTCGACGAGTCCAAGACAGTTCAGCAGATCGTGGAGGAGGCCGTTCAGGGCACCGTCGATCTTCTGAAAGAATTTGAACAGATCAATGCGAAGTTCGCCGAACCCATGGACGCCGATGAGATGAATCGGCTCATCGAGCGGCAGGGTGAGGTTCAGGAGAAGCTTGATGCTGCTGACGCCTGGGACCTCGATTCGCGGTTGGAGATGGCGATGGATGCTCTTCGATGCCCGCCCGCGGATACGCCCATAAAGAATCTTTCGGGCGGTGAAAAGCGCCGCGTCGCCCTCTGCCGACTTTTGCTGCAAAAGCCAGACATTCTTCTTTTAGACGAGCCGACAAACCATCTGGACGCCGAAACCGTCGCATGGCTTGAGCAGCACCTGCAGCGATACGAGGGCACGATAATCGCTGTAACGCACGACCGGTATTTTCTCGACAACATAGCCGGCTGGATCTTGGAACTCGACCGCGGCGAAGGAATTCCTTATCAGGGGAATTACTCTTCCTGGCTCGAGCAGAAGCAGACTCGGCTCGCGAATGAACAAAAGGCCGATGATAAGCGCGCAAAAACCCTTCAGCGTGAGCTCGAGTGGATCCGGATGTCGCCAAAGGGCCGCCATGCCAAATCGAAGGCCCGCATCAACGATTACGAGAAGCTCGTCGCGACCGAGTCCGAGAAACGCAGCGAAGACCTTGAGATCTTCATTCCGCCGGGCGAGCGGCTCGGCGACACCGTCATCGAGGCCCATGGCGTTTCGAAAGGGTACGGCGACAAACTGCTTTTCGAGAAGTTGGAGTTCTCACTGCCACCCGGCGGCATCGTGGGCGTGATAGGCCCGAACGGGGCGGGCAAGACCACCCTTTTCAAACTAATAACAGATCAAGGCAAACCGGATTCGGGTGAATTTAAGGTCGGGCCGACGGTAAAACTCGGTTACGTCGATCAGTCTCGCGACTCGCTCTCAGCCGACAAGACTGTTTGGGACGAGATCTCGGATGGGCTCGATGTCATTCAGCTCGGTAAGCGGGAAGTGAATTCGCGTGCCTATGTATCCCGTTTCAATTTTTCGGGCGCAGACCAGCAGAAGCGCGTCGGTCAACTCTCGGGTGGGGAACGCAACCGCGTGCACCTTGCCAAGATGCTCAAGTCCGGCGCGAATGTAATTCTCCTCGATGAGCCAACGAACGACCTCGATGTGAACACCATGCGGGCACTTGAAGAGGCTCTCGAAAACTTCGCGGGCTGCGCGGTCGTAATATCCCACGATCGCTGGTTCCTCGATCGCATCGCGACGCATATTCTGGCTTTCGAGGGGGACAGCCATGTTGAATATTTCGACGGCAACTACAGCGAGTACGAAGAGGACCGCAAGCGTCGCCTGGGCCACGACGCCGACCAGCCGCATCGGATCAAATACAGGAGTCTGACCAGAGCGTGACGCGTTTTGCCGCTTTTGCAGTTATTTTTGGCGCGCTCAGTTGCGCCTGTTCTCGCCCCGCTGCGAACACTAATAGTGCTCCCCCGGTCGCGCAGCTTCCGCCGTCGCCCGAGCCTGCCGCTACGGTGACGCCCGGACCTCCTAAGCTACAGGCGGAGCTGCTTGATAATCGCGATAAGACGACGACATCACCGATCGGCAAATTCGATTTTAAGAATTACACCTACGAGCTCCCTCGCGGCTGGCAAAACCCAGACGGCTCGACCGATATCACCCTCGTGAACGGCCGTGTCGCGCCGAAAACGACCCAAACGGACGAAACGATGGACCCGGATGAGAAGGCGCTTGCAAAATCCGAGCGGCGGATCGGGATGTCGTATGTCACAACAAAGTTCCTCGATATGACGGGTGACGGTCAGGATGAAGCGGTCGTTATCCTTAAGATCGAAACCGAGGGTTCCGCAATACCGCAAGTAGCCTACGTGTTTGCCTGGAAGGACTGGAAGCCAGAGCTGATCTGGCCATTTCGCACAGGCGACCGTGCTGATGGCGGGCTAAAGGACATTCGAGTCGAGAACGGTCTCGTCGTCGTTGAGCTTTACGGTCAGGACCGCTTCATCCTCGGGCAGACCGAGACCAGCAAGGTAACGGGCGACGAAGAGCAGCTTTGCTGTCCGCTCTACTTCACCCGCAGCTTCTACAAGTGGAATGGCAATGCATTCCTAATGCAAGGCAAACGTCTGACTTACCCGATGGGCCAGCCAAACGCGATCCCGGAGGAGAATGTCGCCGACAGGGTCAACAATCCCCAAAACGCAAACAAGAAAAGCAAGTAGCGGCTAGAACCTCAGGCTTGCGGCAGACAGTTTCAGGTTGTAGAAAGAATCACTTCGAGATCGCGCGGTAGCTGGCGCGCGACCGGACCACGGCATCGGCTCTGTTCACCTTGACCTTGATCTGATGCAGAGAGGCTGAGGGGGAATCCTCCGGCGGGTAATAGCCAAGCCGGTATTGAAATCGCAGCTCCTCGACGATCGACGCAAAGGTATTCTTTAGCTTGCCGTCCTTACTCGAAAATGCGCGTCCGGCGGTTGTGTCGGACAGCTGCCGGAGGAATTCCGCAGCGATCTCATTCTGTTCTTCGATCCGGCCTTGCTGTTGCTGTCGGCGCTGCTCCTGGCGGGGATTTGGGAATCTGCCCCCATTCGCGCCGCCACCCGGAAATCGCCTGCCTCCACCGCCGAAGATACCGCCCCGCCCCATCGGCGGGAAAAGGATCTGCCGGAGAGCTGGGTTCCGATTCTGATCCCCGGTTTTGAACATCACCGTGTAGATCAGCGTGTCCGATTCCTGCAGGCTGTAAAGCAGAGTATTTGTATCGATGCGACTCTTAAAGTCTTTCCCGTCCGTGAGCAGAATGATCGCCTTTCTCCCCTTGAGTCCGGCAAAAGTTTGGTTGATCGTGTCGTAAACCGCGTCGCGCAGCGTCGTACCGACAAGGCCGCGCTCCGGTATTTCAGCACTCTTGACCGCTGCGCGCAGCTGATCAGTATCGCTCGTCAGGGGACACAGCACATGCGTGGCGTAATCGAACGAAACGATCATCGCCTTGTCTTTTGGAGTTAAGAGCTTGATGAATGACTTTGCCGAATCCTTGATGTCGCCTAAAACCCCGCGAGTGCTTTGGCTGGTGTCGATCAGAAGCGCGACGCTGATCGGCTCTTCAGTTGCGGCAAAGAAATCAATATTCTGCTGCTGTCCGTCCTGAAATATGGTGAAGTCTTTTTGCGTCAGATTCGGCACGTAACGGCCGTCGCGGTCGCTGACGATCGTCGGCACACTCACCAGAAGCGTGTTGACCTTTATCGTCTCGTCCGCCGGTTTGTCCTGCCCGAGCGCCAAGAATGGGGTCAATAGGCCCACAAGGCTTGCCACTAAAGCACACTTAAGCCGCATATTCGTTTGTTTTGGTCACTATAAAGATGCGCCGAGACCCCCGAAAGTCGCAAAAAATAGCTACTTTGTATCATAAAGTACTTGACAACACCGAATACTTGACGTAGATTGTCTCCTGCATATGGCGAAAACCAACTTGCGCCGCAAAGACGAAAAAGAAAATACCGTGAATCTCGGCGACCGCGCCAGTGAGAATCTCGCGTTTATCCGCGAGACGATGGAGCGCTCGAGTAGCTTCACAGCCGTACCCGGTTACGGCGGCATCCTGATGGGTGTGACCGCGGTCGCTGCCGCCTATATCGCCGCTCAGCAGGACCTCAGGATCCAGTGGCTCCGCGTGTGGCTCGTCGAGGCGGGGCTCGCTTTTGCCATCGGCTTTCTCGCTCTTTGGCAAAAGTCGCGGCTCACGGACTCCTCCCTATTATCAGCCCCCGCTCGTAAATTCGCTCTTTCGTTCGCACCGCCGCTGATCGCAGGCGTCGCTATCACGCTCGGACTCTGGCGCTACGACGATTACGAGATGATGGCGCCCGTCTGGATGCTCTGCTACGGCGCTTCGGTGGTTTGCGGCGGAGCATTCTCGGTCCGCGTCGTCCCCGTCATGGGCTGGCTCTTTATTGCCCTCGGCGCTGCCGCATTCGCCCTTCCCATTAGTTACGGAAATTACATGATGGCCGCAAGCTTTGGCCTGCTGCACATCGTTTTTGGTGCTGTGATCGCAAGGAGATACGGCGGGTAAGGCAGAAACACGATCAGCAGGGAGTGTGCCCCTCTGGAAGGAATATCCGATGGCAAAACATTTAGCCAAAAAACACAACAGCGACAATAGCCGAGAGCTTACGGTCGCCAGGACCGCGTCCGATGTCTCGAACGACCTCGATAAGGTCATTCACGAACGACTTCGCCTGGGAATCATTAGTGCGCTGGCCGCGAACGAAAAACTCAGCTTTACCGAGCTCAAAAATCTACTCAAAACGACCGACGGCAATATCAGCGTCCACGCTCGAAAACTCGAGGACGCAGGCTATGTCACGCTCGAGAAATCTTTCAAGGGCCGCGTCCCGCTCACCGAGTACCGCATAACCAAAGACGGCAGGCTCGCCCTTGAGCGATATCTCGACCATATGGAAAGGCTTATAAACGCAATGAAGAGAGTTTAGAGTAACGCAATTTATCGCATTCTTATGGGCCGAGGCCCGCACTCTAAACAGGAGGGAATTATGGGAGTACTTTTAATGCTTATGACCATCGGCGGTCTTTTTGTTGCCGTCATTCTTCTTATCGCAGCGGCTATCGGAAAAAAAGGCTGGCTGGCAAAGTTTGTCGGCTATGCGGTCGCAATATGGTTCGCGTTTTACGCGGTCATACTGCTCGGGTTTTCACTGACGAGCAGTGAGAAGGTACTCGCTGTGGGGGAGGCCAAGGAATACTGCGGCTTCTACCTCGACTGTCATATGCACACGATGGTGACGGGCGTTCGCACGGCAAGATCGATCGGCGACCGCAAGGCCAACGGTACTTTCTATATTGTAGGCGTCAAGGTCTTCAGCGATGCCAAGAATCCAAACATCGCACTCCGGCTGCTCGAGCCGAAGGCGCGGGTCGTCAACCCGCAGGGCGGCTACTTTGAACGCGATCTGCAGGCGGAGACGCAGCTTCCAAGTGCGAATGTCCGACTCGACGCAGACATTCACCATAACGAGGCCATAAATAAAGAGATCGTCTTCGACCTTCCCGCCGGCATCGTTAGCCCAAAACTCCTGATCACTGAGGGATACGGCATAGACAAGACCATCGAACACGTCCTGCCCGGCGATGAGGACAGCCTATTCCACGCGCAGACATTCTTTGGAATCCGGGAACAACCGGAGACCGCGGGCGTCCAATAGGTCGGGGGCACCTGCGTAAGCGGATGGGTTTTTAAAAAGTATGCCTGGGAAGAGAAAAGCATTAATTTCTATCGGCATCATCGCCGCCCTGCCCTGTTTATTCTTCATTTGGTATACCCTTCGCGTTTTTTATCTTTACTTCACATTAGCTGCTGACGATCCACACAGAACGGGCGGGATGATGATAGGGGCGGTCGCATTTCCTGTGGCCGCTATTTTTTTCGGAACACTAAGCATTATTTGCATAAGGTCGGGCGGCAGAAGCCTGTAATAAAATGAACGTTAATACAAAGACCGGTTTTGATATTTTGAAGGTCGCGTTGGCCGCGGGGCTGGCGAGCGATCTGCTTTTGCGGCAGATGCCGTGGGGGTTGAATGTGCTTTTGTTCAACCTGGGGTTTGTTGCTGGTGTTGTCTACTTGCTTCGCCGCAGGGCGCCAGAGCAGTTAACGCTGCAGACGATGGCCTTATTGGGAGCGCAAGTGTTTTTCTCGGCGATGTTCGTATGGCGGTCCGCGGGTGAGCTTCGATTTGCCGACACACTGGCGATTTTCGCGGTCCTGTCGGCGCTCTTCCTGACGAGGCTCAATATCCTTCCGCGGGTGGCCGGTGTGGCGCATTACGGGATCTCACTCGTCTGGTCCGGACTCAACGCTCTTATATCGCCGCTGATCCTGGTCTTCTCTGATATCGAATGGCACAGCGTCGAGGATGCCGGCTGGCGAAAGCAGGCTTTCTCGGTGGTACGCGGGATCGCGATCGCTGCGCCGCTGGTGCTGATCTTCGGCGCGTTGTTCATGGCGGCAGATGCGGCCTATGAAGGGCTCGTCCAACGCGTTTTCGATTTTGACGCGACCATACTCTTTCAGCACGCATTCACCTTTGGCTTTTTCGCATGGCTGTCCGCTGGGTACCTACGCGGCGTCCTTTTGCAGGGAGCCGGCGTGAGCGGGTCCGTCATTTTTGGCGGGGACGACACGGATGAACCAAACAAGGCCGAACAAAAGCGATCTGAGCGCGGCGTTAGCCACATGGACCGCGTCCGCGATGACTCAGGCGAATACCCGGTCACCCTGCCCGATGACCACACCGTCATAGAGCACATCAACATCTCGGACGCGCCGGACCGGGAAGCGCGAAAAGCGGAAACGCGGGCCGCTGGGAGTGTGCCCTTTGAGGATACGGAGAGGCAGAAGGAAAAACGCCTTGGGTGGCCGAATATCGAAAATACGATCCTCCCGCCCTCATTCACACTCGGGACGGTCGAGGTCGCCGTCATTCTCGGCCTGATGAATCTTCTCTTCCTGAGTTTTGTCATCGTGCAGGTCCCGTACCTTTTTGGCGGAATGGAACTGGTTAAGAATACGCCCGACTTCAAGCTGGCGGAATACGCTCGCCGCGGGTTCGGCGAACTTGTCGCTGTCTCGGCCCTGGTGCTGCCGGTGCTGCTGTTTGGCCAGTGGCTTATCAAAAAGGAAGCCGCAAAAGCACAAAAACTCTTCAAGATACTTGCCGCTGCGCAGATAGCGCTCCTGTTTGTTGTAATGGCCTCCGCGGTTCAGCGGCTTGTCCTCTTGACGGGGAACCTTGGATACGGAATGACAACGGTCCGGCTTTATCCGCTGATCTTCATGACATGGCTTGCGATCGTGTTTGTTTGGTTCGGTCTAACGGTCCTCCGCGGGGCGCGGCAACATTTCGCCTGGGGGGCGCTGTGGTCGGCATTCTTTGTCCTGGCGGCGACGCACGTGCTGAATCCGGATGAATTCATTGTCAAGACCAACGTCGCTCTCATGCGCGAGGGCCGCCAATTCGACGGTTATTACAACTCGAATCTGAGCGATGACGCAATGCCGGCACTGATCGAGGCCTTCCCTGATATGAGTTACGACAATCAGATGGACGTTCTGCGAAAGGTGCGCGAACGGTACTGCCGATCGTTCAATGAAACAGACCTCCGCAGTTGGAACATTTCTCGCACTCGCACGGCCCACTTGCTTCACTCGATAAGCACATTACAGCAGCAATACGGCCATTGCGAAGAGGTCTGGCTGCCTGGCGAAGGCATGCACGACTAGAATTTTACTGTCACCGATCACGATAATCTGCCACAATCATTCGTAGATGACCCGCGATCTCGTCCGCGAATACCTATCTTATTGCCGCGTGGAAAAGGGCTTGTCCGCCAACTCTGTCTCGGCGTATGAGAATGATCTTACGCGGCTTAAGGACTGGGCGGGGGCGAAAGGCCTGGATCTGCTTACTCTCACGAGGCGCGACCTTCGCGAATGGCTGATCGACCTTTCGGGCGAAAAGCTCTCGGAGAATTCGAAACGCCGTCTCGTCAGCTCTGTACGCGGGTTTTATAAGTTCCTGATGTTTGACGGCCACGTAACGGCAAATCCGGCTGAGGACCTGGTCAGCCCGCAAAAGGGCGTCTATTTACCGCGATTTTTGAATCGTAGTGAGATCGAGATCCTTCTGGAGGCCCCGGATATTTCGACCGAAACCGGTCTTCGAGACCGCGCGATACTTGAATTGATGTATGCGTCGGGGCTCCGAGTGTCTGAGGCTGCTAACCTCAAATTAAAGGACGTCGATCTCGACGCCGGGATTCTCACGACGACGGGAAAAGGCAATAAGACACGGCGTGTCCCCGTCGGATCGTGTGCCGTCGAATGGGTCAACAGCTACCTGGCCCTCCGCCGAAGGAAAGAGAATAGCGAGGTCCATAACCTGTTCGTGACTCCATCGGGCAGGCCTGTCACGCGGCAGGTGATCTACGACGCGATCACGGAGTACGCTGCCCAAAAGGGGCTCACAGGCGTCACGCCGCACACGCTGAGGCACTCGTTCGCGACTCACCTTGTCCAAAACGATGCTGATATCCGGTCGGTCCAGCAGATGCTCGGCCACGCAGACATCTCTACCACGCAGATATACACGCATATTACGAATACTCAGCTTCGCAAAACCTACGAACGCTTCCACCCCCGCTCCGGCCGCAAAGAGCCCTAAAAACGGCGCTTTCGTCCTTGCGCTATTGATTTTGGTTCGGTATTATTGGAAATTTGCTATTTGGCTCTGTTTGCCGCTAATAGCAGTAAGTAAACGACCTGCATGGGTGGTCGAGCGGTCAAAGGCAACGGGCTGTAAACCCGTCGGATTAACTTCCTACGTAGGTTCGAATCCTACCCCATGCACCATTTGCGGGAGTAGCTCAGTTGGTAGAGCGTCAGCCTTCCAAGCTGAATGTCGCGAGTTCGAGTCTCGTCTCCCGCTCCAGTTTTGTTTGCCGAACGGGAACGAGTCGCAAACAGGCCCAAGTAGCTCAGGGGTAGAGCGCATCCTTGGTAAGGATGAGGTCTCGGGTTCAAATCCCGATTTGGGCTCCAGTTTTATAGAAGTTTGTAATTTCAGATCTGAAATTCGGAATTTTGAGAGAGGAAAGATAGATGAGCAAAGAGAAATTCGATCGAAGTAAGCCGCACGTGAATATCGGGACGATCGGGCACGTGGATCACGGTAAGACGACATTGACGGCGGCGATCACGAAGGTGATGGCGAAGAACAATCCGAAGATGGCGTTCAGGTCGTTCGAT
>JAFAOW010000250.1 GCA_019247455.1 Acidobacteriota bacterium | reverse complement strand
CCTTCATCCTTCCGCCTTCATCCTTGAGGAAACAGTAGTCGATGTTTCCCTCGTCCGGATGCGTGATCCCGACGATCATCCGGATGGTCGTCGTCTTCCCCGCGCCGTTTGGCCCGAGAAACCCGAAGACACGCCCCGGCCGGACCTCAAAGCTCAGGCCTTCGACGGCGGTAAATTCACCGAAGCGTTTGGTGACGTTCTCGATTCTCAGCGTTGCGTCATCGGTCATAAATCGCTGTAAGAGTAGCACGGAGGCGTTCTCGGGTCACAAAACAGACGGTGGCGAACGAACGCGAATTGCCGGCACTCAAATTCGGACGTCGTTGTGAATGTCGCCGTTGACGGCGCACGAGGGTATCGTTCTGGGAGCAGGTACCTATCGTGCGAAGAATTCCAATCATCGTTCGCGGCGCGGGCAAAAACTTGGGCGCTTTGTGAGGTGGCTCATCAATTTCGCGCGGACCAAGTCAAAGCGGCCTTATTGCTCAAATCTGAACCTCTGAAGGACGCAGCGTCACAATACCGCAGACAAAGCGCAATATAACGAACGTTCTCAATACCGGCCATTCAGCACCGTTATTCCGCAGTAGACAAACACCGAGCAATAATTTCTGTTTCATACTTGACACATCCGTGCATAGCTGATAGTCTGTTTCACGTATGATAGAAAGATCGAATACAAAACGAAGATATAACTGGACGCAATGCCCGAGGGACAAGATGCGCGACTCGCGCTGGTCCCAACTGTATGTCTCCATCAACCCGAAAGGCCTGATCTGGCTGTCGGGGTTCACACACCAGGCGATGGGTGAGCCGGACGCGTATGTGATCGTATATGACCCGGACATGAACGTGCTGGGCCTGCAGCCGGGGCGGGCGAATGTCACTCAGAACGCCTATCCGGCGAAACCGCGCGGCCGGCACGGCGGCCAGCTCATCCGCGCCTATCGCTTGATCCGCGAATTCAACCTGTATGTACCTGAGACAATGTGGTTCCCGCGCTCATTCATCGACAACAGCGGCACGCTGATCCTCGAGCTGCATGACGTAAAGGCGGCGACCACGAAGAAACGGAAGAGCAAATACAATGACTAAACGTACCCGCGTCATCAACGCCTTCCGCCTGATTCTGGAGCATAAGCTAAAGCTCACGCAAACTATCGAATTTCAGGACATTGAACTAGACGAGGACGGAATTTTGATCCTCGACCTCCGCAGCGCAAAAGTATCCGCCCGATCAGCCAACCACTACCGCCGTCACCGTAAGAAAACAGTGGACGGCAAGTATCCGATCTCCCTTGTGGCGAGCGAAAGATCCGGAGAGAGATGCTGTGATGAATGTCCCAAGCTCTCATCAGCGAGCCGACGAAGCATTGAATAACGCTTGCCCATAAGATACTCCTGGAAGGCAAAATCGTGCGGCTCAAGCTTATTTCCTTTCCAATACATCTGATTCTCAACCCAGACGCCGTCCGCCAGCTGATAGCGACGAGCGGATGGCTTGTGCGAAGCCAATCGCATACACTCTTTATCGATCATCCCAGGATTGATGTTAAAAATTCGATGCCCGTCGGGTCCGCGCAAGCTATCCTCCAGCTTTTGCGTTCGGGCCTTGGCGTAGGCCAAATTGTGTGGATGCCATATTCCGTCGAAGGCAATTATGACGGTCGAAAGATAGTCGCCCATCTCCGCAATATAGCTTTCAGGTGCCCGCCAACCAGACTCAAAGTGGGAAATCTCTTGGATTGTTCCGATTTCCCGCTCGACTCGACGTAGCAGGTCTGTCTGCTGATCTCTGAGGAGCCGCTCCGGAGCCAACACTCCTATGAATAGTTTGCCCCGAGTGTGTCCGGTAGCTTCCATTACGCGGCATCCCCCTTACTGAACCCGAACGGGCTATAACTGGTCTTCTCAGGCGTATCGATGACATCGACGCCCTCTATCCTTTTCACCCAGTTTGAGAATGGAAGGCTAATTGGCGTCGCAACGATCTCGAATAGGACCTTGAAGATATAGACGCTCACGCCGATCTGAACTAGTTGGCCGATTTCGTAGACGCCAGCAAAGGCGATCGTAACCACGACTAGAGTGTCAACTGCCTCACCAACGACAGTCGATGCAATGAACCGCCAGGCCTGCCTTAGTCCGCGTTTGCCCTCAGCCCAATACTTCATCTTGCTGAGAACGAAGCTGTTACAAAATTCTCCGCAAAAATATGCAGCAATGCTCGCTAGCACGATACGCGGAACGAACCCGAGAATCTGGTCATAGGCGACTTGATTCGGCCAAAAGGAGGCTGGCGGTAAAAATCCCACGATGAGATATATGACGGCGGCCAAGATTTGGCACCCGAACCCGGTCCATATTACCTTTCGGCTAAGCTCATATCCGTATACCTCGGTCAAAATATCGCCGAAAATGAACGCTACAGGAAAAACGATTACGCCAGCTGATAGAGCAAACGGCCCGATCTCGAAGATCTTACCGGCCGTGACATTCGCCAGCAATAAGGACGCGACGAAAAATCCTGTGAAAACACTAAAAAGCTTGAGCGTTCTTTCGGGCGGTCGAACGGCAGTAGAGTTGCCCATATGTTTAGATCTCCGTTGTTGTTTAAAAAGGAAATACGTTTTCTATGCCAAAGTAACTGCTATAACGGTCGATGATGCGGGATAGGTCATTCTCATCAATTGCTACTCCAAACTTAGGCTTGCCGGCCGAACGAATCGAGCGAAAGCCGACGGGTGCGTCCGAATGCGGATTTGCTATCACTACGTCGCTCGGTATAAGGCCGACAATCTCCTTCGGGAACTCGACGTAATGAATATACTTTTCAAGATCTTCCTGTTTAAGAGCTATGTCGTTATCACGGCGGCTCTCAAGCGCCAGCCGATTAAGAAGTTGATAAAACGCCTCGCCTTTCTCCGCGTCCCCTTTCTTTATGAAGTAATAATAATGAACACCTTTGCGAATATTGTTGAGCACGGTCTCTCGAAGCTGCGGATGCGAGCTATCAACGAAATTCGGCGCAATTACCCAGAAAACTTCTAGGCCGGGAAATTCCTTCTGCCACTGCGCCAGACTGTCAATGTCACGGACATCGTTTTCTCGGACAAATTCGGCCATCGATCTCATCCCAGCGGCCACCTCGTCGACGCTGACGTTTTCACCCGCACGATCCGATGCGAGAGCCGGAGTCCAATCCTTGAATGCCGCCGCCTCCCAGGTCTCAAGAATGCTTCTATCTTGATTGTCAATTTCGACATCGTTCTGTTGATACTCGTCGATAAGATCCAGGGCGAGCTTGAACAGGAATTCGCCAGGGCGCACATCAAGGGCTTTTGCCAGCTGATTCACAGTCTTTGCATCGGGACTTAGGCCTTTCTCTAGCTGCGTTAGGAATGGTTGCGTAATCTTCTTAGTGCCCTTAGCAGTCGCGAGGACCGCAACCTCTGACTGAGATTTGTTTCGGGATTCCCTAACGGATCTCAGATATGTACCAAACAGTCTTCCCATATTCGATTAGCCTAGGCCGATATTCAATATAAACAATGTTGACCGAATCTGTCAAACTCAATTGACGCGCTCGGTCATATATTGATGTATTCACATTTGGACCTGGGTTGTCAGCCTTTGTGATATATTGTATGTCATATATTATATATTCTATTTGCTTTTGGACATATTCTATGGATAATATGAAGGCGGAGATTTCTATGATCAAATTCAATGACTTCATCACCAATCCGAAAACGCTTCGCGTAGCTGCCCGGCGGCTCGCGGAGAAGATTAGCGTATCAAGCCGCATCGCGAAGGCGGCATCGAGTCCGAAAGGTCGCGAGATCGCGTACGCTCTAAAGTCCGAATTGCTTCAAAAAGCAGTTGCCGCGTTCCCCGGTTTCTTCGGGCCCGTATCGTTCGAATACGCCGGTCCAATCGGAATATGCGTTCGCTTCAAAATGCCCGGCGGTTCATGCCACATACCGATTGCAAATTTGACGACAGCGAGATCAGCTGTCGATTTCAACGTTCTTCCCTATAAAAGAACGATTCGCAAAAGTCGCGCCTCTCGCACGATGCCCGACGAATTCGTACCACAGGTTTTTGGCTGAGGAAATGACTATGGAAGACACAAAAACATTTCGAATTATTCCTAAACATAAAGGCCGCGCTTACCGGTCAGCGACGATCGACTACCGCGTTCGCCCGCTAACGGACACAGGCAAGCCGGAGATCGTTCCGATCCGCACGCTGGCGGACGTCCCCGACAAGCCGCATCGCAGGTCGGAGGCGGGATGCGCAGCTCATCCCGGAGATTCGAAATGAGGAAAACGGATAAAAGTGGGGCAGAACCAGTGGAAAAACGGCGAACGTGCCGGACAAAGAGATCGAATTCGAACTCGGCGAGGCAGAAGAAATCGGCCTCAGGTTCAAGCGATCGACTCGATCTGCTCGCGGAGGCGCTTACAGACCGTGTAGTGACCGCCATCGGCAACGGTGCCGTCGACGGCTTGCGTGACGAGGAACAGGTTCTTGCGGAAGAGTTTTACGCCGAGGTCTTGCGACGGGCCCGCTATAAGGCGCTCGGAGCCGGTGCTGCCTCAAGATCCGTTAAGTTGAATACCAAGGTCATTTACTTTTTGGTTCCGGGCACCGACCTGATGGCGGATTGCATCCTTCCGGAGCCGAACGCGGGTATTCTGTCACTCGAAGCGCTTCAAGATGACATCAACCTCCTCGCACAAAAATTAGCAAGCGGCACATCAGACCGTTTTGGTCTTATGGAAGCAACAAACTCGCGTGGCGACGTAATACTCTCGGGTGCGCCACTTTGGCCTCAGCTATCAGACGATCGCCGCGTCTTCTTGACATTCGCCAAGACCGTGAGCAACCAATAATATGTGGAAACAAATTAAGAATGCTTGGACGGATGTGGAAATAACGGTCGTTAAGACCGCTTCGTCATTCACGAGACGCACGAATAAGATCGGCACCTGGGTCGTGAACTTCTTTTCCAAGAGAGGCGGTTTGGCCGGCCTGGGTCGGCGGATCAAGGATCAGGTGTCGACCGCAACGCTCAACGTTGGCGAAGTGAGCGCCGCGGCGCCAGCGGCGGGATTGATCTCGGTTAAGCGGCGCACGAAGATGTTCATAATTCGATCGAGCCGAACGTCACGGATGCATGCGGTACATCTTGCTTGCAATGCTGCTGTGCCTGCCACGCCCTCATCCGCTACTGATAGTGTACGGATCGACTTCCGGCCGTTCTTCGCGCCTCCGGCCTTCGACGCTGATCAGGCTCGGCGCTGTCAGGTCTGCGGCGCTGTAGAACGCGATTTAAATAATTCTTTTTGCAGGAACGATGGTCATCTTTTATCAATACCATACGACCAGCGCGATACGCCGACGGTAACGCTGCCGAAGCCGGCTCGCTTATCGACGACGCGCTTGACGTGAACTAGTATTGCAAACGTTCCTATTACAAATTACAAAAACTGGAGGATGGATTCTAGAATGTAAGCCGTGCATCCGTACGAGCAAATTCGATCCCCCTCCAACTGAAGACTGGATTAATAGCTGGCCTGACCACGTTCCTCACATCGTTTACATCGTTGTTGTGAATCTCGTGGCTCTGAGTGCCGAGGGCGAGACGGAATTTCATTATCGGGGGCGCTGACTGCGACGGCGATATCCAATTGGGAATTTCGAATTACCGAATTCGGCAAAGTATCTGATCTCCCGGAGAGACGCTAGGACGCAAAGAAAGAGCGGACAAGAGTGTCCGCGTTCCGGCTAGCGGCGGGGCGAGGGGTCGTTGACGTTGCCGCGGAGCTCGCCGGTGGTGAGGTAATCACGCATCTGCTCGGCGACGGTGAAGGCGACGCCTTGTTGCGCTTCGACGGTGGAGGCGCCGAGGTGAGGGGTCGTGATGATCTGCGGATGGCCGAGCAGGGGCGAGTCGGTGGGAAGCGGTTCGGTCGAGAAGACGTCGAGCGCGGCGGCTGCGACTTTGCCGGAATTGATCGCGTCGAGCAGGGCCGATTCGTCGACGAGCCCGCCGCGTGCTGCGTTAACTATGCGAACGCCGTCTCTCATCTTTGCAAAGGCGTCCTTGCCGATGATGCCGCGGGTCTCGTCCGTGACCGGCGTGTGGATCGTGACGAAGTCGGCGTCCGCGAACACCTCATCGAGCGACGCGAGCGCGATGCCGGCATCGGCAGCCTGTTCAGCGGTCACGAAAGGGTCATAAGCGACAACATTCATCCCGAAGCCACTCGCGATCTTTGCGACGTGCCTGCCGATGCGCCCGAGGCCGACAACGCCGAGCGTCTTGCCGTGCAATTCCACGCCGACGAAACTCTTCTTGTCCCAGGTGCCTGCCTGCAGCTTTGCGTGGGCCTGCGGCACGTTGCGGGCGACGGCGGTGAGAAGAGCGAAAGTGTGTTCGGCGGTCGTGATGGTGTTGCCGTCAGGGGCGTTCATGACGACGATGCCGCGCGTCGTGGCCGCCGGGACGTCGATGTTGTCCACGCCGACGCCTGCCCGGCCGATGACCTTTAATTCAGGAGCGGAGTCCATCAGGTCGGCCGTGATCTTCGTCGCGCTGCGGACGATAACTCCAACGGCATCCTTCAGCCGATCGGCAAGCTGCTCAGGGTCGAGCTTCGTTTCCTTAACGACGTCGATTCCGGCCTCGGTAAGCGGCCGCAGTTTATCCTCGTTAACGTCATCAGCGACAAAAACTTTCATATATTGGTTATCGGTAGACAACAGTTATGTTGAATTGGTAATTTTAGCACCTGGGAAGTGGGCCTCAAAAGGAACCCGGTCGCTACCGCTCGCGGTTCTGACGCAGGAGTAGGCCTCAAAAAGTGCCGGGCTGCAGCCGTCCCGGATCCTTGACTTTGAATGCAGATATTCCTCTACAGAAAGGGCGCGGACAAGATCGAGGAGGGATTCTCGAAAGAGGACCTGCCGAAGCTGCTTGCCGACAAGACCAACGTCGTTTGGGTCGATCTGCGCGGGGACACTCCGGAGCATGTCGCCGAGTCGCGCGACATAATGCTGAATGTTTTTAAGTTTCATCCGCTCACCGTCGAGGACTGCCTTAAGATCAAGCGTCAGCCGAAGGTCGATGGATTCCCGGATTATCTCTACTTCATCGTGCACGGCGTGAAGGTCGACGAGACGACGGCGACCAACTTCACCACGAAGGAGCTTGACGGATATCTCGGCGCGAACTATGTCGTCACGTTTCACGTGCAGCGGTTTTTGAGTATCAAGACGGTGAAGGAAAAGCTGAAGACGAGCCCTTTCATCATGGAGCGAGGGGCGGCGTATTTGCTTCACAACATTCTTGATGAACTCGTCGACCTGTACATGCCGGTCGTCGATGATTTTGACCAGTCGATCAACGACCTCGAGGAGCGGGTTTTCGCGATGCGGCGGAGCAGCAACCAGGTGCTCAGCGACATAATGGACGTTCGCCGGAGCGTGGCACGATTGCGAAGGATCTCGGCGCGACAGTTGATCGTTCTGTACCGCATTTCGCATGGTGAGTTTCCGCAGGTGCCTGAAGAAACGCTTCCTTTCTTCCGCGATGTGCATGACCACCTTCTGCGGATCGGCGACCTTTCGGAGAGCTATCGCGACCTTGTAACGGGGCTCTTTGACATCCACCTCGCCGTCGTCGGCAACCGGACAAACGAGGTGATGAAAACGCTGGCGGTTGTCTCG
>JAFAOW010000188.1 GCA_019247455.1 Acidobacteriota bacterium | reverse complement strand
GCTGCGATCGACGCAGTCGCTTCATAAAGAATTCCCCACGAAAAACTCGAAAGTCACTAAAGACAGCTCGATCGTGAGAAAGATTCGATTTCCTTTTGGTGTATTTCGTGTCTTTCGTGGGCTAATATTTTCTGCGTGACCGAAAAGCGCTACAAATGGCGTCGCGAGGACTATCGCGAGAATACGAAAGGCCTCTTAATGCTCAACACCGGCGATGGCAAGGGCAAGACCACGGCCGCGATCGGCGTAATGGTCCGCGCCGCCGGCCGCGGCCTCAAATGCGCGATGGTCCAGTTCATGAAATCAAGCACTGACCGCTATGGTGAGCACGAGTCGTTCGACAAACTCGGTATTGAGGTTCACACGATGGGCGCGGGCTTCACCTGGGACACAAAGGACAAATCTGTCGATATAAAGACCAGCAAAGACACCTGGGCCTTGTGCGTTGAGAAAATGCGTTCCGAGGAATACGATCTTCTAGTTTTTGACGAGCTGCTTTACGTTCTGAGTTACGGTTTTCTCGATGTCGATTCCGTGCTAAAAGAGATCGCGACGATTCGCGAAAAGCAGCCGCACCTGCACCTCATTCTGACAGGCCGAAACGTCGACAATGCTCTCGAAAAAGTGATCGAAGCCGCCGATCTCGTAACCGAAATGCGCGAGATCAAGCATCCATTCAACGCCGGCATCTATGCACAGCAGGGAATCGAATTCTAATTGGAGCGCGGACACCCTTTGTCCGCATCGCCGCTCCTGGCGCAATTGATGAAGGATAAAAAAGAATCCATCGAACAACGCAAAGCCTCCGGCCTCACCGACTACATTGCGCTTGGTCTGACTACGTTTGGAGTGGGTTATATTCCCGGTGCTCCGGGAACGTACGGATCGGCGGTGGCTGTCGCTATCTATATTGGTATCTCAAGGTTTGAATCCGAAGCTGCCATGCATGCGGTGTCGGGCGGGATGAACCCGTTGTTTCCGGCAGCGTTTCATTACGCGCTGAATGGCATTTTGCTCGCGGCGTTTTGCCTCATCGGCATCTGGGCATCGGGCCGAACCGCTCCGATCTTTGGTCGAAAAGATCCATCGCAGGCGGTGGTAGATGAGCTGATGGGCCAGTTCATTACGTACTGCTTTATACCTTTTGGCCTCGGGTGGCCATTCATACTCGCGGGATTCTTGCTCTTCCGGCTTTTCGACATTGTCAAGCCGTTTCCGATCCGCGATCTTGAGATCCTGCCGGGCGGCCTTGGTATCTGTGCGGATGATATCGTGGCGGGCGTCTACGCCGGGCTATGCCTTGCGGTGATCTACGCCGTTTGGCTTTTTGCATAAGCCTGGGTGTCAGCAAGAGCCTAAGCGGAACGCTATAATAGATCTATGATCTATCATGTCCTCCCCGGCGACGCTCAAGTCTCAGAATTTCAGAAAACAAAGATCGACGGCGAGATCATCGTTTGCCGCGAGGCCCTAATCGATGGCCCGATCGACGCTGATTCTATTGACGAATTTTGGCATCAGCGTGCTTCTTTCATCCTCTCCGAACACGGTGACGACGAGATCGAGTATCACGAAAAGGTCGCCGACCCACTCAATAAGCTCACGGAGCTGACGGGTGAGGACGAGGTCAACCTGTGGTTCGAATACGAGCTGTTTTGCAGCGTGAATATGTGGTTCTGTCTGTCGCTGCTGGAGGGGACCGGTGCTGCAGTTTACCGCGTCGAGCCGATCGGTCTCGACGAAGAAGACCGCTGGAACGGCTTCGGCAAATTCACGGCTGAGGAGATGCTTGCAGCTTACGAACTCCGCACAAAACTCTCTGATGACGACATCAAGCTTGGCGCAGACCTTTGGCGGGCGTACTCAAAAGGCGATCTCGCGGAACTTACAACCCTTGGAAAGACCGAGTCTCTAGCGTTTCCGTATCTCAGCGAGGTAACGGCCGCAGCAGCCGAGCAGGACATCCGTCCGCTCGAAGCCGTGCGCGAGATCATAGCTGGCGGCGAAACGGATTTCGCGGAGATATTTGCCGAGTTCAAAAAGCGGGCAGGAGTTTACGGCTACGGCGATACGCAGGTGCAAAAGTTGATCGATCAGCTGTCCTCGTAATCTTCTTCGGCGGGTTGGGGCGGTTTTACAGGCTCGTCAGCAGGCTGGAATATCCACCCCAGCCTCCAAAAATAGGTCAACAGCAGTATCGCGATCACCGCCATTGCCCCGAGCGTCATAAAGTACC
>JAFAOW010000119.1 GCA_019247455.1 Acidobacteriota bacterium | reverse complement strand
TCGTGACATCCTATGAGTTCTCCGATGACCCGATGACCCGATGACCCGATGACCCGATGACCCGATGACCCGATGACCCGATGACCCGATGACCCGATGACCCGATTTCCCTGTACAATGCTGTACTTCGTCAGCACTCATTTGCATTCAGGCAGGAAAACTTTCATGAACAGAAGCGCACGTTTCCTGGTGGTGCTCGCCATCGCGATGTCACTTGCCGGGCTCGGATGCGACAGGCTGCGCGCACGCGACCAGCTCAATAAAGGCGTGCAGTCGTATCGCAGCGCGCAATACGACGCTGCCATCGAACATTTCAAGAACGCTGTCACACTCGATCCCAACCTGCAAGTTGCAGGGCTGTATCTGGCCACGGCCTATGCGCAGCAGTGCGTTCCCGGCGTCGATACTCCCGATAACACGCGAAACTGCAATCAGGCCATCGACGAATTCAAACATCTGCTCGAAAAGAACCCGGGCGATGTGAACAGCCTGAAGGGGATTGCCTCGCTCTACTTCAACATGGCCAGCGGAGCGGCCAAGCCCGAGGATAAAGTTAAATTTCTTGATCAGGCCAAGCAGTATCACGAGGAAGTCATTAAAAGCGACGCCAACGACGCTCAGGCCTATTACTCCATTGCGGTGATCGACTGGACCGAAGCCTACAAAAACCGTATGGATGCCAAAACCGGCGCGGGAATCCGCACGGAAGATCCTATTAAGGACAAGAAGCTCTGCGCCGAAGTGCAAAGCAAGAACCAGGACAAAGTGCAGGAAGGCATCGACGACCTAAACAAAGCGCTGCAGCTGCAAAAAGACTACGACGACGCCATGGCTTACCTGAACCTCATGTATCGCGAAAAGGCGGACTTGGAGTGCGGCGATCCTGACGCTCGCAAGCAGGATTTGGCGACAGCCGATGACTGGGTCAAGAAAACCATGGACACCAAGAAGAACAAAGCCGAGCGCCAGCAGGGCCCGGGCGGAATCGTCCTCGATCAGCCCAAATCGGGCAATCAGTAATCCTTTTCGAACGTTTAACGAGACGCGGCACACGCCGCGTCTTTTTGTTTTGCCCGGTAATCGTTTAACGCAAACCTCTCGTCCCGATGAAACTGATTCTCGGGCGCGCCCTGCTTGAGAAGCGCGCGTGAAATATCTATATATCGACTATTGAACGCAGCGGCTCTCGACCGTCAGTAGCGAGGTGATGAACAAAATGGGATCCCGAGGAATCATGACGCGCAGCGACCGGCAGATGTCTGATACCGATACGCGAGCCTTTCTTCGCCGCAACGCGCTCGCGCATGTAGGCACTATGGACTCGGAGAACTGGCCGTACGTCGTTCCTTTGATGTACGTCTATGAGGAAGGGAATCTCCTGTATCTGCATACGGGCAGTCGCGACGGACACTTCCGCGCGAACATCGCTCACAATGACAAGATCTGCGTCACGGTCAGCGCGCAGGGGCCAATGCATCGTGGCGCGCCATCGGCCTGCAACAGTTCGCTGGTTTATGAGAGTGCTGTCGTCTTTGGCAGGGTGCGCGTCTGTGATGGCGCCGATCTTGATCAAAAAAAGACTTGGTTCTTTGACCGTTTGCTGGAACGGCTCGAAGATTCCGCCGCAAGCTATGCGACCGGCTACAACATGCTCAAGCAAATCGTTCTTTACGAGGTCGCGGTGCAGACGGTCACAGGAAAACTCAATCCCGGATTGCACCACTAGCCCGAGCGAATACGGGGTCGCGCGTGCCCGTGCTAACCTGATGAAGCCACTCACGCGCCGGGATGGCGGAACTGGCAGACGCAGCGGACTCAAAATCCGCCGAGGTTCACCCCTCGTGGGGGTTCGACCCCCCCTCCCGGCACCACCTAAATTCTTTTGGGAGTGTCGTTAGAGACCTCAGCCCGTCGCTTGCTTAACGACAATGACTCGTTGACTCAGGTAGGCTCGGAACAGCTTCTTCACGCCGGAACCCGGTTCAACGTACTGGCCAGTGTTTTCCAATCGATCTACCCAGATTTCTGAATGAGAATAATTGTTTTCGAGGGGGACGTGACGCGGAAAAAACCGATAACGATGCGATTGCGTCGGCAGCGGAGGAAATTCTGGCGGTAGATCTTGCACGTGAAAAGACAGTACACCCCATCCCTGGAATTCGTTTGTCTCTGAAAGCAGCACATCGAGTGGTTCGCAGTATTTTTGGCGATTAACGGATTGGCGTGGAAATTTCAGACCGAGATTCGAAAATTGGCCTCCCACGTAGTGGTCTGCCCTATACCGCCGAAACAACAGTTCGTCTGGGGCAAAATCTTGGTCTTCGGGTCGCCCGTTCCGCGCTAGTACCTGTGGTAGTTCAGCGGGTAATGTGCTCACGGATCCGTTCTAGGGCAGCAGTAATCGATTCGTCCGTTCCGTCCACTTCTAGAAGCCGGGGCATTTGCATCCCAACGTAATAAACTCCGAGGATTTCCCCATCGTTCGAGCATTCAATATCAGCATAACGCTCTCGACTGACGAAGCACACGCCAACGCCACCCTCAGCGGAAGGTAAGACGCGCGCAGGAGCAAAGTCCAGCGATTGAAGCAAGTCAAGAATGCGACTGGCGTTCTGTACTGACCTGTGACTAGGAGCAGCCCCACCGTAACTGTCCCAATTTGTGCCCAAGATCGACAAGTCAGAAAGAGCCTCGCGTGCCATAGCGAATCTTGCGTTGGTCCATCTGAACTCGCTGTCGAGAAGACGACCAACTTCTATTTCCATTTTGTGTCGCAGTTCGACCCCGGCGCTGCCCACGGCATTGTCTTCGACGGGGACAACCAACTCTTTTCTCAATGCTGCTTCAACGACGGGCATCAGCTAATATCAACTCCCTAGTTTTGTCCGTTATGCATCCTTCAAAATAAAGATTCTTTCGATCCCGCAACTGTTCAAGTAGTTCCCAGATCTGGTCGTCTTCCTTAATTACGGGGTGTTCGACGAAGACGTCGAGATCCAGAATCAAAGGGATGGTATCTGGAGCGCTTCTCCGGCCAATTGCTTCGTTGATGATAGCCATTCCCTTAAGGTCTTCCTGTGGCAGTTGCAAGCTCATCAGAAACGAATTGAAATCCCGCAAATTAGCCGGAATGCGGTCCGATAATTGCGGATACGTATTCACATAATCCTTTAGCTCCGCGCGAAGCGATGGAATGTTGATCTGATTGATGTAGCGCACGGCAATCCTCGTGATTTGAGCAGGATGCATGACATCTTGATATACGTTCCAGAGGATTCGCGCTTCATCGCGTAATCTTTCCCACGTTTCGTATGGAGCTAGACGGCTGAACGTAAACCCATTAATACGTGCTTGCAAAATTTGCTTTTCATCTACGCTAAAAAAGCGAAACCCTAAATTGCTCCGTTCGCTCGTGCTCTTGATCTGAGGAGAACCGAGTGAGATCGTCGTCTTGCCCAAAAACTGAGATTCTTCACGCGGATAAGCCTTCTTCACTCGCTCCCGTAACGGATCCAGACTGCTGAAGCCAACATCGGAGGGCAATTCGACTCGAACATCAATCAAGGCTTCAGTGATCGGTGCGTTCTTGTAGTGCATCGGTTGAGTCTTTGACTCAATCTTAGCAGCCTAGATTCTGCTAGGCGGAGTTGCCGAATCGTAGCACGAAACTGCTTCTAATCTAGCAAACCGATTTGGGAACACAATTGTGAAAATGTCTTTCTTGCGGTAAACCAGTGATCG
>JAFAOW010000186.1 GCA_019247455.1 Acidobacteriota bacterium | reverse complement strand
ACAAACCTCGGGATCTGCGCCGCCACCTGCGATTGATAAACACTCTCAGCTAAACGATAGGCTTCGACCGGAGTATCCTCGACCGCGGAAGCGACGACCGTCGCGACCTTTGCGCGCAAAGGGCCGACGTCTCCTTTACCATCCGGATGAACACGGTTCGATAGAAACACGACGAACGTCTGCGAAACACGATCGATCCATATGCTCGTGCCGGTGAAACCCGTGTGGCCAAATGAACCGAATGGAAAGAGGTCGCCGCGGTTCGAGGAATACGAGGTATTCATATCCCAGCCGAGTCCGCGCGTATCTCCCGTCTCCGAAACAACATACGGCGCCGTCATACGGGCTATGCTCATCGCAGAAAGTACTCGTCTCGGACTCGAGGCAGAAACACGACCGGTAGGGAGTGTGTTCTTACCGCGCGAAGATACACCCTCGCTACTGCTCGGGTTTCCGCCCTCAGGAACCACCCCGCCATTCAGCAGCATCTGACAAAACCGCGCGAGATCATCCGCCGTTGAGAACAGACCGGCGTGGCCTGCAACCCCGTTCATCCTGTAAGCCGTTGGATCGTGTACGTCGCCGTGCAAGACCTGCAGGATCTTTCCGCAGTCCTTGTCCGGAACACCTCCCAAGTAACTCTGCTGCCCGCAAACATCTTCGGTTGGAGCTATCCGAGGAAGAAGGGCTAAGTTTCCATAAAGAGTGTTGGGGGTATCCCTGTTTAGATCTCGGCGAAAAAAGGTCGTGGTCAGGCCTCCTAGCGGGACAAAGATATTCTCTTTTACAAACACATCGAGCGTTTTCCCGCCGATCCTTTCGACCATCTCCCCCAGCACAATGTAATCAATATCCGAATAGACAAACTTCGTACCCGACGGATTTCGCAGTTTCTCTTTATAGAGAGCCTGGAGCATGCCGTCGTGCCCGGTCCACTTTTCTTTTAGGTCGAAATCGGGAGCGTAGCCGGACAGGTGCACCATCAACTGCTGAATGGTCACCCTCTTGGCATTCTCGTCCTTGATCTCGGGGATGAACTTGCCGATCGTGTCGCTCAGCCGCAGCTGCCCGCGCTCGATCAGGATCATGATCGACGTCGTCGTCGCGACCACCTTTGTCAGCGAGGCCACGTCGAAAATGGTGTCAACCGTCATCGGCTCGACGTTTGGCACAAGCGAGCGATTTCCAAATGCCTTTCTGAAGACGATCTTCCCCTTATGCCCTACGATCACGACCGCTCCCGGAAGCTTCTTATTCGCGATCTCCTCGTTAACAAGCCCGTCTATCAGCGCAAGCTTCTCCGCCGACATCCCGACCGACTGAGGCGGCGCAACCGGCAAACCCTGCCCGGCAATTTGAACCACAGATGCACACAGATACAGACAGATATAAAAAAGGCCGGAGCGAAGAAGCCCGAGGGAATATTCGCCGTACGGACCCAGGGATTTCTTCTTATCTGTGTCCATCTGTGTTTATCTGTGGTTAATTATTTGCGAGCCTTTAATTCGCGTTCGCGCTCTACAAAATTCTCTTTGCACAGCCTTACGAATTCCTTCGCGATCGGCGAGAAATACCCGCCTCGAAGCCTCGCCAGCCCTAGGTCCCAGTTGATCTCGGCTCCCTCGATCATCCACGACACGAGCCGTCCCTCGCGTATCTCGTCGGAGATGGTCTTTGCTCCCGCGGTGCCGACGCCCAATCCCGCCTCGACCATCTGATTGATCGCCTCTTGACGCGAAAGCTCCATCACGATATTCGGCCGCACGTTGGCGGCGTGAAAGAAATCATCGATCATCCGCCGCGTATTGCCGCCGCGTTCTCCAAGAATAAGCCGCTCCCCGGCGAGTGTCGCGGCGCTGATGTAGCGCTCATTCGCTAGCGGATGATGGGGATGGCCGATCGCCACGATCTCATCGGAAAACAGCTTGTCGGTTGTGATGCTCGAGTTGTCGACAGGAAGCGAGACAAATGCAATGTCCACTTCACCGTGCATTATCTTCTCGACGAGCGCCTGGCTCGTACCCGAGCTTACCGAGAGTTCGCCATGAGGAAACTTTTCTCTGATCTGCTGCAGAATGCTTGGAAGCTGCTGCGTGGCGAACTCCGCGCTCGCGGAACCGATCCGAAGGCGCCCGTGTTCGGCACCCGCTACCTCCGCGATCTCGGCCAGAGCGGTGTCATGTTCACGTAGTATCTTCCTCGCCCGATCAAGCAGAACTTCACCGGCCTCGGTTAGTATCACTCGCCGAGGAGTACGGGTAAAAAGCTGCAGTCCGACCTCGTCCTCAAGCTGACGTATCTGCATAGAGATAGCCGCCTGGGTGACATTCACACGCCTCGCCCCGGCCGTGAAGGTCTTGGCTTCGGCAATGGCAAGAAAGGCCTTTAGTTGTCTGATCTCCATAGCCCGGCGGTCGATTAGCTGTGCTTATTGACTACATAAAATCCGTTAAATTTGATTATAAGTCAAGTATCCCGAAGAATATTAGGTAGTTTTTTGGACCGGTCGGCGTGCAATTCATGAGGCCCGAAGTGGATCGAAAACAGAAAAGGGGAACCTACCAGCTTTACCTGGGCGTCGACGGCGGCGGCACAAAATCGAACATTGCGCTGATGAGCGCTAGTAAAAAGGTCCTTGCCGAGGGCTCGGGCGGTCCCGGAAATCCGCTGCGCGTCGGCGTGGAAACCGCCGTCGGAAATATTCTCGAGGCTGTAGACAAGGCTTGCGACGAAGCCGCCCTATCTCGAGGTGATATTTTCGCTGCCGTCCTCGGACTTGCGGGTGCAAGGCGTCTCGACATGCGAGAACGTGTTCGTGAAAGTTTTGTCGGGCGCTATCGAATTCGCCGAACGGAGATCACGACCGATGCAGAGATCGCCCTTTTTGGCACGACGCTGGGCAAGCCGGGTGTTGTCGTCATCGCCGGCACCGGTTCGGTGTGTCTTGGAGTCAACGCCGCGGGTGAAAGAGCGATGGCAGGCGGCTGGGGCCCGATCGCCGGTGATGAAGGCGGCGGCCGTGGCATCGCCGAACGTGCTCTTCACGCTATTGCAAAGGCTTCTGACGGACGCGGGCCAAAAACTCTCTTGAGTGAGAGGGCCGCGGAATACTTCAGAGCTTCAAGCGTCGACAACCTGATCGGCGCGATCTACGCTCCCCGAATGGACAACAGCCGCATCGCAGGCTTCGCTCGCTGCGTTACCGAGTCCGCTAACGATGGCGACGAAGTGGCCTGCGAGATCATCACCGACGCCGGTAACGAGCTAGGTACGGCCGCCGCCGCCGTCATCGATCGCCTCGGCCTCAACGGATCCAAATTCCCTGTCGGCTGCGTTGGAAGTGTCTTCAACGCCGGAAAGCTCGTAACCGGGCCGATGAAGAAACTCATCCGCTCCGTTGCGCCATACGCACACCTCGAGCCGCCCAAAATGCCGCCCGCCCATGCCGCCGCCCTCATGGCGATCAACAAATTTGGTCAATAACAGCCAGCCTTCCTGCTAACTCTCTGTCAAAAATGCTTGCCTTGACTTTCAACTACGCTTAAACACAAATAAAAGCAATGATTTCCATCACGGAACGATCCAATCCAGCCACATCCGACATCGACAAAGCGTCGACGCTTGAAGCCCTCCGCATGATCAACGCCGAGGACGCGAATGTCGCAGCAGCGGTTGAAAAGGTAATCCCTGATATTGCGGAAACGGTGGATCGAGTTGTCGAACGGCTCGAGAATGGCGGGCGTCTCTTCTACGTCGGCACGGGAACAAGTGGGCGCCTTGGCGTTCTCGATGCGTCGGAGATACCGCCGACCTTCGGTGTCGATTACAAGCTTGTCCAAGGCATCATCGCCGGCGGGTACGACGCCCTTTACAAAGCTACCGAGGCGAGCGAAGACAACCGGGCAGCGGGTGCTGCTGATCTAAGAGCTCGCGGCCTGACGAACAATGATGCGGTCATCGGGCTCGCCGCTTCCGGCCGCACGCCGTACACGATCGGGGCTCTTGAAGATGCAAAGCAGCTTGGCTGTTTCACCGCGTGCATAACCTGCGTTCCGGATTCTGAGATAACAAAGGTTGTCGATATTGCGATCGTCCCCGTCGTCGGTCCCGAAGCGATCACCGGTTCGACACGGATGAAATCGGGCACAGCGCAAAAGATGGTACTTAACATGATCTCGACGGTCGCGATGATCAAGCTCGGTTACGTCAAGGGAAACCGGATGACGAACGTTAAGGCGTCGAACGTCAAACTAAGGGACCGTGCCTTGCGTATCCTCATGACAGAAACGGATCTTGATGAAGCGGCCGCCACCACCCTGCTCGATAGAGCGAACGAAGACCTTCGCGTTGCCTTGGTTATGCAGCGGGCCGATGTTGGGTATGATGATGCGAATGCGGCACTAACGGCGACGAATTTCGTCGTTGACGCCGCCATCGAGCGACTCAAATAATCTATGGGATTTTCAGCGATCGATTATCTCGTCCTCGCCGCGTATCTCGTCGGGATCACGATCTTCGGCGTGCTTTTCCGCAAATCGCAGAAGACGGTCAAGGACTATTTCATCGGCTCCAAGAACGTAAATTGGGTCGTCATCAGCCTGTCGATCGTCGCAACAGAAACAAGCACCCTCACGCTGATCGGCGTGCCCGCGATCGCATATGCAAATTACGCGGCTCCCGAACAAGGCGGCAGCTTCACGTACCTGCAGGTCGTTTTCGGCTACATCATCGCGCGCTTCATTATCAGCTTCCTGTTCATCCCCGCCTACTTTAAAGGTGACCTGCTCACCGCCTATCAATTATTAGAGAGCCGCTTCGGCGTCTCGGTAAAGAATTTCGCGGCTTCGTTGTTTTTGATCATGCGGGCTCTCGCCGAGGGCGTGCGCATTTACGCTGCGTCTATCGTGCTGACAGCGGTCCTCAGTTCGTCGCTGCCGAATATTCCGAATATCACTCTCTGGTCGATCGTTATCGTCGGCGTGCTCACGCTCGTGTACACATTTGAGGGCGGCATCGCAGCGGTGATCTGGACTGACCTGATCCAGCTCATCATTTACATCGGCGGCTCGATCGTCGGCGCGTATATTCTCTTGAAGCTGATCCCTGGCGGATGGTCTCAGGTACAGGCCGTGGGCTCCGCGGCGGGCAAGTTTCAAACATTCTCATTTAAGTTCGATTTTGGATTGCCGTTCACTTTTTGGGCCGGCCTTCTCGGCGGAACTTTCTTGACAATGGCCTCGCACGGCACGGACCAACTGCTCGTTCAGCGCCTGCTCACCTGCAAGAACGAGCGCGATAGTCAAAAGGCCATAATCCTGAGCGGATTCGTCGTGCTGTTCCAGTTTGCATTGTTCCTGCTCATCGGCGTGATGCTTTACGTCTATTATTCGTCGACACCGATCGACCCGGCAATGTCGGCGGGCCAGTGTCTAAAGGAAGTGCCGGCAACTTGCGACCGCATCTTTCCGCAATTCATCGTCGCCCAGCTGCCGCATGGAGTGTCGGGCCTTGTGATCGCGGCGATCTTTGCGGCTGCGATGTCCAATCTAAGCGGCTCTCTGAATTCGCTGGCGTCAACGACGATCCTTGATTTTTACAAACCTCTATTCCGTCCCGACGCCTCAGACGAATCGCTGCTCAAACTCTCACGTTGGCTGACTGCGATCTGGGGTGTGATATTGATCGTGATCGCGTTCCTCGCGCAGAACGTTCAGTCCGTGTTTACGACCGGTCTCACCATCGCGTCGCTCGTTTACGGGACGATGCTCGGTGCTTTCTTACTCGGCGTGCTGACAAAACGCGCGAATTCTCGCGGCGTCGTCATAGGAATGCTGGCATCCATGACTGTGATGCTCCTCGTAAAGATCTACACAACGCTTGCGTGGACGTGGTACGTGCTGCTCGGCACCATCGTCTGCCTCTCGGTCGGCTATACTTTGAGTGCATTGCTACCGAAACGTGATACCCCGGCACCCGTAACCGAAGATGCTGTTTAAGAAAGCTCTTTCCCTATTTCTGCTTCTAGCGCTTGGTGCGCCGGTCGCAGCCGTGCGCGCTCAGAACGGCGCGCCCTCCGGCCGGTTTGAGCCCTCGGCGGACTCGTGGAAAAAGGCCGACAAACTCCTCAAGAAAATGACAATTGAGGAAAAGGTCGGCCAACTTATCCACATTGGCGTTAACGCGAAGTTCGCGAACCAGGACAGCCCGTACTTCAAAGAGCTTCAGCGCCAGGTCGTCGAGAACAAGATCGGCGGCATCATCTTTTTCGGTGCGCCGATCTACGAAACGACGATCCTTGAGAATCGCATGCAGCAGAACGCCAAGATCCCTCTGCTGATGTCACTCGACGCCGAGACGGGCATTGGAATGCGGTTCGAGGACGCGGTCAACTTCCCCTGGGCGATGGCGGTCGCGGCTACCGGCGATCCCCAACTCGCTTACCGCGTCGGCGTCATCACGGGCCGCGAGGCAAAGGCGATCGGCATCAAGCACGTTTACGCACCCGTGCTCGACGTCAACAACAACGCGGACAACCCCGTTATCAACGTAAGGAGTTTTGGCGAGGACCCGCAGGCCGTCGCGAAATTTGGGACATCATTTATCGCGGGCATTCAGAGCCAGCGCGTAATCGCGACGGCGAAGCACTTCCCCGGGCACGGCGACACGAATATCGATTCCCACCGCGGCCTGCCGATCATCGACCACTCGCGCGAGAGCCTCGAGAAAACCGAGCTTGTACCATTTCGTGCGGCCGTAAATTCGGGCGTCGGGTCCATAATGATCGCCCACATTGCGCTTCCACAGATAGATCCCGAGGAGATCAGACCGCTCAAGGATTACCAGGGCGGTGATGCTGCTCCGGGTGCGGAGATCGTAAAGGAAAAAGCGACCATCCCCGCGACACTTTCGGAAAAAGTGCAGACCGAGCTTCTGCGAAAGGACCTTGGCTTCAAGGGCCTGATCGTGACCGACGCAATGTCGATGAGCGGGCTCACGCTTTATTTCAATCAGGCCGAAGCGGGCATTCGCGCGTTCCTCGCTGGTGCCGACATTCTCGAGAAACCGACCGACCCGGCCGATCCGATCATTCATGGTCTCATCGACGCCGTAAAATCGGGCCGCATCACTCAGGCCCGGCTCGACGAATCCGTCCGTAAGATCCTCGCGTGGAAGTATGAGCTGGGCCTTTTCAAGGATAAGATCACGCCGATCGATGAGATCGACCGCATCGTCGGCGGCAATGAATCGCAAGCACTTACCGACGAGATCGCGACGCGTGCGATCACGCTCGTCCGCGACGAACAGCATCTCATTCCGCTCGACCGTGCGAGAAAGATCGGTGTGCTCGGCATCTCGAATGGCATCGACGGGACGCTCACGATGGCGAGCACGGTCGCGGGACTCAAGGCTTCGGGCGTCAAATTCAACTCCGCCTACCTACAGGAAGGCTCGTCCGCCGAGCAGGTTGCGGCCGCTCGAAAGACTCTGGCGGATTGCGACACGATCATCGTGGGACTCTTCGGCCGCGTCCGCTCAGGCGACAAGAATAGTACCGGTTTGCCCGCGGGCGGTACCACGCTGCTTCGTGAATTGCTCAAAAGCGATAAGAAAGTGATCGGCATCAGCTACGGCAACCCATACATCCTCCAATCTTTTAAGGACCTCAAGACATACGTCGTCGCTTACGGCGATATGCCAAGCCTGCAGCGCGCGGCCGTTAGGGCGATTCTAGGTGAGCAGGATATCACCGGAAAATTGCCGATCTCGCTGCCGGGTCTCTATTCGATCGGAACGGGCATCATTATTAAGAAGTAGCCAGTGCAGAAGCTCGCGCATGAGCAAGGGCTTAACCCGAACAGCACATAGCGGCAAGACCAAATTCGATAACATCTGCCTCGTTCCTTTACAATAGCAACCAATGTCCGACCGGAATGCGTGGATCATCGATGGCTTTCTCGATGTCCGCGGCGATCATCTTCACATCGACGGCGTGGCTGCTGTCTCTCTGGCCGAGAAGTACGGCTCGCCTCTTTTCGTCTACAGTGAGTCCCGTATCCGTCACAACATCGAGCGGATCGCGGCCGTCGCGAACGTCATCCCGTTTTCTCTAAAGCTTTGCTACGCCGCGAAGGCGATGCCAACGCTGGGCATTTTGCGCGCGGTAAAGAATGCCGGCGTGGATATCGAGGTCAATTCGGGTGGCGAACTTTGGAAGGCATTGAAGGCTGGGTTCACGGGCCCGCAAATTATCTTTAACGGCACCAGCAAGGAGGTCTGGGAGATAGAGTTGGCGATCAAGTCCGGCATCTACGCCATCCAGGTCGACTCGCTTTTTGAGCTGTCGCTGATCGAGGAGACGGCTCGCCGTTTGAAAAAGCGCGCGAGCGTCAGCCTTCGCCTTGTTCCTGAGATCGAGAGCGGCACCCACTCGGGGCTACAGACAGCGCTCCTAACCTCAAAATTCGGGATGATGCCCGACGAGGCGTTCGAGGGGTTTCGCAAATACAAAGATTCGCCGCATCTCGACCTCTGCGGCATCCATCTGCACATCGGCTCTCAGAATCCTGATCCGAAGGTCTACGCCGAGGCCTTGGAAAAGCTCTTTATCTGTCTCGCGGTCATCTACGGTGAAAGCGGCGTAAAAGTGCGTCACGTAAATCTCGGCGGCGGATTCCCCGTCAACTATCTTCGTGACAACTCGCAGGAACGCGATATTCCGCCGGAGCAAAGGGCTATGTTCTCGGCCTCCGTCGATCCCGTCGACGCCATCGCAAACGCGTGGGCGACGATCGAGCCTATCGTGAATCTCTCAGAGCTGAATCGCGAGCTTGCGGCCGACCTGATGCTTCTTTTGGAGCCGGGCCGCAGCATCATCGCCGATGCGGGCGTGTGCCTCACGACGGTGCGCAACAAAAAGGAACGGCGGCTTTCCAAGCATGCTAAGGGCAAGGTCGATGACTGGCTTCTGACCGACGCGGGCTTCAACCTGCTGTTATCGCAGGAGACGTACAAGTGGTACTACCATATGATCTCCGCGAGCCGGGCCGGCGAGCCGCATAAAACGAAATACAAGCTAGCAGGACCGCTATGCGACGGCGGGGACGTGTATTTTGATATCGAGGGTGAAAATAGACTGCCTGACCACCGCCTGCTCCCGAAGAATGTGGAGGTCGGTGAGCTCCTTGCGTTGCTCAACTGCGGCGCTTATTCACTCTCGCAGGCCTCGCAATACAACGGCCGCGGCCTTCCCGCGGTGGTCCTTATCAGAGCGGATGGAAAGCCGAACCTAATAAGGAAGAGGGATACCCTCGAGGACCTGATCGCGGGCGAGATCTAGTTAATCCAAACGATCGACGAGGCGCTTGACGATCGCGGCCTCCGCTTCCCCGGGCTCAATGCCATGTTCTGAATAGACGTTCGAAAGGCTTGCAAGCGCGGCTGCCTGCGTCGTTTCATCCTTGATCTCGGCGACGACGGCCAAACTGTCCGCGGCGATCTGTCTCCCGCGATCGATCATCCCCTGCGAAAAGAATCGATCAGCGATCTCGCTCAATACATTAGCGCGCGAGGCGTATTGCGGCACTGAATCCGCTAACGTCGCTGCCTCATCAAGGAAGGCCATCGCAGCATCGGTTTCTTTGAGCCGAAGCTTGGCATCGGCAGCTCCTACCAAAGCTCCGAGCCGGCCTGCATCGTCAGGGATCTCGTTGATGGCCTGGCGGGCCAGGTCGTCATTTTGGCGGAGGACCAAGATCTGCGCGATCTGCGAGAGCGCGGCCGTAGTTTCGTCAGGATCGTCGTTCTTCTGGGCAGCCTCGATGCCTCGTTCTGCATTTTCGAAAGTGGCGAATTGCACCGCTACCGCACCCATCAGAGCGTTTCTCGCGCGGCTGTCACGGGTTTCGAGATCCCGTTGCGAACGCAGGATCTCAAACGCCTCCTCAAGCGAATCCACCGCGTCTTGCTTCTTATCGTTTTGCCATTCAAAACGCGCCCTTCCGAGCAATGCGGACGCCATCTGCGTCTTATCCATCACGAGGTCGAGAGTACGTTCGCACAACTCGTCGCTTCCAGCGAACAAAAATCCGAGCGCACATACACTAAGGAAATTGTCCTTGTGAATATTGTCGAGCTGCTCAGCGTTATCACGGGCGAGGTCATAGATATCTATGGCTTTGTCATTGCGCTTCCCCTCGTAAAAAAGATTTCCGATGTCGCAGAAGGCTCGGATCCGCTCCTCATCATGCTCGATCTCATCGGCAACGTCCGCGGCACGGTCAAGCATCTCGACAGCCCGGTCGATCTCGTTGTTTTCGATCGCAGCGGCCGCGATGTGCTCGAGCGCGGAAACCTTTGCACTCGCAAATTCCGTTTCGGTCAAGGCTTTTTCGCTCGCTTCTTTGTTGCCTGCCCGCGCCTCGCCAACGGCTATGCCGGCATATACGTAATCGGGATGGTTCATCATTCCCGCGATCTCACGCGCCTTTTCAAATTGGTCTTTGTTCGACTTCACCATCGCGATGCTCTCAAACGCTTGCGAGCGGAGCCCGTCGTCCTCGATAGCGTCGGCGAGCTGCATGGCGTAGTCATCGTCATCCATATCCGCGCATTTGACGGCGATCTGAGTCAGGAGCTTGTCTCGCGAGAATGGTTCGACGATCTGATTCGCCAGCTCTGCCGCGAGATCGACGTTACCCCTTTCGAGGAACATCGGGACGATCGCCTTCATCGCCTCGGCGTGTCCATCCGCACTCTTGATACGCTCGCCGATAAAGGCCGCCGCATTCAAAAGGTCGCCGGTTTCTTGTCGAGAAATAAAAAACTCTTCAGCCATTTAGATCAAAATTAACGCAAAGGCGCCAAGTTACTAAAGACGCAAAGACAGAGCCTTGCGTCTGTGCCGCCTGGGGTCTTTGCGTCTTTGCGTTGAAATCTCTTATCCAAAAACCAACTGAACAGACTCCGGAAACCAATCCCGAAGGTCCTTTGCGATCGCGCCGGCTCCCGCCGCCCGAAGCTGCTCGGCACCAACCGTATTGGCAACGCCCAGTGCCGGCAGCCCCATCGTCGTTGCCGCGACGACGCCCGGGGGCGAATCTTCGATCACCAGACACTCGCGATGCGTCATGGGCAGGCGGCCACTCGCCGTTCGCACCTCGTCAAGCTCTCTAAAACCAATGCGAAAACATTCCGGATCGGGCTTGTGATTGGAAACATCCTCGGCACTGACAATGACACCAAAATGCGGTGCGATCCCGGCTCGCTCCAGGACCATTTCGATCTCGTTTAGCGGCGCCATGCTGACAATGCCGAGGTCGAATACCTGCGACATCTTCTCCACAAAATCGACGACCCCTTCGAATAAGGGAAGTTCCTTATCCACCATTTCCCGCCACTTTGCCTGTTTGGCAGAGATCAGTTCCTGGATCCGATCTTCAGGGCATTCCTTGCCGCAAACCTTGTATGCATTTCGCACAAAGGCCGTCTCGTCCATTCCCAGCGAACCTAGATAACTCTCTTCCGTGACTTCGACACTTTCGGCCGCAAGCACTTCCTTGTACGCCTGCATTTGGATCGGCTCATCGTTGATGATGACGCCGTTAAAATCCATCAAAATTGCTTTGATCATTGTAAATAACTCTCGTCAAACATATTGCCCCGTCCCAGGATACCCTTCGGATCTAAAGACTTTTTGACCGCGGCCATTTCGTTCAAATATCGCTCGCCCATCATAGCCGCCAAATACTTTCGCTTTAGCTTGCCAATGCCATGTTCAGCCGAAACAACGCCGCCCAGCATTATCGCCTGCGCGATACACCGTCCGTAAATGTGCCGAGCCTTCTCCGCCTCGGCATCGTTCTTCGGAAGCATGTTCGCGTGCAAATGGCAGTCGCCGATGTGGCCGAAGATCACATAGTCGAGCCCGCTCGCATCAAGGGTATCTTTGTAAAATTTCAAAAACCCGGGAAACGCCTCATCCGGCACGGCCATGTCCGTTCCGACCTTTCGCTGCTTGTGCCGGGCTATGAATTCATTCACGGCAACCGGCAATGCATGACGAAACTTCCGCATCTTCTCGCGGTCCTGCTCATTGGTCGCGAACCACGACCGATCGACAGCCGCGTTATATTTCTCAAGCAGACCATTCCATGCGGAAAAGACTTCGTCTTCGTTCGCACTGGTGGTCTCCTGCTCAAAAAAGATCGCGCATGCCATTCCTTCCGGCGTCTCCGGAAATTTCT
>JAFAOW010000218.1 GCA_019247455.1 Acidobacteriota bacterium | reverse complement strand
TCCACAGCCGAGCGACCAGACTAACTGAGCTTCCCTCTTCCAAACAAAGTGTAGTGCCTCGAGCCGTTTGTTGCGGTGATGGCCCTCGTTTAGACTTCTAAGAGAAGAACAAATGAAAGAACGTATCTATATCGCCGGAGCGGGCGGAATGTTGGGCGAGGCATTCCACAAGGTTTTCGGTTCCGATTTCGAGCTGAAATGTACTGATATCGACGTTAATGCTCCCTGGTTGGAATATCTCGATTTCAGGGACCGTCAAGCATATATTGCGGATGTCACCGGTTTCGATCCGCAGTATCTCTTCCACCTGGGTGCCTACACCGATCTTGAATTCTGTGAAAAAAATGTGGATGCGACCTATCTAACGAACACAATTTCAGTCGAGAACGCGGTCTTTATAGCTAATCAGCTAGAGATCCCATTACTTTACATAAGTACAGCCGGGATCTTCGACGGCAAGCATGAGGAGTATGACGATTGGGACCAGCCCAATCCGCTCGGCCACTACGCTCGTTCGAAGTTCATGGGCGAGCAGTACGTCGTGGCACATGCTCATCGATACCTTGTATGCCGCGCCGGTTGGATGATGGGCGGCGGCAAGGAAAAGGACAAGAAATTTATCAATAAACTGATCCTGCAGCTTCTTTCGGGAAAGAAGGAGATCCATGTTGTAAACGACAAAGACGGCACACCGACCTTCACGGTGGATTTTGCAAAGAACGTGCTCCTTCTCCTCAGATCGCAGTGCTGGGGACTTTACAATATGGTTTGCAAAGGCACTACGAGCCGGCTTGAGGTCGCCAAAGAACTCGTGAGGGTCCTTGACCTTGCTGACAAGGTTGCCATCCGAGAGGTGTCATCTGACTATTTTAAGGATGTTTACTCAGCCCCCCGCCCCCCCTCGGAAAGGCTCCTAAATAAGAAACTTGAACTCCGAGGCCTAAATTGCATGCAGGATTGGAAGACGGCTCTGCGAGAATATATCGACTCCTACTACCCGGGTATTAAGAGCGAACTGGCACAGCTTTCATAAACAGGCAATTGCCATAATTATGGATCGAATACGTGTTTTGGCAGTCTGCTCCTACCCCGCAGAAGCTGCCGCTACTCGATATCGTTTGGCGCAATTCGTCGAGCCATTGGCCGCTCATGGTATCGATATGACGCTCCGTCCATTTCTGGACGGGTCGCGCTTTGCAAATTTCTACAAGCGCGGGCGTATCGTTCGTAATGCGGCCGGTCTTATCAAACCGGCTTTCGGGCGTTTCGCAGACGCGCTGTCGGTTAGAAAATATGACCTCGTTTTTGTACAACGAGAGGCCATGATGTTTGGTCCGCCGGTCTTCGAATGGCTCTTCGGGGTCGTAGGACGAGTCCCGATCGTACTCGATCTCGACGATGCGACGTACGTTCCCTATACAAGCCCTACTTATGGCCGGTTAGGAAGCGCGCTTAAATTCTTTGGGAAGACCGATCAGCTTATCGACCTCGCGACGTATGTTATCTCGTGCAACCGGTTTGTTGCCGAATATGTCCAGAAGCGAAACAAGCCGACGAGTATTGTTCCGACCGTTATCGATACCGAAAAGTTTGCACCCGTCGACAGGTCTAACCGTGATCCGGTAACTATCGGCTGGATAGGCACGCACTCAACCTATCCTTTTCTCCAGTCTTTGTTCCCGGTGCTTGAGAAGCTCGCCGCTAACAATACTTTTAAGCTGAAAATAGTAGGCTCCGGACGCGATACACATTCCTTAAGCTTTGAGGTGGAGAGTCTCCCCTGGCGTCTCGACCGGGAAGTCGACGATTTCAGGTCCTTTGACATAGGCCTGTATCCGATGGTCGTAGCGGCAAATGCAAGTCACGACTGGCTGCATGGAAAGTCTTGCTTCAAGGCCGTGCAATACATGACCGCCGGCTTACCGTTCGTGGTCACCCCTGCCGGAAACTGCGGAGAGACCGGCCTGGTAGGACAAACGCATTTCGCGGCCAGCTCTGACACTGAGTGGTACGAGTCGCTAATGAAATTGCTTGCCTCGGACGGATTGCGACAGACCATGGGCGAGAAGGGCAGAGCCTTCGCATTGGAGCACTTTACCATTGATCAGCAGGTAAGAAAGCTCGCTGACATTTTCCAAAATGCCTGCAGAGGGACCTACGCAAAATAGGTGCCCGCAATGTTTCTCTGCGAAGCAATGGCGCGCGGAGACGCCGTTTTTATAGAATTATCAACGTCGGCTAGCAAGGCGGGTAGATCTTATGTACATTCTTGGGCTAACAACTCTTGGCGATTCTGCAGCAGCACTAATTAAGGATGGAGTGCTGATCGCTGCTGTGGAGGAAGAACGCTTCTCCCGCGTCAAGCATCACAGTGGATTTCCATATCGGGCGATCCAGTTTTGCCTGGATCAGGCGGGAATTGGGCTAGAGGAAGTAGATCACGTCGGTCATTACTGGAAACCCTGGATCCTAAGGCACAAAGCCCTGCAGGCGGCGAAGTCAGCCTTCATGGGCCGCGGCATGTTCAAAGCACGTGTGGACCGTGGGGTTTCCCAGGTTAGTCAGTCGTATCTCGGCATGTTCAAACATCCCCGTCGACTGCGTGAGCACTTCGGCCCGAGCGATTTTAAGTTCCATTTCATTGAACACCATCAGGCGCACGCGGCATCAGCCTTTTTTGTATCTCCTTTTGAGTCCGCGGCTATCCTCACATGGGATGGTACCGGAGAGGACACGACAACGCTTTTCTCCCGCGGCACTAACAATAGGATAAAAGTCCTGAAGCGCATCAAGCTGCCCCACTCGCTCGGTCAGTTTTATTCGGCTGTCACGAATTATATCGGGTTTGATATGTTCGCCGGCGACGAGTGGAAGGTAATGGGCTTGGCTGCCTACGGAAAACCTAAATTCGCCGATTTCTTTCGCGAAAAAGTGCTAACGACCAATGGCCACGGAGATTTTAAGTTTAACATTCGAATCCTGGATCATCATCTTGCTAAGCACTACGAGTTCCCGGATGCGATAATAAAAGAGCTGGGCCCCGGGCGTGAAAGAGGCGAGGATTTGAACGAACATCATTGGGATATCGCCAGTTCAGCACAGAAAGTTCTTGAAGAAACGGCTCTGCATCTCGTTGGTGAGATAAAAAAGTTGACCGGAGAGGATGATCTTTGTATGGCCGGCGGGGTGGCGTTCAATTCTGTAATGAATGGCAGGATCTTCCATGAAAGCCCGTTCAAGCGCTTCTTTGTGCAGCCCGCTGCGGGCGATGCCGGATGTTCTGTAGGTGCGGCCTTTTATGTCTGGAACCAGCTCCTGGGCATGCCCCGGACGTTCGTTATGGATCATGCCTATTGGGGGCCTGGCTTCTCTAATGATCAGTGCCGGGCGTCCCTTGATGCTTCGGGGCTTGATTATGAGACATTGGAAGATGACGCCTTACTTCCGGTGGTAGCGAAATTGATCGCCGATGGAGCGGTCGTCGGCTGGTTCAATGGGCGAATGGAGCTTGGCCCAAGAGCCTTGGGCGCGCGCAGTTTTCTTGCCGACCCGCGACGGAAGGACATGCGAGAGATATTGAACCAAAAGGTAAAGCTTCGTGAGTGGTTCCGGCCTCTCGCACCGTCAATGCTCGAGGAGCATGGGCGGGATATTTTTGGCGTTGATCACCACGACCCGTTCATGATCACAGTGATCGCGGTTTCCGAGGAATACAAGGATCGGATCCCCGCAGTGGTCCATGTGGATGGTACTGCGCGACCTCAAATGGTCAGTAAAGAGGTAAACCCGCGGTACTGGGGTGTCATCAACGAATTTAAGAAGTTGACCGGCGTTCCATGTGTTTTGAACACCTCGTTCAATGTTCAGGAACCCATCGTGTGCTCGCCGGATGACGCCATTAGTACTTTTAAGCGCTCGAATTTTGACGCCATGGTTCTAGAGAATAACCTGGTTCGTCGCACTCAATAAGGCGATGTCGTCCGGCTATTATATTGTCCTTGGTTTTTCCGTAATCGCATTGGCGATAGCTTCTATGCTTCTGCCCGAAATGGGCATGTCGATACTCGTCGTAACCGTCCTTTCAGCCATAGCCATCTTTGTTTTCCGTTATTTCACGGAAGATAGGGAATTCGTTACCAAGGTATTTCTCGTAGCTCTTTTGGCCCGCCTTATCTTCGGAATATTTGTTCACGTATACGACCTTCGTGAATTCTTTGGCGGCGATGCGACGATCTACGATAAATGGGGCCAGAATCTATCTGCGTATTGGTTGGGGACCTTTGCATGGAATAACGATCTCACGCTCGCGACTTCGCCTCCGGGCTGGGGACTGGTCTACTTTGTTGGCGGCATATACACAGTGATCGGGCGTAATAT
>JAFAOW010000076.1 GCA_019247455.1 Acidobacteriota bacterium | reverse complement strand
TTGCATCCGACGAAAGATAAGTCTGGACCCATTATCCGATTGCTCCATCACTTCTTGCCGGGCATTTGACCGTCATGCGGAGGTTTTGGTACTGGACAGACGGTCGTCTCGGCAGAAACGTGCAGGTCGAATATTTCCCCGGCTTCGATCGCCGCATCGGTGCCGTTCAAAAGCTCAGCGACATCTTTTGCGACACTAAAGAAGCTACTAACGATAATGAACTTGGTATTGGTGTCGTTTACCGCTGAAGCGACTGCGGCCGTGCCAGCCCCTGCGATTGCCGGTACCGCAGCAGCAACATTTGCGTTTCTCCTTCCAGCTACGCAGTCACTGCCAGGATCGCCGCAGGCCCGATTGACGTTGCGGTTAGATCCAAGCGCCGCCTTCATCTTACCCGAACGTGCTATGCCTATCTCTACTGGCTGTCCGTTCCATGTCAGCAAGGGCTCTAAGACGACCTCTAGCTTTCCTGAAACAAGTGGAAAATGGCGATGCCTTCGCAGTGTTACGCGTCCGTATATGGGTGTTTCCTTCGGGAATAGCTCTTCACCATTTTTGGAATATATCGATTCCATCGTCTGAAACTCAACATAATCTCCCTCCCGTGCAGTGGCACTGCTAACACCGCGAACCGCTTTGATCTTAAAAGGGTGTCTTAAGATGCTCTCGAGTTTAGAACATTGCGCCGAGGAGCAGATCGGGAATAGCACAATAGAAACTACTAGGATGAAAAGCCTCATTGTGAGAGTCTCCTTCTTGTTGAATTATGGGTGGAACTACGCCTTTGTAGTTTAAAAGGCAGGCAAAGTCAATCGCTATCGATATTCGAGCTCTCGGTCCCGTAGATACTTCAATCGATCTCTTATCTCCGCCGCTTGTTCGAACTTCATGTCCTTCGCGGCGGCCCGCATGTCGTGTTCGAGCTGCGCGATCGTTTCCTTTAGCTGTTTCGGCGAATATTCCTCGAATTTATCCAGCTCGAGCGGCACCTTAAAATAATCCGCTTCATATGCGGTCACGAGCGTCGCATCTATCGACTTTACGATCGTCGTCGGGGTGATCCCGTGCTCCTCATTGTAGGCCTCTTGAATATGGCGGCGCCGCTCGGTCTCTTCGATCGCGTTCTTCATCGAATCGGTGACCTTGTCGGCATATAGGATCGCTTTGCCGCCGGCATTGCGTGCCGCGCGGCCCATCGTCTGTATCAACGAACGTTCCGAACGCAGGAACCCTTCTTTGTCAGCATCCAGGATCGCAACAAGCGACACTTCAGGCAGATCGAGCCCTTCTCGCAGGAGGTTGATGCCGACCAGCACGTCAAATTCTCCTCGCCTCAAGTCCCGCAGGATCTTGATGCGTTCGAGGGTCAGGATCTCGCTGTGAAGGTAGTTGACCTTTACGCCGACCTCAGCGAAATACTCGCTCAGGTTCTCCGCCATGCGCTTTGTCAGCGTGGTCACGAGCACTCGCTCGTTGCGCTCAGCCCTGACGCGACACTCTTCCAGCAGGTCGTCGATCTGCCCTTTGACCGGCCGCACCTCGACAATGGGGTCAAGCAGCCCGGTCGGCCGAATGATCTGCTCGATGACCTCGCCCTCGGTCTGCACGAGTTCATATGGCCCGGGCGTTGCCGAGACATAGATCGTCTGGCCGCGCCTTGCCTCAAACTCATCAAAGCTAAGCGGCCGATTGTCCTTCGCGCTAGGTAGTCTAAAGCCATACTCGACCAACGTTCCCTTCCTCGATTGATCGCCTTTATACATCGCCCCGAGCTGCGGGATCGTTTGGTGCGATTCGTCGATCACCATCAGGGCATTCGCCGGAAGATAGTCGAGCAGCGTCGGCGGAGGCTCGCCGGGAAGTTTGCCGGTCAGGTGACGGGAATAATTCTCGATGCCGCGGCAAAAGCCCATCTCCTTGATCATCTCAAGGTCGTACATCGTTCTCTGATGCAGCCTCTGCGCCTCGACTATCTTCCCTTGCTCGACCAGCACTTTTTCGTACTCGTCCAGTTCTTTTTTTATGGTCTGAACCGCCCGCTTTATCGTTGTTCGCGACATCACATAGTGCGTTTTCGGATAGATCGGGACACGGGTCTCGTGCTTATGCAGCACCTCGCCAAGCAGCGGGTCGATGGTCGAGATCGAATCGATCTCGTCACCCCAAAACTCCACGCGATACGCTTGGTCCTGATAACTCGGATATATCTCGACAACGTCGCCGCGCACTCGGAATACGCCGCGATCGAAATCAATATTCACCCGCTCATACTGCAGTTCGACCAGCCGCTGCAAAAATTCTTCACGCTTGATCTTTTGCCCCGGCTCTATGAACACAAGCATCCCGTAATATGCATCGGGGTCGCCGAGTCCGTAGATGCACGATACCGACGCGACCACGATAACGTCACTCCTTTCAAATAGAGCGCGCGTCGCGGACAATCTCAGTCGATCGATCTCGTCGTTGATCGTCGCTTCTTTTTCTATGTAAAGATCCGAGGCCGGAACGTAAGCTTCGGGCTGGTAGTAGTCGTAGTACGAAACAAAATACTCGACCGCGTTTTCCGGAAAGAACGTCTTAAATTCCTGATACAGCTGCGCCGCGAGCGTCTTGTTATGTGCAAGAACCAAGGTCGGCCGCTGGACCTCTTGGATAACGTTCGCGATCGTAAATGTCTTACCGCTTCCCGTGATGCCAAGCAGCACCTGATCCTTCGCTCCCGAGTTCAGTCCGCTGACTAGTTGAGAGATCGCCTCAGGCTGATCGCCCTTGGGCTGATTTTCAGAGATAAGACGAAATTGCACTCTTTGATCATACCGCAGCCCGGATTGCAAAGTCGATTCACTGAGAGCAGAATGTCCGCGTACATTTCACCGAAAGACAGGAGACGTCCCCGATGCTGTTCAGACTCAAATTTTCGGCACTTTTCATTTTCGTGTTAACCCTGTTCTCCGTCCCATCATTCTCGCAAGAAGCGCACTATTCGATCTTGATAATGGCCAACACGGCCGGTGAGGAAGTTATCACCATTGGGGCCGATGGAGCTCGCCGGTACACATACGAGTACAACGATCGCGGACGGGGCCCTAAGACCACAACGGCCATCCGGCTCGACGAGAACGGCGTACCCGTCTTTGAGGAAACGAAGGGTGTCGATTACTTAAAAGCTCCGGTGAATGAGACGTATTCTTACTCGTCCGGAACAGCTTCATGGTCTAACAGCGCTGAAAAGGGATCGCAGAAGCTCAGCGCGAATCCCTTTTACATTTCGATGAATGGGCCTGGTGACGAGCTCGCGCTCCTCGCGAGGGCCATTCTTAAAGCTCCCGGGTCGCATCTAGCGACACTTCCGACTGGGGATGCCACGATTCAAGAGGCGCGGTCGATCACAGTTAATTGCGGGCCTGATCAGAAGAGTGCCGCGCTTTATTTCATCCGCGGGTTGGGAGCAGATCCCATTCCGGTTTGGCTCGACGACCGACAGAACTACTTCGGACAACTCAGCAGTTGGCAGTCGAGCATCCTTAAAGGCTGCGAGGCGGCGGTGCCGCTCCTGCTTGCAATGCAGGATGAGTTTGATACAGCACGACAATTGAAGATCGCCCACGATCTGACGCGCAAACCCGCCGGCCCGGTCGCGATCACTAACGTCAGCGTTTTTGACAGCGTTGCAAAACGCTCCATTCCTAACTCAACGGTCATTATCGAAGGCGATCGGATAAAACAGGTTGGCTCCGCAAAGACCGTAAAGGTTCCAAAGGGCACCGAGATCGTAGACGGTCGCGGTAAGACTTTGATACCCGGCCTTTGGGACATGCACGTCCACACCGGTCCCGGCCAGGGCCTCTATTACATCGCCGGCGGTGTGACCAGCGTCCGCGATCTCGGTAACGACAACGACACGCTGCAGGCCATCAAAGCGCGGGTAGACTCCGGCGATGAGATAGGCCCGCGCGTTCTGATGCGTGCTCTTATCGACGGCCGCGGTCCTTATACAGGTCCGACAAAGAATCTTGTCGACACTGAAGACGAGGCTCGGGCGATCATCGATAAATACGCCGCCCTTCATTACGACGGCATTAAGATCTACAGTTCGATCAAACCGGAATTAGTGCCAAAGATCGTCGAGATGGCACATGCGCGCGGCCTTCGCGTTAGCGGTCACGTACCGGCCTTCATGAACGCTGAGCAGTTCGTTCGTGACGGCGTCGACGAGATCCAGCACGTGAATTTCCTGTTCCTAAACTTCTTCGACGACGTTAAGGACACGCGAACACCGGCCCGCTTCACGACCGTTGCCGACCGAGCAGCGTCGCTTGACCTTAATTCGAAACGTGTCAGGGACTTCATCCAGCTTTTAAAGGAAAGAAATATCGTCAGCGACCCGACCATCAATGTTTTTGAAAATATGTTTACGGCGAGGCCCGGTCAGGTTTCACCCGACATGGCCGCCGTTGCAGACCGATTGCCGCCGTTGACGCGACGCGGACTGCTGAGCGGAGGGCTCCCCGTGCCGGAAGGAAAAGACCAGACCTATCGCGATTCGGTAAAGGCGTTGGAACGGATGGTCAAGCTTCTTTATGACAATGGAATAACCATCGTTGCCGGGACCGACTCCGCGGCGGGCTTCGGGCTTCATCGCGAGCTCGAACTCTATGTTGATGCTGGTATCCCTCCGGCCGAAGTACTGTCACTCGCTACCATTGGCGCCGCTCGGGTGATGAAACGTGACTCGGAGCTCGGTTCTATCGAGCCGGGGAAGCTTGCGGATATGGTCTTAATAAATGGAGACCCGACTTTGCATATCGGCGACATCCGACGAACCGCACGGGTCTTTAAGGGTGGAAATATTTATGATCCTGCTCAGCTTTATACGGCCGTGGGGATCAAACCTTCGAAATAGCGGACTAGAGCACTGGTGCTTCGACCTGGTCAAAATTCCTGACCGTCTCGTTTGCACGATCCATAACTTCCTTAGGAAGTCGGTTCGACCGGACGAACTTGCTTAACTCCACGATCGATCGCTCGTCCTTGATCGCCTTGATGGTGTGAATGAGCGCGAATTTGACCCTCTCGTCTCGATGATCTTTGATCGCGTCAAAGATCTCCTTCATCTCTCCGGCCTTGATCAGCAGTGCAACTAGCACGAAAGCCTCGTAAGCAATACGCATATCCTCGTGCACGAGACGCTCAAATGATTTAGCGACGATTCCCGATTCAACGGCCGCGCGAGCTGCGTGGCTCATGCGGAATTCATCGCGTGTATCTATCAAGTGCTTCCACGCGTTCGCACGATCAAAGCTCAAACGAAACAGCCCGCGTGCCGCAGCTGCGCGAACTTCCCTGGTCGGGTCGGCACATGCAAGTATGATCGTCTCAAATACTGACTCGTGATCGATCTCCGTAAGAACGGAAACGGCCTTGGACCGGAGGTTCGATGATAGATCGTAGATAGCCATCTGCGAAAGAGCTTCAACCGAATTGGTAGTAGCAAAGGCGGCCAGGACGTTGAGCGCGATCTCTCGGATGGCCTCGTCCGGTTCCATTTCTTCGTCAGCTTGTTCGATGGCATTCAAAAGGGCGGGGTCGTCCGACTCGGGCAGCGGCTCATAGTTGCGAGCGGGGGCGAGCGCGCTGAACGAGTTGATCGGAAGTTGCGCATACTGCATTTTGCGCATTTTCTCCTGAAACATCTTTGTATCCAGAGAATCCTCTTCCGTATCCGCGCGGTCAGAATTGACCGCAGCCTTCGCCCCGTAGGTGATCTTCGGAGTAGTCTTGGCCCCGGTCTTCTTTGCCTTTTTGAGCCACTCGAGCTCTTTCTCGGCATCAAGATCCTTCATGTCATAGCGCTCAGCCGTGTTGTAGTAGTCGCGGTAACGATTCTCGTAGTTGAACTCGACCTTGTTCTTGCCCGCTTTGCTCTTTCGCCAGAGGAAGGCGCCGCCGCCAAGACCGGCAACGACAAGGAGGATCATCCAGAACCACGACGAGTTCCCGGATGAATCCGCGACAAACTGCTGCTCTGCCGCTGATTGGGCTGAAACAGAGCCAATTAACGCAGCAACTGCCAAAAATGCCGCAAAGAACCGCTTGATATTTGGAGGATGGATACGCATCGTCTCGATAATTACTGATCAGGGACTCGTGGCGGGGTGCCGAGCGGGCGGCGGAGGCGATCCGCCGCTACTATTATGCCGTGTTTGGTCGTGTTTGTCACCACCTTTTTTAACGTTGTTAATATATTTTCAACATTGCGGTTTTCCCAGAATTATTTCAAAAATAATAGGCGCCCCTATCGGAGCGCCCCGAATCCCCTAATTTTGGGGTCGTCAATAATTAATAGAAACGACAAATGTGTACGGAGAGCGTGTGCGGCAGGTATTTTCTATCTTTACGAAATTGTCACCGCTGCCGGTCGCCCCTGTAAAACTTGTCTGCGCGTTTGCGAACTTCACGCAGGTTTTGGGTGAAGTAACCGCCGCCGTCATCACCTGATCGCTTTTTGCAAAAAGTGCAAAGGTAAGACTGCCGCGCGCGGGTAACACGCTTGATATCGTTTGCGACGTCCGCCCGCGAGCGAATCGCACCCTTCGTGTTTGCGAGTTTGCTGCTGTTCCAAAAACCCCGATGAATACGAGCAAGACAGCTGCGGTCATCAAAAGCTTGTTCATAGACGTCTATCCTCGGCTCTTACCGCCGTGATTGTAGTCCAATAGGGATTCCGCCGCAAGATTGCTTTCTTCCGCAGCTCGCGTTTCCGTTACTACTGACTTTTGGGGATAATCGAAACTTCGAATATGTCCTCCGCCGCTACCGTCACTGAAACAAATTTCACGGATCTCAAACTGCTCCACCGCGGCAAGGTCCGTGACGTATACGAGATCGACGAAGACCGGCTGCTGCTCGTCGCAACGGATCGGCTTTCTGCATTCGACTGTATTTTGCCGACGCCGATCGAGAATAAGGGACGCGTGCTGACCCAGATCTCCGCGTTTTGGTTCGACAAGCTCAAGGACGTTTGCGACAACCACCTGATCACGGCCGATTTCACGAAAATGCCCGCGGCAGTGCAGGCTCACGCCGAACTCGCAGGGCGATCGATGCTGGTAAAGCGAACCGAGGTCCTCCCCGTCGAGTGTGTAGTTCGCGGATATCTCGAGGGCTCCGGTTGGAAAGACTACAAAGCCACCGGATGGACCTCCGGCCACTCTTTGCCGCCGGGTCTGAAACACTGCGACCGTCTTCTCGAACCTCTGTTCACGCCGGCGACAAAAGCGGCGAGCGGCCACGACGAGAATATCTCGGGCCTCGACTTCGCAAAGATCGTCGGCAATAAGGTCGCCGCCTATCTCAAATCTACCTCGCTCGAGCTGTATCGAAGGGCCGCGGAATACGCGCTCACAAAAGGCATCATCATCGCCGATACCAAATTTGAATTTGGCCGGGATCGCCGGGGAAATATCCTCCTGATCGATGAGATCCTGACACCGGACTCTTCGCGTTTCTGGCAACGGGACAAATACGAGCCCGGCCACGCCCAGCCATCCTTTGATAAGCAGTTCGTCCGCGAATACCTCGAAACTCTCGACTGGGATAAGACACCGCCAGCCCCGCCGCTGCCGCCCGAGATCGCTGCGGCGACCTCCGACCGCTACCTCGAAGCTTACAGGCTGCTAACAGGTCGTGGCCTCAATTCTTAATTCTTAATTGTTACTTGTGATCGAGCACCTCGACCTCATCTCCAACGCTCACGATCCCACCCGCCTTTTCCGCGATCAAATTCTGCCCAAAAAGGATCTTGTTTTTACCCCGCCGCCTCACCTGTCTGAACGTCGCCAGCGTCCTCGTCGGCTCAGACGAATGCCGCACGCCCGCTTCCTGATCGATCGTAGGAATCGGGCACCTCGCACAAGCCTTTACTACGTGAAATACGTTCTCGCCGATCCGGATCTTCTTCCAGGTATCTTCCTCAAACGGCTCGCTCCCCTTAACTACTAGGTTCGGCCTAAACCTGTTCATCGGTATGGGCTGCACCATGGCGTCGGTATGGGTCCCGGCATGGGCCGTTGGGCTCGGTCGGAACGCAGGCAGCTTGCCTGCGTCTCTATGATGAGAGTTCTCTGCGATCCTCCGATTCAACTCTTCCAGCGAACCTTCGCTGATCAACAAAAAAGGATAGCCGTCCGCGAAGCTCACGTTATCGTCTCTGTGGACCCGATACCAATAATTTACCGGCCGCTTCGCCTCAGTCATCGTCACTAGCCGTACCTTCGCACCGATCACATCCGAAAAAAATTCATTTATCTCATCCGGATAAACCGATGACTCCACTCGGCTGCTCCAAACCTTTACTCTCTCTTTGCGTCTTTGCGTCTTTGCGGGAGGTATCTGTATTGAAATTCCCGCACTCTCAACTCTCAACTCTCCACCCTCAACTCGCACAGCGATCGTCGCCATCACCGCATATTCCCTTTGTGTCAGAAAACGGTTATTCACGTCGACCAGCATCCACCGCCGGTCGAACTCCAATCCGCGATGCTCGACTCGAGCTTCAGCGAGCGAGATCCCGCGGCAGCTCTTTATCGGGTAAATATTGATCTCTGAGAGGTTCATCACAAATTTAGCCACAGAGTTCACAGAGCCTCTGAGACCTCGTTCCTCTCTCCATCTAGTGTTCTCTCTCCGATAACACCCGCGACTTTTCTTTCCTCGCGCGGCCCCTGAATGGACCCAGATACGAAATAAGCCGGAGTTTCGTTAAAGTCTTCTCAGAGTTCTCTTTTGCCCTCTGAGGCTAAATCTGAGTCTCTCTTTATCAAGTTTCGCAAGTTTCCACTAGCACTCACCTGAAAAGAGTGCTAATATCTCTATTTGATTCGTACGCAGTAATTCTAACTTACTTTATCTAAAGGAGTAACCGACTATGGCAACTAAAATTACACCACTCCACGACCGGGTGATCATCCGCCGGATCGAGGACAGCGAGAACAAGACCGCGGGCGGCCTTTTCATCCCCGACACGGCCAAGGAGAAGCCGCAAGAGGGCGAGGTCATCGCCGCCGGCCAGGGCAAGTACAAAGAGGACGGCACACGCCAGGCTCTCGACGTGAAGGCGGGCGACCGCGTTCTCTTCGGCAAGTACAGTGGCTCGGAAATTAAACTCGACGGCGAAGAATTCATCATTATGCGCGAGGATGAGATCCTCGGCATCATCAACCGGGCAGGAGAAGCAGCAAAATAGGACTTTCGATTTTCGACTGACGATTTGCGAATGTTAAGGCTAAACGCCCGCACACGATCGCAAATCGCAAATCGAAATTCGCAAATTTCCGGAGGAAATTATGGCAAAACAAGTTATTCACGGTGAAGATTCAAGGGCCGCGATCCTGCGTGGTGTCAACCAGCTGGCTGACGCGGTCAAGGTCACTCTTGGTCCGAAGGGCCGCAATGTCGTTATCGATAAGAAGTTCGGTTCGCCGACGATCACAAAGGACGGCGTGACCGTTGCGAAGGAGATCGAGCTCAAGGACACCCTTGAGAACATGGGCGCGCAGATGGTTCGCGAAGTCGCGAGCAAGACGAGCGACGTTGCCGGTGACGGCACGACGACCGCTACGGTTCTCGCACAGGCGATCTTCAAAGAAGGCGTCCGCACAGTGGCCGCGGGTGCTAACCCGATGGCGCTCAAGCGCGGTATCGAATCCGCGGTAGGCGCAGTCGTTGAGGAAGTTCACAAGCTCGCACAGCCTGTCAGTGGCGATGCTATCGCACAGGTCGGCACGGTCTCGGCTAACGGCGACAAGACGATCGGCACGATCATTGCCGAAGCAATGGACAAGGTCGGCAAGGACGGCGTCATCACGGTCGAAGAGTCCAAGACGATGGAAACCCTCCTCGAGGTCGTCGAGGGAATGCAGTTCGACCGCGGCTATCTCTCGCCGTACTTCGTCACAGACCCCGATCGTATGGAGGCCGTCCTCGACGAGCCGTACATCCTGATCAACGAGAAGAAGATCTCGAATATGCGTGACCTTCTTCCGATCCTTGAGCAGGTTGCGAAAATGGGCCGACCGATGCTCATTATCGCCGAGGATGTCGAGGGCGAAGCCCTTGCGACACTCGTCGTCAACAAGCTCCGGGGCACTCTGAACGTCGCTGCCGTCAAGGCACCTGGCTTCGGCGATCGCCGCAAGGCAATGCTCGAGGACATCGCTACGCTCACCGGCGGCAAGGTCATCAGCGAGGACCTCGGCATCAAGCTCGAGGCCATCACTCTTGAGGACCTCGGCAAGGCCAAAAAGGTCACCATCGACAAGGAAAACACCACGATCGTCGAGGGTGCGGGCAGCGGCGAAGCCATCGACGGCCGCGTCAAGCAGATCCGCAACCAGATCGAGGAGACGACCTCCGACTACGACCGCGAAAAGCTCCAGGAGCGTCTTGCGAAGTTGGTTGGCGGAGTCGCGGTGATCAAGGTCGGTGCCGCTACCGAGACCGAGATGAAGGAGAAAAAGGCCCGCGTCGAGGACGCGATGCATGCCACGCGTGCTGCTGTCGAGGAAGGCATCGTCGCCGGCGGCGGCGTAGCTCTCGTACGTGCGGCCAAGGTGCTCGATGACTTTAAGGCTGCTGACGAGGAAGAGCAGATCGGCGTCAACATCATTCGCCGTGCTCTCGAAGAGCCGCTTCGCCAGATCTCGCAGAATGCCGGTCAGGAAGGCGCTGTTGTCGTCGGCAAGATCCGCGAGGGCGAGGGAGCTTTCGGCTTCAACGCCGCCACGGAGAAGTACGAGGACCTCATCTCTGCCGGTGTCATCGACCCCGCAAAGGTCACCCGCACCGCTCTGCAGAACGCAGCCTCGATCGCAGGCATGATGCTCACCACCGAGGCAATGATCGCCGACATCCCTGACGAAAAGGGCGACCCCATGGCAGGAATGGGCGGCGGCGGCATGGGCGGCATGGGAATGGGAATGTAACTCCCTGACTGGATCGCAGGCGTCCCGCCTGCATCCTGTCAGTACCACCTGCGGTAGCGGGTCGTTGAACATTCATCTCGCTCAACGCGAAACTAAAAAGGCCTCGGTTCACCGAGGCCTTTTTTTGTGCGTCGATAATTTTTGACAACTATACCATAGAATAGTATAGTCTAAATCGATGGAGCCAGAACTGATCCACTTTGTCGAATCACCGGGGTTTACAAAGCGTATCGATAAGTTGGCATCCATGGACGTTCTCTTTTCATTGCAAAGCGATCTAGTAAAC
>JAFAOW010000302.1 GCA_019247455.1 Acidobacteriota bacterium | reverse complement strand
GCGGCTGCGGATTCACCCGGCACGATCCGCACAGCCGACGGCGGCACGCTCTTTCTTGATGAGGTCGGGGACCTGCCGCTCGACGTGCAGCCGAAACTGCTGCGCTTTTTGCAGGAGGGCGAGGTCCAGCCGCTTGGCGAAAAGACGCCCATCAAGGTTGATGTCCGCATTATTGCGGCAACCAACATGCCACTGGAGGACAAGGTCGCGGACGGTACCTTCAGAGAAGACCTCTATTATCGCCTGAATGTCATCCGGCTGCGCGTGCCACCGCTTCGCGAGCGCCGCGCGGAAATACCGCCGATCATCAATTATTACGTAAACCACTACTCGTCACGATTCGGCAAGCACGACGTAACCTTCACGCCACAGGCCATCGATATGCTTATGGTTTGCGAATGGGAGGGGAACGTCCGGCAGCTCTGCAACGAAGTTCAGAGGATCGTCGCGAGAGCTGAGGACGGAGACGTGATAACACCCGCGCACCTTTCGCCGGAACTGAAACGCACGGCGAAACCGCTGACACCCTTTGGCGAGGGGTCCAATGTGCGGCCGATCGCATCATTCGACGGGGTCTATTCGCCGTTTACCAACATCTCGGCCGGGGGCACGCTCGAAGAAGCCGTTTCAGAGCTTGAGATGCAGCTCATTCGCGCATCCCTGGCACGGCATAATTGGAACATCTCCCGCGTGGCAAGCGAGCTTGGGCTCACGCGAAGGGGACTCTATCTAAAACTTGCGAGGTACGGGATCGAGAAAGCGGCTTAAAGCTCGCAATGGGTCAAAGCTCCTTACACCCATTCGCCCAATTGGTCAGGAGCATTGGTTTTCGAATCCGCTCCCATACAACTGCGGTGACAGTGCGAATGCGGCCTCGTCCGTCACGGACATCCATGCACATACGATAATTCTCACCGGCGACGACCTGGCCTTCGGCTTTGTTGATCTTTACGAGCGTGAGTTTGCGGCCTGTGCGCGCCGATCGCTGTTTGATCGCGACATTAGCAGCCTTGCGAACATTCTTGTCATGAACGTCCACACTGCCGTACCCGCCGACGATCTGGCCGCCTTGTGCGAAGGCTGTTAGGGCAAGACCGCCGAGAATGAACGAGAAAAATAGTGCCAGTTTGAACAGTCGCTGTTTCATGATCTACCTTAATTCCTTATTTATTATTTAGTTTACAGACGCGTCGGGCGCCATTGCCTGAAGAACGCGAAGGAGCATACCGCCTTGCATACGGCGCGTTCGGGCTCAATTTACCATTTGCTGATTACCATTTACAATTAGCTTGCTCGTGACCGTCACACTCTCAATCACGGACCCAACCGGACGCAGCTGGCAGGAAGTAGTACTACCTGGCCAGAGCTACCGTATCGGCCGCGCAAAGGACAACGATATCGTCCTCAACGACCGTCGAGTCTCGCGTAAACATGCATTCGTTGTTTCCGAAGCGGGCGGTGTTCGCCTGGTCGACGGCTATGTCGAGAATGGGCAGCTTCTCCGAAGCGTAAACCACGTCTTTGTAAACGGCCAGCAGCAAGTCGAGGTATTTCTGAACAACGGCGACGTTGTAACTATCGGCGAGAGCACGATAGAGTTCGCCGCGATCGAGGAAGCTGCGCCGACCGCCGCCCCCGCACGGGTGGAAGAGCCGGTTCCCGAAGCGGAAATGGAGATCGCGAAGCCCGAGGGCGTCGCCTTTGACGACGCGCCCCTGGGCCACACGCAGGTGCAGATCTCAGTTAATGAGATCATCGGCCGGCGTTCACATCTAAGCATCGACGAAGCGCTGGCGACGCCTGAAGAGATAAAGGACCTACGCAGGAAAGCAAAGTTTCTTGAACTGCTCTTTGAGATGAGTAAGACACTCGGAACGGTCTTTGAGCTTGAGGAAATATTTGAAAAGGCCACGGACCTTATCTTTCGCGGTACACCGGCCGATCGGGTTGTCGCCCTGCTTGTCGACGAGAAGGCGAAAGGCGGGAAGGGGGACAAGGACCTTTACCAAGTTGGTGCAAAAACACGGGATGCGAGCATCGAGAAGCTGACGCAAGACCTTACCGTAAGCCGCACTATCACCCGGCGGGTGCTAAAGGAAGGGGTCGCGCTCTTGTCGCAAGACGCAAAGACCGATGAGCAGTTCCAAGGCGCTGAGTCCATCGTGTCGCAAGGGGTCCGCTCCACTATCTGTGCTCCGCTCATAACCCAATCGGGTACCCACGGGGTTCTCTACGCCGACCGCCTGGACCCTTTCGCGGCATTTCGCCCGGACCACCTGGAGCTGATCAGTGCTGTGGCGGCGCAGGCCGCGGTCACCGTGGAGACGGTCCGAGCTCACCAGCGGCTTGCTCGAGAGGAGGTCGCCCGCGCGAACTACAGCCGGTTCATGCCCGAGTATGTCGTTCAGCAGCTGCTCGAGAATCCGAATTCATTCAAGCTTGGGGGCGTGAACCAGACCATCACGGTCCTTTTCGCGGATATACGCGGATTTACGTCATTCTCCGAACATGAAAGCCCTGAGAAGGTCGTGGCGCTGCTGAATACATATTTTTCCGCTATGACCGAGATCATCTTCGACCACGGGGGCACACTCGATAAATATATCGGCGATGGATTGATGGCATTATTCGGGGCACCGACTGAGACACCGGCTGACGCGGTGAACGCATTGATGACGGCGGTCGCGATGCAGCGGCGGATCGTCGGACTCAACCAGGACCTGGCCACGCAAGGCTTTAAGCCCGTCTCGGTCGGCATTGGACTTCACACAGGTGAAGCGACCATCGGCTATATCGGCAGTGAAAAGCGCTCGGAATATACCGCGATCGGCGATACCGTGAACCTGGCCTCACGCCTTGAAGCGAATACAAAAGGGGGCCAGATCCTCATAAGTGAGGCAACTGCCAACGCTACAGGAAACATCTTTCCGATGGAAAAACGTGAGCCTATCATGGTCAAGAACCGTCTGCAGCCCGTCGATCTTTACGAAGTGAAATGGGACTTGGAACCCGCTATCCGTTAGGACTATAATTAGCAGACCCCCCATCCAGCAAGAGAAGTTGTATGTTGAAGATCTCTTCATTGAAGAAACTCGTTACCGATTCGATGGCGATCGACCTCGGTACCGCGAGTACTATCATCGCCGTCAAGGGTCGTGGCGTAGTCCTTGATGAACCCTCGCTCGTCGCATATAACGAGATGACCGAGGAGGTCGTCGCTTTCGGCCTGGAGGCCGCTGACATGGCCGGACGGGAGGGCCGTGACGTTATCGTTAAGGCCCCGCTGATCGGAGGTGTGGTCGCCGATTTTGAAAGGACGAAGAAGATGCTTGCTCACTTCGTCAAAAAGGCGAAGACGGGCGGCTCTAACATCGCGATCCAGGCCATCATGAGCATGGTCTCGGACGTCACGCACGTCGAGCAGCGTGCACTTCAGCATGCGGCGGACGAGGCGGGAATCGGCAAGATCTTCATGATGGAGGAGGGCCTCGCTGCGGCCTTTGGCGCCGGGGTTTCGGCCTCAGATAAACGCGCGACCGCCGTTGTCGATATCGGCGCCGGCACTACCAACATAGCTATCATCGCCAAGGGCTCGATCGTCCATTCCACATCCGAACGCTACGGTTCTAACGCCATCAACGAGAGCCTCGCGACGCACCTTCGCCGTCACCGGGGAATACAGGTCGGTGATGAGACGACGGAGCTCTTAAAGACGAATTTCTCATCGACATTCCTGCCCGAGGATATCGGAAAATCCATCCAGGTCCGGGGGCGCGACGTGCAGACAGGCGGCCCCGGTGCGGTCGATATCACGGCCGGGGAGGTCTATCCGATCGTCGAGGGCATCGTCCGCCGTATTGCGCTTCGGGTGAAGGACACACTTACCGAGCTGCGTCCCGAGGTCGCTGCCGACATCTACGATCGCGGCGTGATCCTGACAGGCGGCGGGGCATTGCTTGAGGGCATCGATCAGTATATGCGGGCATTTATCAACCTGCCCGTCTCGGTTGCGGACGAACCGCGGTACGCCACGGTCCATGGCCTCGAGAAGATGTTCGAGGACCAGAAGCTGCTCGAGCGCGTCTCAAGCAACGAACTCGACGTCCTGCAAAACGCCGAGGTCCCGTTCGAGGTATAGTTCTTTCATTTCGCATTTATCACTCCTAACTTAAACCGAATCCTGCTTCGACGCCTGTGATATTCTAGCCGGTACGCATGCAGTGGCTGCAGCAGATACCGGCTTTTGCGACGCTCAGGAATGTCCTCGACATCGTCCTGGTCTTTATCATTGTCTACGTCGTCCTGAAGCTGCTGCGGGGGACGCGCGCTGTTCCGACGGTGATGGGAATGGTGCTTGTAGGCCTGCTTTACTGGCTGGCGGCCGTGTACGAGCTGTCGACGCTGGAGTTTGTATTGAGGTACGCCGTCGCGTTTTTAGGCATCGCGATCATCGTCCTCTTTCAGTCTGAGATCAGGCAGGCTCTCATTTATTTTGCGAACCGCCTCAGATTTCCGATCTTAAAAAAACAACGCGGCCAATTCGGCGGGAGCGTTTATGACGAGATCGTCCTTGCGGTTACCACGCTCGCGTCTGAAAAGACCGGAGCATTGATCGTGATCGAGCGGAATATCGGCCTGCGCAACTTTGTCGACGCGGGCGTGCAGCTTGACGCGCGGATCAGTTACGACCTGTTGGTGTCGATCTTCAATCCGTCGACGCCTTTGCATGATGGAGCGGTGGTCATCCAAAACGAACGCCTAGCCGCCGCGTCGGTCTTTCTTCCGCTGACGAAAAATCCTGAGATCTCCCGCGAACTTGGCACTCGGCACCGCGCCGCGATCGGCATTACGGAGGGTTCTGACGCTATCTCACTTGTCGTGTCGGAGGAAACGAGCTTGATCACGTACGTCGAAGCCGGCCATGTGCATCGAAACCTGGATACCAACCAGCTTCGTAAGCTGCTGCTCGAAGCGCTCGAGATCCCCCTGATCGAATCGACGAAAAATTTGGCCGCCGAGACCACGGGGAGCACGGAGGTCGTTTAATGCCGCAGAAGTTCTACACAAAGAGCTTGCTGCGAAAGGTCTTTTTTGAAGACTGGGGGCTGAAGCTTGTGGCGCTGGTGATCACGCTCGCGTTATGGCTCGGCGTCACGGGCCTGTCGACGCCCGCAACAAAGCGACTGACGGTTCCGCTGGTACCAAACATCTCGAATAACGCGGAGATAACCAATGCGCTGATCCAGGAGGTCGATATCGTTGTGAGCGGCGACCGCACGCGCGTCAACCAGCTTACACGCGGCGATCTAACGGCATCGCTCGACCTGACGGATGTGCAGCCCGGCGAACGCACTATTTCGATCGGGCCCGACAACGTGTACGTCAATCTTCCCCAAGGTATAAAGCTGGTGGAGGTCGCGCCGAGCCGCATCGCAGTGAATATCGAGGCCGTCCTGGAAAAAGACCTCTCTGTCGAACCGCAAACGAAGGGGCAGCCTGCGCCCGGGTACGAAGTTTATTCCATGACCGCTGCACCGTCGAAGATACGCGTGCGCGGGCCGGCCAGCCTTTTCGGCACGCTTGATTATGTCCAGACCGACCCGATCGATGTCGCGGGGAAGAAGGAGGATTTCACGGCGCGTCAGGTCGGCGTCTCCACCTCCGATAAAAAGGCATCGGTCCTAAACACGGTAGTCGACGTCACCGTAAAGATCGGCGAGCACCGCGTCGAAAAGTCCTATGCGATCCAGGCGGTCGGCCAGCCGGGCAAGAATGTAGTTATTGTTGTATACGGACCAAGATCGATCCTTGCAAAAACACCAGCCGAGGCCTTCAGTCTCGATCCAAACATGATCACCGAGCCAACGAATCCGCAGAGGGTCGTAATGCCCACGGACCTTCAAGGCGTTGTCGAGGTGCGGAAGGTGATCCTGCCGAAATAGCTTCTGTAACGCTCGATATCCATAGCTACAGGTGGAGCGGAGCGAAACCTGTAGACAGATGAGCCCGCGTCCCAGCGTGTGCAACACGCGTCATCAGTCCCACAAATAGCGCTCATCGAAATCGATATTGTGCTTAACCAGCAATGAAGCATATTCATCCTCGAATAATTGCTTTCGATGATGCTCTTTCTGATTCCGAATGTAACGCCTGACGGCTTCCGCTGCTGACTCACTGACGGTAAAGGCCCCGTATCGCCTCTGCCACGCGAATTTCGGATAATATTTCCGACGCACAAAGCGGGATGACCCAGCCTTGAGTTCCCTCATGAAGTCCGAAAGAGACTCTTTTGCGGTCAAACGACCGAGTACATGTATATGGTCCGCATCGCCGTTGATCTCTAACGAGCGCCCTTCATGATTCCTGATGATTCCCGCCATGTAAGAAAAAAGCTCACCTTCCCACACGGGTTGGATCAACCGCATTCTATCCTTCGTTGCAAAGACAAGGTGATACAGGAGATGAGTGTGGGACATGTTCGGATGACGCCTGTTTCACAGGCTTGGTGGTCGATTTATCGCACCTACAGGTTTCGCTTCGCTTCA
>JAFAOW010000276.1 GCA_019247455.1 Acidobacteriota bacterium | reverse complement strand
CAACAGTGAAATACCACCCTTGCTTTGGTTGAATTCTAACGTTGGCCCGTGAATCCGGGTGACGGACAGTGTCAGGCGGGTAGTTTGACTGGGGCGGTCGCCTCCTAAAGAGTAACGGAGGCTCTCAAAGGTATTCTCAACATGGTCGGTAATCATGTGTAGAGCGTAAACGCACAAGAATGCTTAACTGCAAGACGGACAGGTCGAGCAGATGGGAAACCAGGAGTTAGTGATCCGATGGTTCCGAGTGGAAGGGCCATCGCTCAAAGGATAAAAGGTACGCTAGGGATAACAGGCTGATCTTGCCCAAGAGTCCACATCGACGGCAAGGTTTGGCACCTCGATGTCGGTTCATCATATCCTGGGGCTGAAGAAGGTCCCAAGGGTTCGGCTGTTCGCCGATTAAAATGGTACGTGAACTGGGTTCAGAACGTCGTGAGACAGTTCGGTCCCTATCCTATGCGGGCGCAGGAGATTTGAGGAGCCTCGACTTTAGTACGAGAGGACCGAGTTGACCGGACCGACGGTGTATCTGTTGTCACGCCAGTGGCATCGCAGAGTAGCCATGTCCGGAAAGGATAAGCGCTGAAAGCATCTAAGCACGAAACCTACTCCAAGATGAGATCTCCCTATTTGAAGGCTCGTAGTAGATTACTACGTTGATAGGATCAAGATGTAAGGTCAGTAATGGCTTCAGTCGACGATTACTAATAAGCCGATAGACTTCATTATTAATTTTTCCAATGCTTCCTTCGGGACGTATTGTAAAAATTGCCGAATCCATGATAGAGTTTGTACTCTAACTATTGCAGCGGGCTTGCCTGCTGCGGGTACATCACTCCAGTGTTTGGCGATGAAGTGATAGATGTATCGCACATCTATCAATCCACATGTTATTGAGTCTAGAATTTGTGTTCGCATGATCTTCGATGTCACTCTGGTGATATTCCGTGTCCCTGCCCTGGGAGCGCCGCTTCTGTTGTTGATTGACACAAGTTGTTCATTTCCAGCGATTCGCTTCAACAGGATCGTATCCGAAGCGTATCACGAACATAAGTTACCTTTTGGTGATTATATCGTGAGGGTTCCACCTCTTCCCATTCCGAACAGAGAAGTTAAGCCTCACTGAGCCGATGATACTCGAGCCTGAGCTCCGGGAAAGTAGGTCGTCGCCAGGGGTTTTTTAGAGGATCAGCAATGATCTACCCATCCCGCTTGCTTCTGCAAGCGGGATTTTTTGTTTCCTGTACCGAGGCTCGCTGCTAGCGATCGAGGCCTGTTTTGCGATCCTTCATGTTCTCAATGTGGGTATTTTGAGTAACCCCATGTGAGCACCACCCTCGTAAGTACTCCAACCCCGCGCGCATTCGATTTTTCGCTCTTTGCACGAAGTCGCGGTATATTCCACCATCAGCTATGGGCACCTATCCAGCAAACACACCGCCAAACTTGAGTAGCAACGTCAGAATCATGAAACCACAACACGACCAGTATCGAAAGTCCGAACCGAGCTCGCGAAAAGAACAGTGGGTCGGCCCGCACCGCACCCACAGTGGGACGATCACGCACGGTGAGGTATTCTACTCCTGGAAAAACTATTCGCGCCCGTTCCATCTTCGAAAACAGAATAGGTCGAAACCGACAATCACACACGTAAAAATGAGCTGGGAAGAGTTGTTGCGGCGGGCGAAGGAAAGATAGTAACCCAGCTTCTGCGGTTAGATCGTACTTCGCGATCGTTCGGGGCAAGGATATTTAGGGAGCTCTCTTCCGAAAGCGCGCTACATTTGCACGGGAGTTCTACACGCCATGCCAAAGATCCTCGCATTTCTTCTCTGCAATCTTCTGCTCGCATTGCCGCGAGTGTGTACGGCTCAGATCGAACTGAACGGCGTACCGTTGCCATCGCAGGAGATGGAGTTTTTTCGCGCCTTCGGTAAGCCGGACTCAGTGAATGCTCGCGAAAACGAGATGGAAGGACGCGTCCTGCAGGATTGGTACCACGGTAGTATCTTCGATGTATATGAATCGCTCGATAGCGGAGCGGGGCCTCGCGAAATAACGATCGCAGACCTCCGACTGGACAAATCACCATCCTGGAATGTATCCATCTTCGGCCAGGCGCTAAGCTCTCGCACCACATTCGCGGCAGCCGTTAAACTGTTACGAAAGCACATTACAGGCAAGAAAAAACATTCGAGCATCA
>JAFAOW010000253.1 GCA_019247455.1 Acidobacteriota bacterium | reverse complement strand
CCTGACGGGGAAGTCGACGACCTGATCGCCGCAAGGCTGCAGCGAGAGGCCGCGCTCATTCCGGTCGAGGGAAGGGCCTCAGAAATGGGCGACACCGTAATTGTCGATCTCGAGGGTCGCTTTGATGACGCTCCTGATGCTGACCCGATAACAGCTGAGGACCTGGAGGTCGTTTTGGGCGACGAGGTGATCGAGAAGTCCTTCACCGAGAATCTCGTCGGCGTCAAGGAGGACGAAGAGAAGGAGTTTACAGTATCGTACCCCGAGGGTTTTACGACCGAGCAGCTCGCCGGCAAGACAGTTCATTACAAGGCGAAAGTGAAGTCCGTGGGCACGCCGGAGGTGCCCGAGCTGAACGACGAGTGGGCGAAGAGCCTTGATGAGGGCTACGGTTCGCTCAAAGAGCTGCGTGAGCGGCTTGGCGCCGACCTTCAGAAATACGCGGAGGCGGACGCCGATGCCCGGGTCCGCAACAACGCGATCGCAAAGCTGATCGAGGATAATTCGTTTGAGGTCCCGAATTCGCTGATCGAGAATCAGGCACGGAACCTTTTGAATAATTTCGCCGAGGATCTGCAGCAGCGGGGCGTCGACCTGAACAAGGTGGATGAGAATTTCGTACGGATGGCGTACGGCAATATGCGAACGCAGGCCGAACGGGACGTTCGCGGTGCGATGCTGCTCGACCGTGTCGCAAAGGCCGAGAAGGTTGAGATCTCCGACGCAGAGGTCGACGAAGAGATCGCCAAAATGGCCGAGCATTACCGAACTACGCCCGAGGAGATCAGGGATTCCCTGACCAAGCAGGGCGGCGGGCTCGATACTATTCGAAACAATCTAAAGACCCGTAAATCCATCGAGGCTGTCATTCAGCACGCCACGATCACCGACGGGGAATGGATCGACGAGGAAGCGGCCGCGGCCGTTTCAACTGAAGAAAAGCCGAAGAAGGCAAAGAAGCCTGCGGCGAAGAAGCCGGCCGGCAAGAAGAAGGCCGCAGGCGATTGATAACTGTTTCTTTGCGACTTGGCGTTTTTGGCGGGAAGCGTTTTCTTTTAGCCCGCAAAGCCGCAAAGAGGCAAAAGAAGATGCTTGATTTATCAGATGAAAGTTGTACAATTCAATTTGTATGGCATCCGCCATATTCTCAACAACTTACACCTGACAATTTCAAGCTTTACCTAAACGTAAGAGGAAATATATGGCCCTTGTACCAATGGTTGTCGAGCAGACCTCGCGCGGCGAGCGTGCTTTTGATATTTATTCGCGTCTGCTCAAGGACTCGATCATCTTTATCGGTACGCCGATCGACGACCAGATCGCAAACCTTATCGTCGCTCAATTACTGTTTTTAGAAGCAGAAGACCCTGAGCGCGACATCAATCTTTATATTAATTCCCCCGGCGGCTCGATCACCGCGGGAATGGCCATCTACGACACGATGCAGTTCATCAAAAACGATGTTACCACGATCTGTGTCGGCCAGTGCGCTTCGATGGGCGCGCTGCTGTTGACCGCCGGCGCCAAAGGCAAGCGCTTCGCGCTGCCGCACGCACGCGTTCTGATCCACCAGCCCTCGGGCGGCGCTTCGGGACAAGCGACGGATGTTCGGCTCATGGCCGAGGAGATCATTCGTATGAGGGAACTGACCTCGCGTATCATCGCCGATCACACGGGCCAGTCCTTTGAGCAAGTTGAAAAGGACGTCGAGCGCGACCGCATCCTTACGCCGGTCCAGGCAAAGGAATACGGCCTTATCGACGAGGTCATTGAACACCGCGAAAAATAGCCTATGCCTCAATTCAAGCATCCAGAAGAACTCTTGACCTGCTCCTTTTGCGGCAAATCGCAAAACGACGTCCGTAAGCTGATCGCCGGGCCGGGCGTCTATGTGTGCAACGAGTGCATAGACATCTGTAACGAGATCATTAATGATGACGAGCAGAGTTCAACATCGACTCCGCGGGCGCATCTGCCGAAGCCCCAGGAGATCAAGGGATTTCTGGATGAGTATGTGATAGGGCAGGAGGAGTCGAAAAAGCGTCTCGCCGTGGCCGTTTATCAACATTACAAGCGGCTTGAGCTTGCAAAGCGAAAGGGTGAGATCGAGCTTCAGAAATCGAACATTCTCCTGATCGGCCCCACCGGAACAGGAAAGACGCTCTTGGCGCAAACGCTGGCTCGGGTGCTAAACGTGCCATTCTGCATCGTTGACGCAACCAGTCTTACTGAGGCGGGCTACGTTGGCGA
>JAFAOW010000245.1 GCA_019247455.1 Acidobacteriota bacterium | reverse complement strand
ATCCGAATGACCTGCTGCCTGGGAGCGTAATTCTGACCTGCGAGAACACGGACTTTCGTCGGCGTTGATCGCCCTAGAACTTCAATGACCCCATCGACATTCACACCGCTGTCGACAAGCGCGGCTCTCAACGCCCGTCCGTTGGCGTCATCTCCGATGACTCCGATGAGGCATGCCTTTCCTCCTAACGACGCGACATTCGCGGCCGTATTGGCCGCCGCACCGGGTACTGTCGCCGTTTCATCATGACGCAGTATAAATACGGGGGCCTCCCGTGAAACGCGCGATATGGTACCTTTCAGGAATTGGTCCGCAACCAGATCGCCAAGGATCACGATCTTTGTTCCCGGAAAGTCGTTTCGGATCGCCTCGGTAAGGTTCATCGCTTAACCAAAAAGTGGTTGACAAGCCATTCCTCGTCAACCACTCTCGACATCTTTCTGGACGTTATCAATGAGTATCGTACGTTCCGACGGGATAATCGTTCGGTAATCCCCACTGGCGAACGTCCTCAGTGCTCGTTGTGCTTCGGAAAGTGTAGAAAAGCCTGTCCGTATTACGCCAAACCGCAAGGTCCGTTTTGCCATCCCCGTCATAATCGTTCTGCACCGGATAATCGTAGCCTGTCAGGCCGTACAGCTTGCCGAACGTTACTCCATCCGAGCTGCGGAGCACATACCAGGTTAGATTCGAAGCCGGCGTCGCCCCCTCTCGTACGACGGCAATGTCGGTCTTTCCATCGCCGTCATAGTCGCCCGGAACGACCATGTCCTTGCTAAGCCCGAACACAACTGTAGTCGTGTTTCCGGTCGTACTGTTTGCATAGTAGAACGTGGCATTGCTTAACGCCGTCGGGCCCGGACGCTGAACTGCCAGATCGAACTTGCCGTCCCCGTCGTAATCGCCCGGGGCTGTAAAGTCTGTCGGAAGGCCATACGGAATCCCTATTCCTACTCCGTCACTACTGCGAAGTATGTACCAAACCATTTGGCCGCCCCCGCGCCTAACAACCGCAAGATCCGTCTTGCCATCTCCGTCGTAGTCGCGAGCGACGGGTTCGTCACCCGTGGTTCCCCAATGTACGGAGTGAAGAGTGCCGTTGGAGCTGTTGATCCAGTACCAGTCACCGGTATCGTCTCTCCAGACGGCGATGTCGCCCTTACCGTCACCGTCAAAGTCACCGGGTGTCGGAATGTCGTTATTTGCAAGGCCCCATTGCTGGCCTATCATGCCGCCGCCGCTCTGCCAGATGTACCATGTGTTCTCTGACGGCCGGAAGATCTCGTAGTCCGCCTTGCCGTCGCCATCCGTGTCGAGTGCTTCGCGAAGGCGCAGATTGCCGGTTCCGGCCCCAAGCAGATAAGCGTTCGGGGTTGCGGGTGATGCAACAAGGGTCTGCTGCTGCCTCACCGGAGCGGTCGGCCTGACCTTTTTCGGCTTCCTTACCTGCGCGGAACCTGAGGAGATCAGAAAAACGCCGAACACAGAGATCAGTGCTCCCCGGATAACGTGCCGAAATAGATCATTCATGGTAATTCAACTATCCGAAAATGTCTCCGCGGGGTCGCAGTACTGCGTCCAGGACCTCCTGATACAAGACTGAAACTAAAATATACTATTCCGCCGAAACCAACGCAATATGGACGCGCCGGAGCCTCAAAAGTGCTAAATGCAACTTCCAATAGGATTTGACGCACCTGACGACCGTATCGTTTGCTGAACCGGTCAAATTCAGTTACCCGGAATACCTAGACCGCCGGGTAACGCTAACTCGTTTCGCAGTTCGATCAGAGGGGAGAGGAAATGGGGCGGCTAGAGGGATTCGAACCCTCGACATCCTGAACCACAATCAGGCGCTCTAACCGCTGAACTATAGCCGCCATAACCGATCTTTCGCCCCCGGCACGACTCGAACGTGCGACCCACAGCTTAGAAGGCTGTTGCTCTATCCGGCTGAGCTACGGGAGCACAAGAGCAATTCGTAATTCTAAGACCCGCGCGTTGGTAAGTCAATGTTTTCAAGCCGCCGGTAACGGTTCAAACTGAACCCTTACCGAGCCGCGGCGGCCTGACGATCATTGATCCGCTCAAGCATCTGGGCGAAGACCTCACTCAGGTCAAGCTCACTCGTGTCGATCACGATCGCGTCCTCGGCAATGGTCAGCGGAGAATCTTCGCGCGACACATCGCGTTCGTCGCGCTCGTTGATCTCGGCGAGGGTCTGATCATAGGTCGAAATGCGGCCTTTCGCCTGGTCCTCCATAAAACGCCGTCTCGCGCGGGCCGCGGGTGTCGCAGTTAGGAAGAACTTGATGTCTGCATTGGGGAAGACCACGCTCCCGATATCGCGTCCCTCAAGTACGCACCCGGTAGGAGACGATTCACCTATCGCTCGCTGGTGCTCGACCATGATGCGGCGAACCGCCGGAATTGTGGACACGACCGATGCCGCTTGCGCCGCATCCAGCGTCCGGATATCCATGGAGACGTCAGCGCCGTCGAGCATCACCTTCATCGCGTCGGGCTCGCCCACCAGATCGATCTGCGCGGTTTCCGCGATATCAGCAACGCGGTCCACGTCGCGAAAAGGCACGTTTGCCTTACCAACCGCAAGCGCCACGGCGCGGTACATGGCGCCGGTATCCAAATAAAGCAGATCCAATTTTTTGGCGAGCATTTTCCCAAGCGTTGACTTTCCCGCCCCGCTCGGCCCGTCTATGGCAATGATCATCTAGTTATTGATCGTCTTTTTGACCTTAGGCGGTAGTTTATCAAAAACGAGTTGGTAAGACGTTTTGATGAGTTCTTTTAGCTCGGCGGGCGTTACAGAATCGTAATTTGAGAGGTGCACCCACTTGTATCGGCCGACATAAGCAGCGGGCTCGAT
>JAFAOW010000116.1 GCA_019247455.1 Acidobacteriota bacterium | reverse complement strand
ATCGAACGACCTGAACGCCATCTTCGGATTGTTCTTCGCCATCACCTTCGTGATCGCCGCCGTCAATGTCGTCTTACCGTGATCCACGTGCCCGATCGTCCCGATATTCACGTGCGGCTTACTTCGATCGAATTTCTCTTTGCTCATAGTTCCCTTCCTTCGAAAGAATTTTCTGCAAACACCTAATCAGTCATCAATACGGCAGTTAGTTAGCCGCCCCTTTCACCTTGGCAATGATCTCCTCTGCGACATTTCGCGGAGCTTCGGCATATCGCTCGAAGTGCATCGAGCTTGTAGCACGTCCCTGGGTCGATGAACGAAGGTCTGTCGTGTACCCGAACATCTCGCTCAACGGGACGAACGCCGTCACGACAGAAACGTTTCCCGGACGCGGTTCCATCTTCTCGATCTGGCCGCGGCGGCGGTTAAGGTCGCCGTTGACCGAACCCATATACTCCTCCGGAGTTACGACCTCGACCTTCATGATCGGCTCAAGCAGGACAGGCTTAGCCTTCTTCACCGCATCCTGAAATGCGAGCGAACCCGCAATGTGGAAGGAACGTTCGTCCGAGTCCACTTCGTGGTACGAACCAAAGACCAGCGAAGCCCTGATGTCCACCAGCTCGTAACCCGCAAGGAATCCGCGACGCATTGCGTCCTGAATACCTTCGGAAACCGGTTTGATGAACTGTCTCGGGATCGCACCGCCGGTGATCTTGTCCTCGAAAACATAGCCCTCACCCGGTGCTGGTTCGATCTCAAGCTCCACATGACCAAATTGACCACGGCCGCCCGACTGCTTCTTGAAGATCTCCTTACCCGGAGCACTCGTCGTGATGGTCTCGCGATACGCGACCTGAGGTTTGCCGACATTAGCCTCGACTGAGAACTCACGCTTCATTCGATCGACGATGATCTCGAGGTGAAGCTCGCCCATCCCGGCAATGATCGTCTGGCCCGTTTCGTGGTCGGTCGAGACCTGGAAAGACGGGTCTTCCTGCGCAAGGCGGTTGAGCGCAATGCCCATCTTGTCTTGGTCGGCACGCGTTTTCGGCTCAACGGCCACGCGGACAACCGGATCCGGGAACTCCATCGACTCAAGAATGATCTGTTTCGATTCGTCCGAGATCGTGTCGCCGGTCGTGACATTCTTCATGCCGCCGATCGCAACGATCTCGCCCGCGGTCGCTTTCTCGACGTCCTCACGCTTGTTGGCGTGCATCATCATGAGACGGCCGACGCGTTCCTTCGAATTCTTGATCGTGTTGTAGACGTAGGAGCCTGACGTGACGGTACCGGAGTAGATGCGGACAAAAGCTAGCTGGCCGAGATGCTTGTCGGCCATGAGCTTGAATACGAGGCCCGAGAACGGCTCTTTCGCATCTGCAGCGCGAGTTTCGATCTCATCGGTCTTCGGATTCTGGCCCTCTATCGCCGGAACATCCAGCGGAGACGGCAGATAATCGACAACGCCGTCCAGCAGCGTCTGAACGCCCTTATTCTTAAAGGCCGAACCAGTGAATACCGGCACGATCTTCATCGCGAGCGTTCCCTTTCTCAAAGCCGTGCGGATCTCATCTTCCGAGATCTCCTCGCCCTCGAGATACTTCACCATCAGGTCGTCATCGATCGCTGAAACGGCCTCAACAAGCTTCTCACGCTGCTCTTTTGCCTTATCGACAAGATCAGCGGGAATGTCGGTGATGTCGTAGTTCGCGCCTTTGGCCTCGTTGCTCCAGACGAAGGCCTTCATCGTGATCAGATCGACGACGCCTTGGAAGTGCTCTTCCAGCCCGATCGGGATCTGCATCGCGACGGCGTTCGCACCAAGACGATCGAGGATCGATTGAAAGCTCCTCTCGAATGAAGCCCCGGCACGGTCAAGCTTATTGATAAAGCAGATACGCGGTACACCGTATTTATCGGCTTGACGCCAGACCGTCTCAGACTGAGGTTCTACACCGGCTACGCCGTCAAAGACAGCCACGGCTCCGTCCAAAACTCGAAGGGACCGCTCAACTTCCATCGTGAAGTCAACGTGTCCCGGTGTGTCGATGATATTGATGCGGTACTCGACGCCATTGCGCGTCCAAAAACAGGTTGTAGCAGCGGAGGTGATGGTAATACCACGTTCCTGCTCCTGCTCCATCCAGTCCATCGTCGCCGTTCCTTCGTGAACTTCGCCGATCTTGTGCGAAACACCGGTGTAATACAGGATGCGCTCGGTCGCCGTGGTCTTACCCGCGTCGATATGGGCCATGATCCCGATGTTTCTGAATCTGTCTAGCGTTATATTTGCCATAGCAAATGTCCGTTGTTCGTGGATCGTTGTTCGTTGGAATTCTTAACAACGATCTACGATCAACGAACCACGATCAAAATCTATAATGCGCAAAAGCCTTATTAGCTTCCGCCATTCTGTGAACGTCCTCTTTCTTCTTCATCGCACCGCCGCGGCCCTGCGTCGAATCGAGCAGTTCGCCAACCAGGCGGTCTTCCATCGTTTTTTCGCTGCGTCCGCGTGCGTTCGCGACGATCCAGCGAATTGCAAGCGTGTTGCGTCGGTCACGGCTAACTTCGAGCGGCACCTGGTAGGTCGCACCGCCGATGCGGCGTGATTTCACCTCGAGTGCAGGAGCAACACTGTCGAGGGCTGCCTTAAAGACTTTTAGAGGCTCTTCGCCCGTCTTTTCGGCGATCTTGTTCATAGCGCCGTAAAAGATCTGCTCCGCAATGCTCTTTTTACCGGCCCACATCAGGCCGTTAATGAACTTCGTAACAGCAATGCTGTTGTAGATCGGATCCGGAAGGACTTCTCTCTTAGCTGCAACTCTTCTTCTTGGCATATCTCTTAATGGAACGCGGACACTCTTCTCCGCAAACGCCGCTCGCGGCGTCTTTACTTGGCGCCTTTAGGTCGTTTAGCTCCGTACTTCGAACGTGCCTGGTTCCTGTTCGCAACACCCGAGGCATCCAGCGTTCCGCGGATAACGTGGTACCGCACACCCGGAAGGTCCTTAACACGGCCGCCGCGAATAAGCACGATCGAGTGCTCCTGCAGGTTGTGGCCGATACCCGGAATATACGTCGTGACCTCGATCTGGTTGGTCAAACGAACACGTGCCACCTTACGCAGTGCCGAATTCGGCTTCTTAGGCGTCGAGGTGTAAACACGCGTGCAAACACCGCGTTTCTGGGGGTTCGACTGCAAAGCGGGACTCGCCGTCTTATACTTAACGGCCTGACGCCCCTTGCGAACAAGTTGGTTAATAGTCGGCATACTCTTTAGCTCCCCTCCTTACCAAGGAGGGGTGGCAGCGGCTTCCGCTGACGGGGTGGTTCTTTCGTCCACCTTTACGACTCCAAATGGCAAAACTTCCGTCTTACCTGACTCTTGCCGAAATCTTTTCGGCAGTTAGCTCAAGCAGCTCCGTGCTGTTTGAATTAGTTAAATTGGTTAACCCTTAAGAACTGAGCCTTTGCTGTAGCGTGGCTTTTGGTAGACGCTGCATGTCTTTTGCATAAGCCCGCGCGTGAGCAGGGGCGATAGCGAGACGCAGCTACGATAAGCCGAAAGCAGTCAGATCCGCTTCCTCTTACGCAACAATATCTGATCTCAATTCTTCAAAGATCCTCACGCCCTCTGGCTCTTACATCCGTAGGACGCCCCAGACATCAAAGTCCGAAACTTTAGATACTATGATTTACGTCAGTCTGTGTCAAGCCCGCCGCGGGCACTTCCGTTGCAGAAGCCCGCACGTAGTAAGGGCGCTTCCCCCGTCCTCCGCCTCCATCAGCAGGGCTAATCTTGAATCTCCTTCGTTCTAGACCTCATCACTAGCTATTCGTCACGATATCCATGCTATTCTCGCCAGCATGAAGATCAATCCCGCACTTCTGTTTTTGCTTCTCCTCCTCATATGGCCCGTGTCTGGCCAACCCGCCGCAAAGCCATTCGCCGTCCGCGCAAATATCGACGTCCTTGACACTGATTACAAGCGGGTCGGGCCAATAACAAAGGACGATATCCGATTATTTGAGGACGGCGTACGAAAGGACATCACCTATTTCGCCGAACGCACGCGCCCCCTGGACCTCGTCCTTGTAATGGACAACACCGGCTCGGTCCGAGACCAGTTGGACGAGTTGATCCGGATCGGAAAGGTGTTCGTCGACAATCTTCGGGAAGGCGACCGCATAAAGGTCATTCGTTTTGTAGGGCGAGACAAGATCGAGACAACACAGGATTGGACCTCAGATAAGGCGAAATTAAATGACGCTATAGAGAATCTGTATTCGGAGGGCGGTCAATCGGCTGTCGTCGACGCAGTTTACAAGGCCGTTTCCGCGATTCCCAAGGCCGATCACGCATCCGCCGTTGTTGTCATCACGGATGCTGAAGACCGTGACAGTTATCATAATTTCGCGCAGCTGGCTGAGATTGTTCGCACCTCCGACACTCAGGTCTTCCCGCTTGTCCTCGCTAAGGAACTGCAAAAGGTCTCGACCCCGAACGCCGAACGGTGGGCGCGAACTATAGCTGCTCAATCCGGCGGCACATTGCTTTGGGTCGATAAGAAGATGTCGGCTGAACAGCTGAGCGCGGCCCTGAAGGATTTCATCGTGGATCTGCGTGCTCAATATGTCGTCGGCTACGAGTCCGATCTCGTCGGCGCACAGACCCGAAAGCTCTCGATCGAGGTCACTAACGGCCCAGGCGATCAAAAACGGCGCGGTTTTATCCGAGATACACTGGTGCTCCCGAAACCATGAAGCTGTTGTCTGTCTGCCTACTCCTATCACTGCTGTCCGCGGCCGCGTTCGCTAGCGACACGGATTACTCCTCTCGCGGGGGAGAATTCGCGATCTTAAAGGGTATTCGTCTGAATGTCGGTCACCTTGCCTTCAAAGAGAAACGGCATGTGGAGGCCGCAGGCAAGCCGCTAGAGGCATCAGTTTTCGGCTGTAGGGCGGTGGTCACGATACAGACTCGTGAATCAGTCGTAAGTCAGGGTAGCGAGTGGGAGGATCTCGGGATCGAGTACGAGCTAATTGTCTCACCCGATCGGAAGAATGAAATTCACGACCTGCTTATTGATGACATATATCGATACTGGACGCATCCTGAGGATCAGGTCCCCTGGGGTTATGAGCGCGGCGTTTACTGGAAAGACCAGTCATACCTGATCTACGACCGAATCGCGGTGCCGAGGCTCGTTTGGTTCGACGGCAGGGTCGTTCAACTGAAATTCATCCGCTTCCTTGACGACAAGAAATCCGGCTACGGCGCTGAACAAGGTTTCTGGGAAAAGAAAATTCGTTTTTATGATGGAAAAACGCGATTGAAGATAGAGTACCTAAATGGGATCGGCGACCAGTTCATGAAAATGTACGGTCAAGGATTTTTTAGACCGCACGATTGAGGTCATTCTGACGAGTCGGCACTCCCTCATCAACCACGGGATCCCCGACCGGGACCGCGCTCTCATTCATTTGCCCTAAACGTACTTTTTTGCTTAACTCATTGCTTTGCTTGTTATGAGTAACGCATTCATAGATCACCTCAACTCATTTACCGAGTCTGATTGGCTGACGGCCATCGACGAGCTGCTTCCTTCGATCCACGAGGTCGACAGGAATGCCGTCCAGATATGGTTTCGATTCTATCCGCTGAGCCTTCATAGATATTTGCAGTCGGTCGACCGCAACGAAGCGATCCGCGGACTCGCCCTCCAGGGCGACTTCGAGCTAAAGGATCAGATCGACACTTCCCACCATTTCTTTTACGGACATCGGTACTGGCCCACTGCAAAATGCAAGCTCGAGAAACTCTTGTCAGAACCCCCTACCGGGGCCCCCGCCGGAGCATCTCCGCGCGGGGTGGCTAAGTCAGCTGGGGGCCAGAATGGTAAAAAAGGTACCGGCTCGGAAAATTCGACTCTCGCCGACCTCATTAAAGACCTCGCCTGCCGCGTCGCGAAGAAACACAATGTCGACCGCTCATTGGTCAATGGCATCGCCGCGGTCGCCTTGATGACGCTCAATCAGGTTGGTGAAGAGTTATTTAGAGCTGCCCCGGGCCAAGTCGATGATCCAACAGGACTGATGAAAAAGTCTCCCGATTCAATAGTCGCCGAACGGGCAAAAGACGATTCCCAGGGCGTTTTCGGCTTCCTAAAGACCGTGGACAAGAAGTTCTCAGTCACTTTCGCGGCCAGCAATTACTCCGGAAAATTCCCCGTCATTAACGAGGAAGAGGTCGTCTCGGCCGCCCAAAAGGACCGCTCTCGCAACTGGCAGTCGCTCGACGAACGGTGCTGGGAGGGGCCGGTTCCTGTCGAATGCACCGCGGCTTCATGCGGCACGTGTTGGGTGGGAGTCCTCGGTGGCCAGGAGAAGCTCAACGAGGTGGGCCGACGCGAGCGCCGCCAGATGAAGGTCTTCGGCTATAACCAGCCCGAGGACGATAAGCCGTTTCTGAGGCTTGCCTGCCAGACCCGTGCGACCGGAAACGTCACGATCGTCATTCCGCCCTGGAACGGCGTTTTCGGCAAGAAAGTCTACGGCAACGTTGAAGAGGTAGAGCTCGAGCCGGCGACGACTTCGGCGAAGCAGCTCCGCGAGGTTGTGAAGTCAGCGACATCGGGCGAGTAGCTGTACCACAATTGAGTCGATGAGAGGGCGGTAGATCCGCCCTTTTCTCGTTTCACGCCCAGACCACCCCGTTTTCACGTCCTTTTAGAAACGTATTGGGTAAGACATACGGTCATTCTAAGCTCCGCGAAAATCTCATAAGCGTTGAGGAAACCTATATGAGAAGTGTGTTCATACCCAAGTTTATTGTCGCTCTTAGTCTTGCGGCCTTTGTTGTAGTTCCCGCCTTTGCTCAAAAGAAGGGATCGACCGGCAAGCGCCCGGTGCTCTGGGAGCCCGTTGACATTTCACAGCAGGATACTCTTGCGGGTCCCGGTGACATACAGCCCGACCTTACCCGTATAACTTTCGTTTCGCAGGAAAAAGGCGGCTACTCCACAAAATACAAGATCAAGGACGGCCAGGGCCGCACCTGGGTCGCAAAGATCGGCAAGGAAGCGCAATCCGAGACCGCGGCGGTCCGTCTGCTTTCTGCCATCGGTTATAAGACGGATTACAACTACCTCGTGCCGAAGCTAATGATCCCCGGCAAGGGCGTCTTCACTAACGTCCGCTTGGAAGCCCGGCCTGAAGACATCAAACGCGGCGATCCTTGGAAATGGGGTTCAACGCCGTTCGAACATACGCGCGAGATGCAGGGCCTTAAGCTGATGATGGCCTTTATAAACAATTGGGACATGAAATCGGCGAATAATGTCCTCCTCGAGACCCCGGATACGGAGGAGTACGCGATCAGCGACCTCGGCGTGGCTTTCGGCAAGACGGGCAGCAACGGACTGCCGCTCTTCTGGCGTGCCGGTCGTTCGCGTAACGATCCGCAGGGCTACGCGAAGACCAAGTTCGTAAAGTCAGCCAAAAACGGCAAGGTCTCGGTCGTTTTCAACGGCAAAAACCGCAGCCGAATGCACAACTTCACGACTGCTGACGCGCGTTGGCTGGCTGACAAGCTGAGCCAGCTTAGCGACCGCCAGATCCGCGACATTTTCAGGGCTGCGAACTATTCCCCTTCGGAAGTCGATCTGCTCACGAGGACGGTCAAGAACCGCATCGATCAGCTCGAACGCGCGGGCGACTCGGCCGTTCGATGAAGGACACTCGGCGGTACGTATTTTTCGGTCTTTTCCTTATCGGTGCCCTGGGCGTCGTATTGCTCGGCTCGGTCGTGACACGGCTGAGCACCAGCGCCGTTCCGCCTGCGGATCCTGCCGCGGAAGGCCAACAGCAGCAACAGCGGCCGGTCATCGACAACCCTTTCCTTGCGCAGGCGCTCGGCGGGAATACCGGCAGTGCGGCGCTTACGCTCTCTGAGTCGGTGGAGATCATTCGCCGGCTTCTTCTCGCGGTACTTTTGTCCGGTGTCCTCGCCTTCCGGCCTCGAAAAAATGTTCCGCTCTTTCGCAGAAGCCTTTTCGTATCTCAAACCCAGATACTGCTTTCGGTCGTTGCTGCCGCACTGATGATGATCGTCGGCGACAACACGGCTCGAGCCTTTGCGATCTTCGCCGCCGTGTCGCTGGTCAGGTTCAGGACGAACATCCGCGATCCAAAGGAGATCACCGTCCTGCTCATAAGCCTCGGACTCGGACTCGCTGCTGGTGTCGGCCGCTGGGACCTCGGGATAGCACTATGCCTGTTTGCCTTGGCACTCTTGTGGATACTCGAGTTCAACGAGTCCGAACAGACATTCCGGTCGATGGAGCTGTCTGTCAAGACCCGCAACCCTGACAAGACCCAGGAGGTCCTTACCAAGATATTTCGCCGGCTCAAGATCGATGCCGAGGTCCGCGAGATCGTTCCGCCCGACGAAAAGAAACAGATCGGTGCCATCTCTTATTACCTCAACATGCGGCTCAAACTGACCACCGATCAGCTCAGCGACCGCATCCTCAGCGCCGATACCGACAATATCGAAGGCATTCAGTGGTCAAAGACCAAGAGCGTCACCGATATCTTCCAGTAGTCAGCCTGCCGCCGACAGCCCGTCGCCCGCCCCTCCAACCCTTTCGATCTCAATAAGGTCCCTTTGTATCCGCCTCCGGCGCTTTGTCATTTTGAGGACAATAAACACCTGGATGATCTCTGAGAATGAGTAAACCCGAAATTGACAACGGAGCTCGAAAATAGCAAAGTTAGTAATTACTTACTTACAAGGGAAACACCGTGAAAGAACAGGACGAACCGCTGAAGACCGAAGAAGACCAGACAAGAACAAGCGTTCCAGCCGATCGGAAAAACCCTGATGAGGCGAGCGCGTATGTCCTCGAGAGTGGTCCTCCGCCTGAGAAGAAGGAGCGTGCCCCCCGGAAAAAGAAGCTGCTGGTCATCGGCGGAATAACGGTGCTGGTCATCGCGATCGTCGGCCTGGCCTACTGGCTGTACGCTAGGCAATTCGAGTCGACGGACGACGCTTTTATTGACGGCGATATCGTCCAGATCGCGCCGAAGATCGCGGCTTATGTGACAAAGGTCGACGTTAAAGGGAATCAGTTTGTCCACAAGGGCGACCTGCTCGTCGAACTTGACCCGCAGGACGTGAAGTCGCGTCTTGAGGCTGCTGAGGCGCAGCTCGCGGCAGCCCAGAGCCAGTACTCGCAGGCATTAGCGAACGTAAATCTCACCAGAAGATCGACGGGAGCCTCTCAGCAGCAGGCGAGATCTAATGTGCAGACCGCGACCAGCAATGTCGAACAGACCCGTCTCGGCGCCGATGCTAAGAAGGCTCAGGTCTCGCAGGCACAATCGGCGGTGCGGACCGCCAAGGCCAATCTCGCACAAGTAAGAGCACAGATCGGCCAGGCCGAGTCCGATGTTCGTCTCGCGCAGGTGGAGTACGACCGGCGGAATAACCTCTTTCAGCGGGGTGATATTTCGAGGCAGGCGCTCGACCAGGCTTTGAACGTCTTGCAGAATGCACAGTCGAGGCTCGCCGCCGCCGAGCGCACAGTTGACGCAGCGCAGTCGCGCGTCGATGAGGCGAATGCCAACGTAGCTACTGCGCAGGAGAATTATCGCCAGGCTCTCGCACAGGTTAATGTAACTCAGTCCCAGGTCGGCGAGTCACAGGGCCGGCTTCAAGAGGCGAATGCCGCTCCTGAGCGGGTGGAGGTGAGCGAATCGGCCATCGACATCGCAAAGGCAGCTGAGACGCAGGCCGAGGCCGCAGTTCATCAGGCCGAGCTCGAGCTTTCTTACACGAAGATCTACGCACCCGAGGATGGCTACGTCACGCGAAAAACGGTCGAGGAGGGCCAACTCGTTCAGGTCGGCACTCCGATGATGGCGATCTCGCAATCGGACGACATCTGGGTGGTCGCGAATTTCAAGGAAACACAGCTCCAGGATATGAAGCTTGGTCAGCCCGTAGATATCAAGGTGGACGCCTATCCGGGGAAGACATTTCGCGGTAAGGTAGAGAGCTTTCAGGTCGGGACCGGCTCTCGATTCAGCCTGCTCCCGGCGGAGAACGCGACCGGCAATTTCGTCAAGGTCGTGCAGCGAATTCCCGTAAAGATCGTTTTTGAACAGCAGCCCGATACTTCGCAGCAGCTTCTCGCGCCCGGTATGTCCGTTGAACCCACGGTCAAGGTGCGCTAGATGGCCGAGGCGCTTCCTCCGCAGCAGTGGACACCCAGCTTTAATCCCTGGCTGATCGCCGTTTCGGTGATGCTCGCGACGGTGATGGAGGTCCTTGATACTTCGGTCGCCAACGTCGCATTGCCGCATATCGCCGGCAATCTTTCCGCCACGACGGAAGAAGCGACGTGGGTGCTCACGAGCTACCTCATCTCGAACGCGATCATCCTGCCCGCCACTAGCTGGATCTCGAAATACATCGGCCGGAAGCGGTTCCTGATCATCTGCATCATTATCTTTACGGCGGCGTCAGCACTGTGCGGGGCTGCACCGAACCTTACTGTCCTGATCATCGCCCGCATCCTGCAGGGCATCGGCGGCGGGGCCCTGCAGCCCATAGCACAGTCGGTCCTGCTGGAGAGTTTTCCGCCCGCGAAACGCGGTGCGGCAATGGCGATCTACGGAATGGGGATCGTCGTCGCACCGATCATCGGACCAACCCTGGGCGGTTGGATCACTGACAATTACTCTTGGCGCTGGATCTTCTACATCAATCTGCCCGTCGGACTGCTTGCGGCTTTTATGGCGAATACGTTCGTTGAAGACCCGCCCTATCTTAAGAACCAGCGGCCCGGAAAGATCGACTACTTCGGATTCGGAATGATGGCCTTGGGACTCGGCGCTCTCGAGTTGACGCTCGATCTTGGGCAGCAAAGGGATTGGTTCGAGTCGCCCCTGATCGTATTCACAGCGTTGGCGTCGGGCCTGTCGCTGCTCACGTTTGTCGTGTGGGAGTTGTACACTGACGAGCCGATCGTAAACTTGCGCGTTTTTGTTAATCGCAATTTCGCGATCGGGTGCGCGGTGATCGCTTCGGTAGGAATTGTGCTGTATGGATCGACCGCCCTTCTGCCGCTTTTTCTGCAGACGCTTCTAGGCTACCCCGCGGTCGAGAGCGGTCTCGCTGTAAGCCCGCGGGGCATTGGCTCGATCATCTCGATGATGGTCGTTGGTCGCCTTATCGGAAAGGTCGATGCCCGCTACCTGATCGTGTTTGGATTCACGGTTCTGAGTTTTTCCACCTGGCTCTTTACTGGCATCGATCTTTACATAGCGCAAAGCAACATCGTGTATCCGATGCTGATCAGCGGCTTCGCAATGGGATTTGTTTTCGTGCCGCTCACCACGATGGCGATGGCAACGCTCGAACAGCAGCAGATCGGCAACGCTTCGGGCATTTACAATCTGATGAGAAACACCGGCGGAAGTATCGGCATTGCGATCATGACGACGCTGCTCGCTCGTAACCAGCAGGTACATCAGGCGGTCCTGATGGCGAATGCCAATGAATATAATCCGGCGTTCCAGCAGATATTCGCGCAGACAAAGGCAGCCCTGATCACACAGGGGCTCGACGCGGTGAGCGCGACACAGGCAGCGTATCAATCGATGTATGGGATCGTCGTTCGGCAGGCCGCAGTTCTCTCATACATCGATGATTTCTGGCTGCTCACCCTCCTTTGTGTTCTGTGTATACCCGCCGGCTTACTCTTCAAGAAGGTCCGGCATCCGAAAGCGGTCGAGGGCGCTCACTAGGCACGGAAAAAGCGGCCAGAAGCCGCTTTTTCCATCTTTTTTCTTAAGAGATTAGTTATGCGCCGTACCCGTCGCCGCAGTCGCTGCCGCGGCCCCCGCCGCACGCTGGGCTGTTATCTTAGCCGAATAATCGACCACGAAATCAAGCGCCTTCTGGTGACCATTTGAAGTGTAGAAATCGTAGTTCAGCATCTCAGCGTAGACCTGGTCGTAGTTCCAACCGTCGTGGTTGAGACGATAGACCGCGCCCATATCTCCGGTCCGGTGTCGGCCGCCTGCACAATGAACATAGAAAACGCCGGTCGCAGGATCGTTCACCGTTGAGAGAAATTTCGCCACCGCGTCGTCGGTTGGATAGCTCTTGTCGGGGATCGCGATATTGATGTACTTGAGGCCCGCAGCTTCCGCATACCCCTTTTCATCAGGCGTGTTATCCGTCAAGTCAATGATCGTGTCGATGCCGAGTGCCTTCAAAGAGGCAAAATCTTTCTTGCTCGGGCGCTCACCGCGGTAGAAGTGCGCATCCATCCTGCCAAAATTCTTGATCTTTATTCCGGGAAAATCGCTCGGGGCTGTCGGCGTCACCGTCGACTGTGCAAAGCTGGCTGCCGCGAGGGCCAATACGAAAACTAATGACGAGGAGAAAGCGCCAAAATACCTTTTGATCATTTTATTTAGCTGACGCGCCAGCAAGCGCTTCAAGGGGCCTGCCCGTGTCGAAAAATCCCACTAAAATTGCAAAAATTGATCGGGCGTGAGAGCGAACCGTTTTCCGCTGTGTCCGATGGATATTAGTATACTTTTTTCGTTGCGAAGTTGCTATATATTTTCGCCTGCAAATTGCCGATTTTATTGAATAAAACTGAAAAAACACGCACTTTACCATCACAGTAAATGACTGAGAAACCAGAACAAAGAGGCTCCTTTTCTCCACTCTGGCTGGTTGTGCTGGCGGTCCTTTTGTGGAGCACGGGTGGGCTCTTCATAAAACTCACTACTCTCGACGCTTACCAGGTCACTTTCTTTCGTTCGCTCCTCGCTGCTATCACAGTTCTCATTCTGACCAGGAAGGACGGTCTGCGGATCAACGGCTTTGGCATCATCGCAACCCTCATTTACGCGATATTGCTGTTCCTCTTTGTGTGGGCGACGAAGCACGGCACTGCGGCGAACGCCATCTTCCTTCAGTACACGGCTCCGATATATATCCTGATCCTCGCCCCGTTCGTTATTGGAGAGAAATTCCATTGGCGGGATCTCGTTACAGTTATTTGCTGCATCGCCGGCATGAGCTTGTTCTTTGTTGGCAAATTAGAGGCGACCGCGTATCTCGCGAATATTGCGGCACTCGGTTCCGGCGTCTTTCTCGGGCTATATATCATGCTCCTTCGCCACCCAAAAGCGATGGGTCTGAGCGGCACAATAACCGTCATTTATGGCAATTTTCTTCTCGCACTGATGACCTTACCGTCCGGGATATCCGCGATACCGACGATGACGTGGAAGGACGCCGCCGCTGTCGGCATACTCGGTGTTTTTCAGATAGGGATCTCGTACATCCTTTTCATCAAAGGGGTACGCCAGGGCACCCGCCCGCTCGACGCGAGCATAATCGGCTTTATCGAGCCTCTTCTCAATCCCGTTTGGGTCTTTCTTTTCGTCGGCGAACAGCCCTCGAATTGGGCAATTCTAGGTGGGGCGATCATTATCGCCACCGTCGTCATTCACACTCTCGTGAATGCCCGTCGGGCTAAGTCCGAAACGATGCCCCCGAGCGAGCGCGCATAAAAAACGCCGCTCGAAAGCGGCGCTTCCTCATTTGGCTGATCCAAGCGTTACCAGCGTCCCATCGATATCGGAAATTCAATACCCGATGCGTTCACTCCGCCGCCGTTCGAAGCAGGCACGACCTCTGAAACAGTGATCGGCTGCATCTTGTATTGCGTCAGATCGGAGTTGAGTTTTGGCAGCTCCGTCGCCGTCCAGGCGTCGAATGCTTTCCGGACGTCGGCCAGCTCTTTCGCGATCGAGTCCGCTCGCTGCATTTGTATCAGCGATGGGCGCCCCTCATATGAGATCACATCGCCGTAAAGCGTAGCGAGGAACTCGCGAAGCCGCTCTTCGCCGGTGATCGCACCACCCTCCTTCGTAGCAACTATCTTCCTCCGAAGCTCGTCGACCTGAGCCGACGCCGCCTTGAGGCGAGAGCGGAAATTCGTGTCGCTCGTTTTCGCGGCGCGATCGTCGAGCGCCAACCGCACTGAGTTGATCCTTTCAACGTCCGCCGACATCTGGCCAAGCAGATTGTAGAGCTTCATCGACAGGTCGAAATTCGCCTGACGGTCCGCAAGATTGAATTTCACGCGCGGATCCAGCGTTACTTTAAGCGGCGTAGTGTACACCTGCTTGTCCTTGGTCATTCGCACCGTGTACGTTCCAGGCATCACACGCGGCCCGGTCGTAGCACCGCCCGCAATGCTTGCTGCCGGCGGCACTGTCGGTGCCGGAAGCCGCATCGCCCAATGAACACGATTCAAACCCTTGCGCTTGCTCGCCGGCACTGAACCAACGACGCTGCCTTTAGCGTCGAGAATGTCGATCTTCAGATCGCCGAAGATATGACGTTTCTTTTGGTAGTACGTGATGACGGCATCGTCAGGAGCATTTTCGCCCACAAACATGCTGTCGCCGTCGTTCCAGCCGCCGCCGGCCTGGATCTTTTGCACGACGGGATCCGCCTGTAGGAATGCGATGTCCTTCTGCAGTGTGTCGGGAGTGAGTGCTCGCAGCGGTGAGATGTCATCGATGATCCAGATCCCGCGTCCATGGGTAGCGATCACAAGGTCCTTGTCCCTCGGATGGATCGCAAGATCGCGAACCGCTACACCGTCAGGAAATTCGCCGCCCTTGTACTGCGACCATACATTGCCGCCGTCAAGAGACACCCACAAACCGAATTCCGTTCCGGCGAAAAGCAGGTCCTTGTTAACGAGGTCCTCCTTAATTACGTGTGCATAGCCCCGCACATTAGACGCTGGCGAGATCACGGCGGTCCATGTCTTGCCGAAGTCTGTCGTCTTATACGCGTAGGGGCGCAGATCGCCGAACGTATGCAGGTCGAAGGTCGCATATGCCGTCCCTGCCGAGAAATGGCCCGCGTCGACCGACGTTACCCACGCATTCTTCGGAAGGCCCGGAATGTTTGCAACGACATTCGTCCAGCTTTTTCCACCGTCACGAGTGACCTGCACGTTGCCATCGTCCGTCCCGACCCAAACGGTGTTGGGATCGAGCGGCGACTCGCAGATCGAGAAGATCGTCGTGTGCTCCTCAGCCGAAGAGTTGTCAACGATGATGCCTCCCGACTCTTCCTGCTTTTGCTTGCTTGGATCGTTGGTGGTTAGATCAGGCGAAATGCGGTCCCATGTCTGGCCGTGATCTCGCGTGCGGAACAGGAACTGCGAGCCGATATAGACCGTGCCTGCCTTGGTTACGTGTATCGGTGTATTCCAATTGAAACGCAGCTTGCCTTCCTTATAGCCCGGCAGCGGCTGGATGCCGCGTGCCTCGTGTGTCTTACGGTTGATCCGTCCAATGTACCCGCCTTGCGATTCAGCGTAAACATAATCGGGATCTGTAGGATCGGCCCATGTCCAGAAGCCGTCGCCGCCGTACAGATTCTCCCACTGGTGATTGGTGATACCGCCCGGAAATGACGACGGCCCGACCCAGGAGCTGTTGTCCTGCAGCCCGCCATATACGTTGTACGGGCGGTTCATATCGACAGTGACGTGGTAGAACTGCGAGACGGGCAGATTATCGGCCTTCCACCACTTTGCGGCCCCGTCATATGAGAACCACAAGCCGCCATCGTCACCGGTTATCACGTTATTCGAATTGGTGGGATCGATCCACACATCGTGAAAATCTCCGTGCGCGGAGCCCGCGACGTTACTGAAGCTTCGCCCGCCGTCGCTGCTGTAGATCAGCGACCCGCCTGCCTTAAAGAGCTTATTCTCGTCGTGCGGGTCAACGATGAGGTTCGAGAAATAGAATGGCCGCCAGATCATCATCTGGCTGCGGTCCAGCGCGGTCCACGTCTTGCCCTCGTCATCCGAACGGTAAAGGCCGTTTCGCGGCATCGCCGCTTCGACGGTGATATAGATGACCTTTGGGTTTGAAGGCGCGACCGCCACAGCCGTACGTCCCCACGGCTTGGGAGGCAGCCCCTTGCCCGAGTTCTCGTCAATTTCTTTCCACGTGGCCCCGCCGTCATTTGAGCGGAAAAGGCCGCTGCCGCTCGGAGCATTCTCATCGGCGCCGCCAGAGCGAAACGTCCAGCCCTGCCGTCTAAAGTCCCACATCGCCGCGTACAGAACACGCGGATCGTTCTGGTCCATGGCCATCATCCCGCAGCCGGTCGATTGATTAGATCCCGCAAGCACTTTTACCCATGAACGTCCGCCGTTCGTCGTCTTGTAAACGCCGCGTTCAGTGCTGTCGCTCCAAAGCTTCCCGGTCGCACAGGCATACACCGTGTCGGGGTTTTTCGGGTCGACCAGGATCTTTGCGATTCGCTCCGAATCCTTCAGACCCATGTTCGTCCAGTTGTCGCCGCCGTCCGTCGTCTTATAGATCCCGTCGCCGACCGAAACCGAATTTCGCGTCCAGCTCTCACCCGTTCCCACCCAAACGGTCTTGGGGTTCTTGGGATCGATTGTTACCGCGCCGATGGACTGAACGTCCTGCTTATCAAAAACCGGCTTGTAAGTATTACCGCCGTTGATCGACTTCCAAACGCCGCCTGACGCCGCGCCGACGTAGATCGTGAGGCGATCACCATCCCTCCTCGCATCGAGGGCGGCAATGCGGCCGCTCATCGCCGCCGAACCAATATTCCTGATCCCGAGGCCTGAAATGGTCTGAGAATCGACCTTCACCTGGCCGAGTCCGCTTACGGCCAAGCCGGCCAACAGGCATCCAAGCAAAAACCAATTTCCTTTGATATTCATTTTTGTGTCTCCTGTTAGTTGGCCTTCATCGGCGGTTTCGGCATGTTGAAATGAGCGTCGTCCATTGCGGGATTGATCTCGATCTTGTCGTAGGTGATCACCTGCCTGTTCGAACTTCCCTTCGGACCTGAAGCTATTGAGTACGGGAAGTAGACGCCGCCGGCTTCCTTGTAGTCGCCAAGGATGGTTTCCGATTCAAAATCGGTACCGCGGATCGTCTGCTTCGTCTCGATCTTGATGGGCACGTAATAGTCGGTATCCAGGAAATAGTATTTGACCGTCCCGTCGGCGAGCGTCACCTTAAGCTTATAGGTGTCCGAGCCCTCGTAGTCTTCTTTGCCGAGGTATTCGACCTTGTTGCCTTTCTTCGCATAGTCCACCAGCGGCCCGTCAAAATCGGCGTCCTCGACTATCTGTTTCATCCCTTCTTCGCCGAGGGTCTCGGCATCCTTCTTTCCCTGGAACGGATTTATGATCCACCCTACTTTCCCGTCATACGCCAGTACCTGGGCCATTCCCTGCAGAGAAAACTCCTCGCGGACCATGTTCGGCCGCTTATTTTCCTGAAGCACATTGGCGGTAAAGCCGCCGCCGCCCTCGAACTTGCCCGTATATCGTACCGACTTGATGGCCTGTAGCTTGTCCATTCCACCGATCGTCTTGACGTATTTGCCGATAAGCTCATCGACAGTTTGTGCTTGAGACAGACTCGCCGCGAGCCCAAGTATCACCGCCGCCATTAAGGACCTACGCATACCTAACTCCTTTAGAGAGAACATTATTGTCTAAGAAAACTACTGAACCGAACATACGCCCGCCGAAAGCCGATAGTTTCAAAGAACTACGTTTCAACCCTGGCGGCGGTCGGAATTCGAGACTAGCATTACACTTCCTCGTACTATTTACAATAGACGAAGATGTCAGAAACCTTCGTTAGCGGGTGGTTTTTTTCTTATAAATTACCGGGGTATATATGGGTCGAGCTGGTCAGCAAGTTGAGCGGCCAGATCACACGCAGACCTCATGGAAGCCGTTTCGTCCGAGCCGAGATCCGTCATCACGCGCACCATCGCCCCGTCACTGCGGCGGCGCGTGACGCTATCGAGAACGGTATCGATCTTGTCTTTGAATTCACTCGCTTCGGTTCGCCCACGCCCTTGATACCAATAGATCATCACATCGCTGTATTTGTCGTTCTCGATGATGAATCTGTTCGCCGAAAAGGTCCGTCCTTCCGGAGAGGTGATAGTGATGACCTGCGGGTCGCGAAGCACCCATCCCGCACCGGGCAGGCAGTTTTGCGGGCTGTGGTAGGTTGCCCCGGTACGCTGCGTCGCGTAATAGCCGACGTAGACGTTGGCCACACGGCCGCTCGGATCCGAGTACTCCCGCATCGTGTAGTCGGTCGCCTTTAGAACGCTTTCCACCGCTGGATCGAATTTGAATTCAGATCCCTTTTGTTTCCAGTCTCCGAGGGTCGTGGGCAACTGAGCCAGGGGTGAGCGTGGCACCGCTTCCTCGCCACGCAACGCGAACCAGTTCACCAAAAGACCGCTCACTACGAGCACCACGACCAGCGGCACCAATGGCGCATGCGGGAGAGAACCTTTAGATTCTGCGATGTCCTTACTTTGCGTCTTTGCGGCTCTGCGAGAGATCTTAATTAGCACCGCATTCAGCCCGATCAACAGCCCCAACGCGACGACATACACAAGCCAGCCAAACACGTCGTGCGTGGTCGACTGTGTCGCCTGGCTCCCGTAGTAATACGTCATCACACCTGTCGCGGTTACGCGGCCGGCGTTAGTGATAACCGCGATCGGAACCGCCGCGAGCATAAGGATGACCGCACGCCAAAAGTCCGGCGGCGCAAGAGCGGAATTCCCTTCTCCCTCGCCTCGCCGCGTAAAATACGCCAGCACCAATGCGAGTGTGACCAGCGTCATCAAGCTGCGAATGCCGCTGCACGCCTCGACGACCTCGAGCGAGATCGGCTGCGCGGCTCCTTGAGGCAGGATGTCGATCACATTCCCGCTTCTCACGGTCGGCACCGCGAATAGGCGAATACCCGCCACAGCCATTTGCGACGCATAGCCCTGCAGAGGAAGCGCGATGCGATTGAAGATGATCTGCGGTATCGGTATCGCGAGCAGGAGCAAGGTGAATGGCACGGCCAACAACCTCACAACTCTCATTCCCAAAAAGTAGGCGGCCAAGCCCGCGATCAGCAGCACCATCGAGATCCTCTGTGTGAAGAGCTCGGCGCCAAGCGTGCCCGCAAGCAGCATAATGGCTGACAGAACGATGGCCGCCATACCCACGGCGGCCGGTGACGATGAGACGGCTCGGCGCAGCCGACCCCGTTCCTTCCAGATGATGAGAGCGATCACGAATGGAACAAGCAGTCCGTGCGAATAGTTCTCGTCGGTCCACCAGTCGTATGCGAGCTTCCCGATGGTGTTGGCGTACAAAAATACGAAGGCCGCGGCCACCAGCGCCGCGCCTATGTAGAACCGATCGATTTTATTTGGGCCTTCGCTCATTCGGACAAGAGGAAGAAAAGGTCAAATGGGCCCCAAATTCCCTACCGGGATCGTTCCAGGATCATTTCAGCGATCTCTTCCAGAAGACTTGTTTCGCGATCAAGCTCCTTCAACGCGTCACCTGCCTC
>JAFAOW010000036.1 GCA_019247455.1 Acidobacteriota bacterium | reverse complement strand
ATCCGAGTCCTTTTTGATAGAGGCAATGAACTTCTCCCTCCTTTCAGGAAAACTCTTCATACGTTCCAACGATTCTTCCGCGGTCAGCTTTTCGCGAGTTGGTTTTTGTCCTGCGTCAACGTTCCTTTGTACAAGCGGCGTCGCCGTTACGCCAATTAGAAACGAATGGGCTTCGACATCCTTCGTAACAACACTTCCGGCGCCCGTAGAGGCCCCATTGCCGACGGTGACCGGAGCGACCAACATAGTGTCCGAGCCGATCTTAACATTCGAACCAATGTGAGTTTCGTGCTTATTTTTGCCGTCATAGTTGCAGGTAACGGTTCCTGCCCCGATGTTCGTGTTTTCGCCGATCGTAGCGTCGCCCAGGTATGTCAAATGACTCGCCTTCGACCCTTTACCGAGCTTTGTTTTCTTGAGCTCGACAAAGTTGCCGACCTTAGACCTCTCTTCCATAACGGCGTGCCCGCGAAGATGCGCCATCGGTCCCACCGTGCAGCCGTCACCAACTGTCGAATTTGTAATGAAGGAATTGTCCCTGATCTCAACTCCGTCACCGACCTGCGAATCGACTATGCGCACCCCAGGGCGGATAGTACAGCCGCCGCCGATCGTCGTCTGACCCTCGACGGAAACATTCTGACAAATGACGGTGTCGCCGCCGATGACAGCTCGAGCAGACACATATGCAGATGCTGGGTCAACAAAGGTGACGCCGCTTTCGAGCATAAGTCGCTCGATCGTGCGCGAGCGAAGAACGCTTTCCATTGCGGCCAACTGGCTTCGGTCGTTGATTCCCTCCACCTGGGCCGGATCACTACACTGGAAGATCGCCACCTCCTCGCCGGCGTCCGAAAGAATGCGGGGAATATCCGTCAAGTAATATTCCTTCTGTGCGTTGTTGTTATCGAGGAGGCCTAAGGCATCAAAAAGTTTCTTCGTCTCGAAACACCAAATACCGGCATTGATCTCGTCGATCAGCTTCTCTTCATCGCTAGCGTCTTTTTGCTCCACGATCCGCTCGAACGACCCGTTCTCATCGCGGACCACTCGTCCGTAACCTGTCGGATCCTTCAGCCGGACGCTCAAAAGCGTACACGCGGCACCCTTGTTTCTAAAGGTGTCGTGAATGCGCCTCAGCTCGGCCAACGTGTCCGCCTTGATCATGGGGACGTCGCCTGACAACACCATCAGCGTCGAATCGGCGTTGGCTAGTTCATCTCGTGCAGCATTAACGGCGTCACCGGTACCCAGCTGCTCTTTCTGCCAAACAAATGCGGTCCTCTCGGTGCCGAATTCGCCCGTCACAGCTTTCGCGACGTCATCCTTTTGATGCCCGACCACGACGTAAATTTTGCGCGGCTGCAGCAGCATCGCCGTCTCCACCACATGGTTGATCAGAGGTCTGCCGTCAAGCTGATGAAGCACCTTCGCCAGGCCCGACTTCATACGCGTACCAAGGCCCGCGGCAAGGATGAGAATGTCGAGTTCTGAACTCACAAAATGTATAGAAAAGGTGAATGAGCGGCCGTCTTCACAAGACGGTCAGCTTGTCCCGATGATATCGGCCCGTCTTAAATCCGATCGATCGCGGCTGCAACGCGCATAAGAGCGTGACCTGCGCCAGCTTATCCGGGTGATGCCGTACCATCTCGCTATCGTCCAAGAGATTACCATAAACGATCTCCGCTCCCTCAACCGTTTCGGGTGAGACGGAGCCGTGAACGCCGATTTGCTCAGCACCCTCTCCAGCATATTTTTCAGCCTGCTCGGAACTGATCGGGGTATCATTCACGACGAGGTAGTCGAAATTGATCTGTGGCGCATACTCCTTGAAGATCTCCAGGTGCCGACGGGCCGTCAGGCCGTCGGTCTCACCCGGTTGCGTCATTAGATTGCATACGAAGATCCTTATTCCCTTTGCCGCAGCAATCGCGTCGGCAACGCCTTCTACGAGCACCGGCGGCAGCAAGCTGGTATAAAGTGACCCGGGCCCAACCGTGATCACATCCGCCGCCGCTATGGCTGCTAACGTTTCCCCCATCGGCTTACAGTCCGGCGGTTCCAGCGCCAAGCGCTTTATTCGCTGACCCACCTGGGAAATATTGGTCTCACCTTTCACAACCGAGCCGTCATCGAGTTCCGCAGCCAAGCGAACATCGGCCACGGTCGCGGGGTAAATATGGCCCTTGCTCGCGAGGATCTCGGACGACAACTTTATCGCCTCGGCAAAATCCCCAGTGATCTCGCACATCGCGGCCAAGAACAAATTCCCGAAGCTATGACCCCCAAGTTCTCCCTCGCCACGAAACCTATGGCGAAAAAGCTTCGACAACAGGCGCGAATCTTCGCTCAGCGCCACCATACAATTGCGGATATCTCCCGGAGGAAGCATTTGCAACTCCTCCCGCAGCCGTCCAGAACTGCCCCCGTCGTCGGTTACGGCGACGACCGCAACTAGATCCTCGATCCAGACCGGCTCGTTTTCCTCGGCGTTTACATATTTTTTTAGCCCCGACAGCAAGGTCGACAAGCCATTACCGCCGCCGATCGCGACGAATTTCAAGCCGGTCGAAATATCGGAGAAAAGATGGTGCTTCATTTACGAGGAACGTTGAAAAGGCCAGAACCTGCGGTTTCCGGCGCTCTGAGTTTAGCACAACCATACTGGTTACTTATGTACCGAATAAGCCCAGAAAATACTTGTTTCTATTTGTTTTGTTATGTTAGATTTAGATTTGCGGCCTAGTCCGTTTTGGACCTGCCGGCCGTGTCGCCTTTTACAATTCGTCGCGTTGTCGCGTCGCCCGCATCACCTATCCTTAAATTGTACTTATAATGGCAGATACGCCCTTCATTCTACAGGAACATCAATTCCAGCGACTCAAGAGTGTGCTCGCCAGACTTTGTGTGGAATGTGCCGCGCGTGTGGTGTTTCTGATCGACCGCGACGGTCAGCCGATCGCCTTTCACGGGGACATCGGCGATATGGACATGACGAGCTTTGCGTCACTAGCGGCCGGAAACGTCGCTGCAACGAGCTCGATGGCTAAACTCATTGGCGAAGACAACTTCCCTGCCGTTGTCCATGAAGGCGAGCACGAGAGTATCTATATCAGCATCATCGGACGGGCATTACTTGTGGTCGTATTTGACGAGCGATCAACGCTAAGCCTGGTGAAGATCCGCTCAAAGCGCGGCAGCTTCGAAGTAGCCGGGATCCTCGAAGAAGCCCTTGCGGAATCTGAAAGCTACCGGGCAAACAACAATTCATTCTTCTCTGAGATCACTGACGACGATATCGACAGCCTTTTCAGTTAATCGTATGACATTCATCAATTACGCATCGCGCGAGATCAACTGCAAGATCGTTTACTACGGTCCGGGTCTTTGCGGCAAGACGACGAATCTGCAGTACATCTACGACTCGACGGCGCCTCAGGCGAAAGGCAAGCTGATCAGTCTTGCGACCGAAACGGACAGAACTCTGTTCTTCGATTTCATGCCGCTGGAACTCGGCACCGTTCGTGGATTTAAGACGCGGTTTCATCTCTACACCGTGCCCGGTCAGGTTTATTACGATGCGTCGCGAAAACTGATCCTGAAAGGTGTGGACGGCGTTGTTTTCGTCGCGGACAGTCAGGAAGAGCGAATGGACGCGAATATCGAGTCCCTGTACAACCTCGAAGAGAACCTCCAGACCCAGGGTTATGATCTTGCACAGATCCCGTACGTCCTGCAACTCAATAAGCGTGACCTGCCAAATGTCGTGCCTGCAGACGATCTTACCGGAGAATTACAAAAAAAGCATGAGCCGGTTTTCGAGGCGGTCGCAACCAACGGCACAGGCGTCTTCGACACGCTGAAAGCGGTCGCAAAGCAGGTATTGACAGAGTTACGGAAGGGGTAACAGCCTCACCTCCCACCAATATGACAAACTTTTCCACTCAGGCGGGGACGCCGAAGTCCTCGGTCCTCATTCCCTTTGGCATCGCCCTGATAGCGGTAGGCCTCATTTTGCCTGTGCCGGCGACGCAATTCGCACGGACGTTCTCAGATAGTACCGTCAGGTCACTTGTCTTTATCTTGACTGACGTTTTTAGGCTCAGCTTTTTTGCCGGGATCCTATGCGTGATCTTAGGTGTCGTCCGCAATCGCAGTCAGAAACAAAAGAGCCCGGCTAAGGTCGCCAAAGTGTAACGCCATATCCACAATTCGGGTACTATCTCTAGCTATGAGGTTGCCGGGCGAGGAGTTTGTCCAAGAATCGGGACGAACTCTTCGAAGAAATTCTCAAAAAACAAAAAGGAGGCGATTAGCCTCCTTCCTTCAGTACTCAAATGGCGGGGCCGACGGGGCTCGAACCCGCGACCTCCAACGTGACAGCTTGGAAGTCGAGGAAAAAGAAAAGGCTTAAGTATAAGCGAAATAATGCTTTAGGCAACTCACAGCAACTCGGTTTCGATCTAGTTGCTTTATTTATGCGCAGTTTTTGGGGTACGTTTTGGGGTACAGGCTAGAGACAGGCCGTTACAACTCGGACCTGTCGAGATCCTGAATCCGCCATTAGCATGATAGAGGCGACCCCTGCGACTGAAGACAGGTGACGAGCGTTCTCGAATATGGCAGCCACTCCTATGCCATGGCTCATGGTGGTGGCCGCATTACACGTTAGCCACCAGAGTTTTAGTGACGAACGCGCTGAGGACGTTCGTTCTGCCAAAACCGAGCGAACGCACCGTCCTGAGCGCTTCGGGAATAGGCGCGGTTCTGACGAACGTGGGATACTCAAGGTGGCTGCAAGATCGCGATCCATTCTTCCTCGACGGGAGAAGCCGGTACTTACAAATAGCTGTTGATCTCGTTCTTGGCCTTAACGTTGAGAGCCACGGTACCTTTGGTCGCAACGTAAGTGAGCAAATCTTTGGTAGCGAGATATTTGAGAGCATGATCGAAGTCATTAGCGTCTTTGCACCAATGATTCCTTAGGGTCTTTACCGACACCTTTCGATTGCCCCAAAAATTCCGGCGAACCAGTGAAAGTAGAATTTGTCTAGCGTCGGTATCAAGATCCATTGCCTCCACTAGTCCAGCAGATTGGTCAAGGCCGGCGAAGATACTCTCGTAAGTGTCTACCCCGAAATAATGGCTATGAGTGTGCTGGACCGTTTCAACATCGGACGAGCCGATTAAGACCACCTCATATCCCCCGGTGGCCGTAAACTGATTCTCTTTGTGCACATAGGCATCAATAGCCGTCTGAGGATCACGGTCGATCACCTCCCAGCTAACAAATGCCCCCGAGTTCCAGTCGAAAACAATTAACCAATTATTGAATCCTGATCCTTTGCTCAGCTCGACTGCTCGCAAAGTCTTAATGATGTCCCTGTTGACAAAGCTGTCGAATACTTGATTTTTGTCGGAGGCTCGAATCTCCTTATCCGCATACTTTTTCAACTGATTAATCTCCAGTTTTTGATAAGCCGTGGGTTCCCGGTTCGCCTCCTTCTCGTAGAAGATGTTCGAAAGCTGCCTGAAATAGGCAATCACAATGCCGGCGCCCTCCTTCTCTTTGAGGTGGTACCCATATACAACCGAGGTCCGCTCGATGGATTCCGCCCAGTAATGCTGCATTCGACTTCTGATCTGCAGCTCAAGCTTGCGCCCCGTCCGTGTGAACATCAGGTGCAAGGCCCGGTAGCCCGTGTCGTCGCGTCCCTTTTCGCGATAGTCCGTCACCCGCGTCAGCGTGAAGTTCTCCTGGCCGGTTATCCGTTCAAGCAGATAGGCGTAAAGGTTGTCCACATCGCGATTCTTATTAACGATAATTCGGCATCCGCCGACGTCTTGTAGCTGCGTCAGCCTAACACTCAGGCGCTGGAGCTTACGGATAATCTGCGGTTTTCGCTTTAGCCGCTGCGCGATGTAATAGTGCTCACCGTAGTTATTCAACCAATGTTGAAGTTCCAAGGTTGTCTCTGTTAGCGGTTGTAAGTGACTCTTCCGGTATTCATCGAACACCTCCTCAAGTTCAAAATATTCATCGACATCATCGACAATATCCCGTGATAGAGCGAGTCCGGCGCGATCAATGCGGGCGTTGGAGATCTTCGACATACAAAAAACGTCAATCGGAACGCGACGATTATACATAATCCGAGCTAAAGATCTGACACTGGTGGTGTCGATCCTGGGAAGACCGTCCTAATAGCCGGTTTCGGTAGCGGGAACTACTTATGTTGACAGTGCACTGCCGCGGGCGCTACGACCCTGTACTACCAGCTGAGCGCCATCTCGTGTTCAAATGGTGAGGGAGCCAAAACAGTCGAAATCTGCGGGTTCCGAAACCGTGATCCTCGACTGAGCCTGTCAAGCAATTTGACGGTATCTCTTCCGGGAACACCTTCGTATGGGAAGCCTATTTGGCTTCCCAATTGTTTTCCTCGGAGCTAGTGTCCATGTAGATGCCGTTGTTGAGGGTGATGGATCTGATGGACTTGGCGGTTATGACCGGACCTTGGACTTACTTTGGCTGACTGCCAGATCGCGGCGGATCGGCGGCGGGTCTGGATCCTGCCATCGTCTAGGCAATGCCACCGGCGATTAACGCAAGCAATACTACCGACTCAGTAAATCGAAGGCCCCGCGAGTGGGCCTTCTCTTCTTGACTCCACATCCTTTTTGAGTATGATTACCGCGTTCCGCTGCACCATAGCGAATCCCGTGACGCGTAGTCCGACGGTCAAACCTTGGGAGTAGACGCTGCGTGGTTAACGCAGTGCGGAACGACGGAGAGTAGAACATGGCTGAATGTAAAGGATGCAGAGGAACGGGAAAATGCAGTCAGTGCGACGGCAAAGGCGGCACCTATGGCATGACCGGTAAATGGACTTGCAAGAAGTGTGGAGGATCAGGCAATTGCACAGTGTGCCGCGGTTCCGGCAGGTCAGTCGCGAAGCTATGAGCGAAGCAGTCAGTCCCGCTGAAGATGCCTACGCCTCTGGTCTCAAGATCTGGGAAATCTCCATGCAAGCGGGTGGAGCGAAGGGGATGCTTCCCGATGCGGTCAAATATCTTCGGGAGGCGATATCGCTGGGCCTTGAGCCATCCAAAGAGGTTGTTTGCTACCTCACGCTCGGCCTAGTCCTATTTGATCTATACAGAGAACAGTTTGAGGAAATATCCGATCTGGGGCTAGACAATCTCGCTGGCATTGGTGAAGCAGTAGCGATGTTAGAGCGGGCCTTGCGGCTTGATCAGGAACACCACACCTCTGTCTTTGTAGATAGGACGGCCCAATCCGGAGTTCTTCTGCGGCTCAGCGCGGTTTGGTTCTTCCAAGGTGCTTATATCAAAAATACTGTCGGCCCCGACGGTAAGCTGCAATACCTTCAACAAAAAGTAGAGCTTCTCGACTATCTTCACGTTTTCCCGCCAGGCTTGTGCAACAGCCTCGCTTTCTACTACAGAGACTCAGGAAATCGGTCGTCCACATTGGAATGGCTGAAGAAGGGCGCGGAATCAGACGTTTATACCGATATCGACGGCCAGAGCTCATTTTTTCTTATTGCGAAACACAGCCGGGAGTCGTGTCAGAAGGGCGTGGCTGAAATGCTCAATCCGCGCAAAGGTACCGCAGAGCCTAAGGAAAAGAGCGGCTGTTTCATCGCTACGGCAGTCTACGGCTCATCGCTTACACCAGAGGTTATTCAGTTTCGCCAATTCCGAGATAACACTCTGCTGCGGTCGGTGCCCGGATCAATATTTGTCGACCTTTATTATTTCCTTTCACCGCCCATTGCAACGGTTATTACTAAGTTGCCGATCCTGAAACTAGTTGTTCGGCGAGTTTTGCTTGAGCCTCTTCTGCGCCTGATTCGAAATCGCCACTAACGATCAAATGCCCAGAAATTATTTAGCTGAAGCGTCGAATCTTCTTTTCCGGGACAAGATTTCACTCGAGGCGAAAGTCCGAGAAAATCCAAAGGAGGTCGTGATAAATCTTCTTAATGTGCTTGAGAATTCGCAAGGTGAGATGCAAGCGATGGATCGGAAGGAGGCGGCATACGCCCTGGGACAGATTGGTTACCCGGGGTCACTAGCGCCATTGAGGGATTACTTCGACATTGAGCACGCCCAGGGAGTAAGGGACGCGATGCTCGCCTCGATGACCGCGATAAAGCTTGCTCCCGCTGCGACCCTCGAGGAGGCCGGAAACGATTCGGCGCAGCAACAAAGATGTCGCATCATCGAGGACGTTTATCATGGCAGGCGGCCCGCAGACTGGAGCTGATCGTGCAGGACAGATTTAAGAATATCCTCGACTTGCTATCGACCACGTACAAGAACGATATGGCGATGAGGCGATGGAGCCCTTACGTTATCTCTGGTTACAGCGAAATAGCTGAGAATGCTTACGAACTTAAAATCGATTCTCACCCCTTAGGTGGCTTGGATATTGCCGACAACCCCTTCAAGACACTAAAAAGTCGGACACATTCGATTGCGTTATTTTTTCACCCACCCTATTCCGAGGAGGACCTAAGGGACGACGTATTCACGATCGAGTTCAGATACCTGTTCGCAGGGATTGAGAATATGTCAATGGACATGGAGTCGGCTTTTCGGCAATATTTTGCGCTGCTTGAGAACAATGACGGGAGCTTTTTTGGCACGGGCTCGTACATCTCCATAGTACGATCCCCGGACGGGAATATTCACGTACCTTTGCAAACCATGCTCCATTTCCTCGTCGAATTTGAGGATCAGCAAGTAGCACGCATCTTGAGCTTTCAGTTGGCGGGTATGTTCAAGGGGCTTGAGAATTGGTGGGATGATTCATTGACAATGCTGAGGCGTTTCGAGTGAGGTGACCATTACACCAACTCGAATTCCCGCTTGCCTAAGGAGAAGTAGTCCAAGACGCGGCATTCGTTCCGAACCGTTATCGTTGGCAGCCTCCCGCTCCTGCATTTATTGTCGGCAGCGTTGACGTCCAAGTAGATGTCGTGGTCGAGGGATGGTGGGTTTGACGAGAGCAGGAGCGGCATCCCCCGACCGTTGCCGACGGCTGGGCTGCGCGTAGGACGGCAACGTGTGGCTCGATATGAGCAAAGGTACGTCTTGGGGTTCGTAGAGTATATTTCTTTACGGCTGAACATATCGCGCGTATAATTTTCCGGCCATGAACATCCGCGTCTTAGTCGGGATCCTTATTGGAGTTGGCGTATTACTTCTCGCGTTCGGTGTCTACCTTGTCGTCAGAACAACTTCTAATGTCCCTGGAACTACTGCAAATAACGCCAATACCGTCAACGCTGCCTCGACCCCTAATGACATCCAAACAATAACGTTTGACGCGAGAAACGGTGGTTGGAGATCCATCGGTAATGGACCGTTTACCGTAAGTGCGAGTGGCATTATCGACTACGGCGGCGAGAAAGCAACGCCCGATAACTCACCGCGTATGGGTGATAAGACTGCCCCACTTGCTGGAGTACCATTTGGAGTTCTTATCGGTAGAGTAGGAAATGGCAAGCCTATAAAAGTTGGTTCGTTCTATCGCTTCGATACCACTGAGACTGTGTATCTCGCTATCAACGACAGTGACTACAGCGACAACAGCGGCTCATACACGATAACGATTAAGAAGTAATGGCCTGGGTACTAATCATTGTTGGTTTGTTATTCGTGGCAGGTGGGATCATTTTTCTGCTTTTTTATTACGAGCGCTCCTCGAACACTCGCGCAGAGCAGATCAAAGACCTTCAGGATAGATATGACCCCAACATTACCCCGATGGCCGCCAAGCGTGAGATGAAACGCAGTGAGGTCCGGACGGAAATGATAAGTCAGATGTTATCCGAAGCTACGGCCGTCAGCTCCATTATTAAGCACGACACCGAAGTTAAAGGCATAGTCCACGAGAATGAAAACAAGGACGAATGGTTACGCCGTGACGAGCAGCTAAAGATCCTAAGACGGCGCCTAGAGGAGGACACCTTAATGCTTCAGCAGGACATGCTTGCTAAAGCTAAAGCTGCTGGGCTCGACGTTGCCTCTTATACCGAAGTAATGAAGCAGAGAGCCTTGAATGCTGCTGAAATTGAAAGGCTGGAAGCCTCCGCTCAGTCGAAACTCAAAGGCGGGATCCTATACAAACTAGCCGACTACCAGAAGGTTAATATGCTTCGAGGTGTTCTCGATGATCTCTACGAACAGGAGCATCTTTTGCTTAATAGCGACCGACCAGAGGAAGTTGTAGAAAAAAAGTTGGAACAGGTACGCAAGGACATTGAATTACATCAAAGTGATTTAGATGCCCGAAGACAGAGACTACTTCAAGATGTTGGTTGGCAAGACCCTGGACGAGGCGACGAGGCTCCCTAGTCTAGAGGATGTTGTCAATAAACAGTCATTAGAGCTTCTTAGCAACTACCCTGCAAGACTTGTCGGCTATAGTAGCGAAGAAGAAATCTATATCGCCGAGGAAGAGCGCGACGGCAACTTCCACATCATTGGAGCGCCAAAACAGGGCAAATCCAAATTCCTGATCTACAACATGATCGAGGACATCAAACTCGGTAATGGCCTTACCTTACTAGACCCTACTTCCAACGGTTCGACAGCCAGAGAAGTACTGAAATACTGCGCCTCTGTTGGCTACGAGAAAGTCTGCCTAATAGACCACACCACGCTTTATACCGGCA
>JAFAOW010000278.1 GCA_019247455.1 Acidobacteriota bacterium | reverse complement strand
AATTCCCTCGCTATGGGTCGCGGCATGGGCTTGTTGGAAAGCGGGGGGCCTTCAATAACGTTCCGCTCTGGAATCTCCTTTTTGTCCCATTTTGTTGCTACAAAATTCGCAAAAAAATCGCACTTTGGGCGTTCAGAGTTTGGTATTATTCCCGCAAGCTTTCCCCAAGAGAGAGATCATGAACCCTTCAATTTTGGTTAGAGTTGGTTTGGTGGCGGTATTTGTGTCGGTAGCTGGCGTGGCGGCACGTGCGCAGGGGAAGGCGCAGACGGAAATGCCTCAGTACGCGGCGGCCGAGGCGGGCTGGCAGTGGCCCGCTAATAAGAACGGCATCACGTATATCCCCGTCTGCTGGGAAAACCCGCAGGGCTGGGCGACGGAAGAGGGCTGGGTCAAGAACAAGATACTCTCGACTTGGGCTGCGGTGGCGAACGTGAACTTCTACAACTGGAATACCTGCACTGCGGGTGCGAAGGGAATTCACATTTTGATCACCGACACCCGCTCTAACTCGCAGGTCGGCACGCGGCTTGACGGCCGTAAGAACGGGATGGAGCTGAACTTTACATTCAAGAATTTCTCGCCGAGCTGTCAGGCGGCGAATAAGCGCGAGTCGTGCATCGAGTCGATCGCGCTGCATGAATTCGGGCACGCGCTTGGATTTGTGCACGAGCAGAATCGGGCCGATTCGACATGTAAGGTCGAGGTCGGCGGCGGGGCCGGCTGGCTGCTCACCGATTACGATCCCGACTCGGTGATGAACTACTGCAATCCGCGTTGGAATAACGACGGCCGCTTGAGCCCGAAGGACGTCAAAGGCGTGCAGACCCTTTACGGCGCCCGAACCGTCACAACACAAGGGCGCGTTCTCATAAACGATTACCTCAATCGCAAGGCCGGGCAGCAGTGGGAGAACATCATCGTCGATTTTACTAATGAAAAGGGACAGGGATCGCGGCAGTACTTTAACGTCAATGAGAACAGTGCGTCGCAGGGCCGCGTGTGGAATTTTTACTCCACCGGCAAGTACTGCTACCAGGCGTGGTCATACACGATGTACACCGACCACGTCGAACGCCGCGGCTACGGCACGGGCTGCTTTACGCTCACAAACGGCAGCAATTATACCTTCACGATAAACTTCAAGCCGCCCACGTGGAGCAATGTGGATTTTAATATCGCGCTCGTGTCCACGCCGCGGAGTAATTGATCGTAACGGATTTACGGTTGGGTTTTAGGTTTTAGCTTAGCCACGGCGTTTACGCCGTGGTAGCGGTTGATCAATCGATCTTCAGCCCGTTCACGGGCTTCAAAAGGCCCAATTTTTCGTTAGGATCTGTCGTTTCTAAACGTTCGTGGGCAGTACCATTCGCATGATGTTCTTTTTGGTTGTGAATGTAATCCACCAACCATTTGAGATCACGCGTCCCAAAACTCACAATCCCATAACCCGACTGCCATTGCAGGCCCTTCCCCATTTCAAATGAACTCGACCCTTTCAGTTGGCCTATCCATTCGTCAAGATGGATCGAGGGCTTGACCGAACACCCGATGTGGACATGCGTCGCGATACCCCCAATAGCGTGGAAATAGGCGCCCGCGGTGTTCACGATACGGTCCTTGAGTAATGCGTAAAGATCACGCTGCCTCCTGTCTCCGATCAGCGGCAGGCTGTTTTTCGTATGCCACGTGATGTGGAGATTGATCTCGGAATAGACTCGGATCGACATGGGAGTTAACGCCGTGAACGGCGTGCAAAATATAGTCTATCTCCTACCACGGCCTAAAGACCGTGGCTAAGCCAGAGCAAAAATCCAGAATTCCTTTTCTCACGCTCGCGATTCCTTGATCTTAATGTCCCTCCGAGCGAGCTCGGCGACGAACCTATCCGGGTCGATCGCTTTTTCCTGAGGGGTCGCGCCTCGCTGAATGACGTCGCCCTTTGCCATCATCTGGGAGATGATCGAGGCGGGGAACGCGGTCGTTCGCATCATCGCGGACATCCCGGTCGCGGGGTCGAGCCTGTCGACGATATCGTA
>JAFAOW010000066.1 GCA_019247455.1 Acidobacteriota bacterium | reverse complement strand
TCGACCGGGGTCCAATACGCCGCCTCGTCTGGGCCGAATGGCAATACCTCATTGTGCGGATCCGTGTATCGGTAGTAGTACCACGACGAATCTACGAACGTATCCATCGTGTCCGTCTCGCGCCGCGCGGGTGCGTCGCATCGCGGGCACGTTGTCTCGTAAAATTCAGGCACCTTCGCGAGCGGAGATTCACCCGTACCGGTGAAATCTGCCGTCTCGGGCAGTTCAACGGGCAAGTTCTCGTATTTCTCCGGGACCGTACCGCATTTCGAGCAATAGATTATCGGGATGGGGGAACCCCAAAATCGCTGCCTCGAAATGCCCCAGTCGCGCAAACGGTAGGTCGTAGCGGGCTCGCCAAAAAACATCTTTGCGGCGTACTCGGCCATTTCCTTCTTTCCCTGCTCGCTGGTCTTTCCGGTCCATTCGCCTGAGTTAACTATCATGCCGCAGTCAACAAAGGCAGAACCCGCCGCGTCAGCTGAAGGATCCTGGGGATCATTATTCGTTTCGCCCAACGGCACAATAACCGTCTTCACCGGAAGTCCGAATTTCAGCGCAAATTCCAGGTCCCGCTCGTCGTGTGCCGGTACGCTCATCAGCGCCCCGGTCCCATAATCCATCATTACGTAATTGCCGACCCAAACAGGGATCTCCTCGTCGCTAAACGGATTCACCGCGCGGAGCCCCGTGTCGATCCCGTCCTTCTCGATCTCGATCTCGTGATCCTTCGGTTTCGCGTTATCGGCACGGATGATCCCGATCTTTTGCGCGACCTCCTCAGAGAAATTTTCGATATTTGCCTGGATCACCGGGTGCTCCGCTGCGAGCACAAGCGCGTTGGCGCCGTAAATTGTGTCTATCCGCGTCGTGAAAACACGAACACGATGCTTGCCAAGATCCGTTGTGCTCGTGATCCCAGCGACCAGCGGGCAATAGAACATCGACTCTCCAGATGCCTTTACCTCAAAATCGACGAACGCGCCTTCCGAACGGCCGATCCAATCCTGCTGTCGCTTGAGCACATTCTGCGGCCAGCCGGCGGCGATCTCTTTCATATCGTCCAGAAGCTGATCCGTGTACGCCGTTGTCTTAAGGAACCACTGTTCCAGGTCCTTTTTCGTTACGGGGTTACCGCAACGCCAGCACAGGCCGCCCGAGGCCTGCTCGTTGGAGAGTGTCGCCTGATCGGTCGAGCACCAGTTAACCTGGGTCATTCGCTTGTAAGCGAGCCCCTTCTCAAGCATTTTCAGGAAGAACCACTGGTCGAATTTGTAATACTCGGGACGGTGAGCATACATCTGCCGCCGCCAGTCATAGCTCAGCCCTAGTCGCTGGAGCTGCCCGCGCATGACCTCGATGTTGTCCTCGGTCCACTGTCGAGGATTCACGCCTCGCTTGATCGCGGCGTCCTCCGCCGGCTGGCCGAACGAATCCCAACCGATGGGATGCAGCACGTTGAATCCGCGAAGCCGCTTGTACCAAGCTAGAGCGTCCCCCGCGGAGTAATTCCTCACATGGCCCATGTGCAGGTTGCCCGACGGGTACGGGAGCATCTCGAGCTGATAGAATTTCGGCCGCGGATCGCCCGCCTCGGCCTCAAATGCTCCCGTGTCCGCCCATTTCTTCTGCCACTTCTGCTCAACCTTTTTCGCGAAATATTTCTCGTCCATTTCATTCTTCGCTCCCATCCGCAACTCTTTACGAATAAAAGACTTAGTTTAGCGAATAACCTCGCGGGCTCCGCAATGCATTGTTCGTTGATTCTTGATTTGTTAATTGAATTGGCGCCGCATTCGCCGGTCAGCGAAGCGGCTACGTAAGGGCGAGGTTGGTTTTCACGAATACCATGAACGTTAGTGTAGAACAACAGCGCCGGAATGTCGATTTTTTTGTTTCCTTGCAGCCGAAATGGTGCTATTCTTGCAGAATCCTTATATCGAGGAGTGTTCGTACTGAACTTAATGATCAATAGCAGCGTATTGCAGTCAGTCGACACCTGATCCACCAGCGTTCGCCGTCGATTGCCTGCTTAAAGGAGGTAACGATGGTCGACCGAATCAATAGCAAGCCGTCTTCAGCTCCCGAAGAGTTTCAACGTAATCATTCATTCGATCGACGCCGGTCCGTCTCTCTCGCACCCTCAGATGAAGTGATCGCCGCCCTCGCGAACGCCCCGGAGAACCGGCGGGCCCGCCAGGTCAGTGAATGGGAGAGCCTCCGGCGCCACAATCTGCATGCGTCGAGGGTCGCCTGACCGGTCCCGGATCTGAATATGGAAAAAGCTGCGTCAATTTGATTTAATTTATTTATGCAGCCAGCCGAGCGTCTAGTCGATCCCATTGAGGGTCTGGCCGACTTTTATCGGCGAATTCGCGCGTATACCGAACATCTTTGTGAGCCGCTTGAGATCGAGGATTACATCCCCCAGCCGATCGTGGACGTCTCGCCCCCGCGGTGGAACATAGCTCACACTACATGGTTCTTTGAGGAGATGATCCTCAAGAAATTCGTTCCTGACTATGAGGTCTTCGACGAGGACTTCGGCTTCCTCTTTAACAGCTATTACAACTCGATCGGGACGCGCACACTCCGTGACCATCGCGGTGACCTCAGCCGTCCAACAGTAAAGGAGGTCTTTGCATATCGGAAATACGTGGACGAACAAATGGTTCGCCTCTTGTCAGAACCCGGAGCGGTAGCGACTGGATCAACAGAACTTAGCGAATTAGTTACGCTCGGACTGAATCACGAGCAGCAGCACCAGGAGCTCTTCCTCACCGATCTTAAGTACGCCTTCAGTCTCAATCCGCTCTTTCCCGCGTACCTCGAGGGCTATGCTCCAGAGGAAAATCCGTGTGGCGGTTACCCTGCCCTTATCCCGATCGCCGGCGGCGTTCACGAGATCGGCCACACGGGAGACGGCTTTTGCTTCGACAATGAACTAGCTCGTCACAAGGTCTATTTCGACGATTTTGGGATCTCAGACTGCCTGGTCACCAACCAGGACTTCCTTGAGTTTATTGAGGCCGGCGGCTATCAAGATCATCGACTCTGGCACGCCGAGGGCTGGGACTGGGTGAATCAGAACGATATTGTCGCACCACTCTACTGGCACACGCGCGACAACGAGCATATGCACTTCGCTCTCGGGGGTCTACGCCCACTGCCGCTTGCTGCGCCTGTCTGCCACGTTTCATGGTACGAGGCCTCGGCATTCGCAGAGTGGAAAGGCATGCGCCTTCCGACGGAATTTGAATGGGAGGTCGCTAGCCGCAAGTTCGACTGGGGCAAACGTTGGGAATGGACCAGCTCCGCGTACTTGCCATACCCGGGCTTTACCCGCGCCCCAGGGGCCGTCGGTGAATACAATGGGAAGTTCATGGTCAACCAAATGGTACTGCGTGGAGCTTCTGTCGCAACCCCGGCGGGGCACAGTCGTTCGACATACAGGAACTTTTTCCAGCCGCACCTGAGATGGCAGTTCACCGGAGTGCGGCTTGCAAAATGATCAACGGGTGCGCCGGTAAGAGAGCGAGGCCACTGAACTAGTAAGTTGGATACAGGTACAACAACGGAACTCTCCCAATTCGCGGAAGATGTGCTCGCGGGCCTGTCCGCCACGCCCAAGTCGCTATCATCCAAGTATTTCTACGACGATGAGGGCTCTCGTCTCTTCCAGCGGATAATGAAGCTGCCTGAGTACTACCTAACGGGCTGTGAAAACGAGATATTTGCTGAGCAGGCGGACGACATCTATCGTTCATTTGCGAATGATGGTGGCGGCTTTGACCTCATAGAGCTAGGAGCCGGTGACGGGACGAAAACAGCCGTCCTGATCGACCATTTTCTTAAACGACATGCCGACATTTCCTACTCTCCGATCGACATTTCACAGGAAGCTCTTGACGAGTTGACCGCAAAGTTCAAAGCCGAATTTCCTTCGCTCAAAATGAACGCGCTGAATGGCGATTATTTCAAGATCCTTGATTCGCTGCGATACGTGGGCGGGCGCCGGAAGGTACTGCTCTTCCTCGGATCGAATATCGGAAATTTTAACCGCGAGCAATCGGTGGATTTCTTCCGTCAGCTGCGTGCGGTGATGAATGACAATGATCTGCTGTTCGTCGGCTTTGACCTGCAAAAGGACCCGCATGTGATAGTGGCCGCGTACGATGATTTGCAGGGCGTAACCGCCAAATTCAACCTCAACCTGCTCACGCGGATAAACCGCGAGCTTGGTGGTCATTTCGACCCCGAAAAATTCATTCATTACGCTAACTACCGTCCCATCGAGGGTTCGGCGCGATCGTTCCTCATCAGCCGCGAGGAGCAAACCGTGCGCATTGACGCATTGAGCCGCGAGTTCCATTTCGCGCAATGGGAACCGATCTTTATGGAGATCTCGCAAAAATACAGCCTCAGTTTTATCGCTTGGCTTGCCGAAGAGAGCGGCTTTTCGATCGATCAGAATTTCTTCGATGGTCGGCGATACTACTGTGACTCGCTTTGGTCCGTAAACTCTGGTCGACGTTAGTGTCGAATCTACGAGAGGCCCACGCGTAATTATGGGCTGAGGCAAACCGCTGCCAAACAAGTCAGTCTCCTCATGAACATCCATATCCTTCGCTTTGACTCGCTCGACTCCACCAACACAGAGGCTATGGATCAGGCGCGTCGAGGTGCCGACGAGGGACTCTGCGTTGTCGCTCGACAGCAGACGGCCGGACGCGGACGCCGCGGCCGTACGTGGTGCTCACCGCCGGATGCGGGATTGTACTTCAGCATTGTCCTCAGGCCGGAGCTCGCACCGGACCGGCTGCCCTTGATCACGTTGATGGCAGGTATCGCCGTTCATGATGCGATAGCCGAAATGGGGCTATCGCCCGATATCAAATGGGCCAACGACATACTCGTCGGCAGCAAGAAGATCGCAGGGATCCTCGCCGAATCCGTTGAAACAACTACAGGGCTCGCTGTCATTATCGGCATAGGCGTCAACCTCACTTCTTCCAATTTCCCCGAGGAGATCAGCGGGATTGCGACCTCGCTCGCCGCCGAGAATACGAAAGGCCTCAGCCGATCGGCGGCAGCTGTGGAGTCCCTCGTCATCAAATTTTTGCCCTACTGGTATGAAGTGCTGCAGAGCGAAAATGGAAGCGGCGTTGTCGTCGAAGAATGGCAGAAGCGTTCTTCCTATGCTTCTGGAAAACACGTTAGGGCCGCTCTCGGTGACAAGGTTATCGAAGGGATCACCGACGGATTGGAACAAGATGGTTCGTTGCGGATCAGAACTGGCAACGGGGTGACAGTCGTGCAAGCCGGGGATGTCGAGCGGATCCGGTCGAGAGATCAATCGGCTGGCTCATGACGTCGCCGTCCGCGCCTCGCGGACACACCCTCGGTCTCGGGTGGGCGAAAGTAATTACTGGTTACTCGATACAGGATGTTTCCGGCGAGCACGATGCCGCCAACGCCCATCCAAAAGAAGATGAGGTTCTGTGCCCCCGTACCTACGCCGTCCCGCACTACCTGAACGATCATCATTACGCCGATCACAAGGATCGGAAAGAACAATAGCCAGACACAGATGACCACGATCGGCTTGCGGGGAGCGGATACCGCACGTTGAAACGCACGTCCCTCCGCCTCAGGCAGGCTCGCCGGATCAAGATTCGAGACGTTTTCGGTGGGAGCCCCGCATTTGGGGCAGTATTTTTCCAAGGTGCTTATGTCGGCACCGCACCCGGGACAAATCGCGATTTGCTCGCTCATAAGAAATATTGGAATTGCGATTTTATTGCCGGACACATACAATTGCAAGACGTTCCAACGTTCCTAAATTGATGCCGCTCCGATTGTCTGAAGCGCACCCACTTGTCTATTCTGCCCGGATCAGGCAGAAGAGGCTGTTCCGCGCCCTGCGAGACGCTGCGGCGGCGCGGTCATTCGCTTCCGATATCTCAACGGATAAGCTCGAATACACGTGCAAAAAGCATCAATCGCTGCTGCATCGCAAGCTGGGCGATTCCGATCCGGAATTGCAGCGAAACAAGGTCACAAATCTAAAGATCGCGGCGCCGACCATCGACGGGTTGCTGATCAAGCCGGGCCAGACGTTCTCGTTCTGGCGGCAAGTGGGCGAGGCGACGGCTGAAAAAGGTTACGTCGAGGGAATGCAGTTGTCGCAAGGCGAGGTGGTGCGGGGCGTCGGAGGCGGACTTTGCCAGCTTTCGAACCTTCTCTATTGGATGGCCCTTCACACCCCGCTCAAGATTGTTGAACGCCACCACCATAGTTTCGATCCCTTCCCTGACGAGAACCGCACACTACCGTTCGGCTCGGGCTGCGGGGTATTTTTTAACTATATCGACCTCCGTTTTCATAATCCGACCGAAATTACCTTTCAGCTCAATTTGTGGCTTACCGCCGAGCATCTGAAGGGGTCGATCCTCTCTGACCGTCCTACGCCGCACGCGTATCATGTTTTCGAGCGGAATCATCGCTTTCTGCGCAAAAATGGCCGCATTTACCGTGAAAACGAAATATGGCGCGAGATCATTGATCGCCGGACCGGGGATCGCCTGGCCGAGGAGCTGCTTGTTCATAATCACGCCGAGATCAAATACGAATTGAACTTTGAACCCGAGCCGTGTAACGTAGAGATACGATTAGAAGCAGGTTATGAGCAGCGAGTTTGATCAACAGCCCGACTGGGACATCGACGAAGAATTTGACGAAGACCTTGCGGATTTCGACGAATTCGATGACGATCTTGACGATGTAAAGGTACGAACGGCCGTCCTTCAAAAAAATAACATGGTCGCTCTGCTCTGCATAAAGACCGCCACCGAAGGTGCAGCCATCTGCCGCGTTGATCCGCGTGAAGACCGACCTGCTGTTCAGATCTACGATGATGCGGGGGCCGCAGTCGAGTGGTTCACCAAAAGCCTGCGGACCAGCAGGAAGAACGGCTGGAACGTAATTTACGACGGACTCCCGCTGCAAGGCTAGAGCGATGCTGCTCGCCATCGACGTCGGCAACTCATCCCTCAAATTCGCCCTTTTCGACGGCGAAAATCTGTCAAGAAAACTCTCGATCGCAACCGACCGGGAGGCAACCCGCACGGAACTTCAAAGTTTCCTGGGCTCAAACGTCACCGACGCGGTAACTGCCGCGATCGCGTGTTCGGTGGTGCCTGAGATGGACGATGCATTGACCGGAGCGGTCCGGGATACGTTTGGGGTCGATCTGACATTAGTCAAAACCAGCGATGATTTTGGGCTCACATTTCTTGGCCCCATCGATCACGCAGGCACTGACCGCCTTGTCAATTCGTCGGCAACGGCCTCGATCTACGGCGTGCCTGCTATCCTGATCAGCTTTGGGACAGCCACGACGATAGATGCAATTGATAGGGATCGCCGTCATCTTGGCGGGCTGATCGCGCCGGGGATGCGGACTGCGGCGAAGGCGTTGGAGCTCGCCGCTTCGAAACTACCCGAGATCGCGATCGCAAAGCCTGATAATGTCGTCGGCTATGACACGATCGACGCGATCAGGTCGGGGATATTCAATAGCCAAGTCGGCCTTATTAAGCACGTCACGAAGCGACTCAAAGATAAGATGGGTGAAGACCCCCGCGTCATTGCCACCGGCGGCTTTGCCTCGATGATCGCGGACGAATGTGACTGCATCGACGTAGTCGACAATGATCTAACGGTCAATGGCCTGAGAATGCTATATTCGCAATCATCTTAGATGGCAAAGGATAAA
>JAFAOW010000230.1 GCA_019247455.1 Acidobacteriota bacterium | reverse complement strand
CCATAGCTCGATCTTTATCACCGAGAGCTAGATGGAACGCGGCCAGATGAAAGTGGTGAAACCTTGCATAGTCCTCATTATTCGTGACCCGATCGAGCAAGAATCCCCGCCAACCACCGCTTGCGAAGCTTTTCCTGGCTCGTTCGGCTCCAACGGCATCCCCGATGAGTTCGCGCTGCTTCGCATATTCCTGGACACTCTTTTCGTGATCGCCTTTGAGTTCGTAAAGCACGTACAGGTCATAATGAACGCCGGGAAAATTCGGGTCCATGGCGACAAGTTTGGTCATTTCCTGGAGAGCTTCGTCAGGCCGGCGGGCATAGCTGAGGATGCTTCCCTTCATCCGGTGAATAACAAGCGAGAATGGGTCGAGCGCAAGCGCGCGGTCGATCGACGAAAGCGCCTCGTTAAAGCGGCCCAGATTAGCGAGGAGTTCCCCATACCATTGGTGTGCGGAAGCGTAGTTGGGGTTAAGCTCGATGGCTTTTTTGTATTCCTTCTCTGCCCCGGCAAAGTCAAAGTCGTAGTTCTGAAGGACCTGTCCGAGAGAAGCGTGCGCTTCGGCGAGATTGGGATCCAGCGAAAGGGCGGTCAATGCTTCCTGTTTCGCCCTAGGCATTACGTCTTTGGGATAGGCGCCTTCATAGATCGCGATCAACGCATAGGAATCCGCGAGCCCAGTATGTGCAAGAGCGTAGTTGGGGTCCAGGGCGAGCGCTTTCTGAAAAAAGCCGATCGCCTGTTGAAAGCCGTCGAGCGTTCGCTTATTCCAGAAGAATCGTCCCTGCAGGTACAGTTGGTATGCCTCCGAGTTATCCGTGTATGGCTTTGCGAAGCCGTCCTGGTTTGACGACGGTCTTATTCTGGTCGAGACGTCATGGGTGATCACAGTTAACAAGGAAACCAACTCGGCCGGTTTACGATCGTAATCATCGGTCCAGATCACATTCTCGGTTTGAGCGTCCACAAGCTCCAGGTTGAGATGGAGCTGGTCTCCTCTACCGCCCACGAGGCGGCCGATCAGAAGGGCCTGGACCCCAAGCTCCTTCCCGATGCTTTGTGCGTCGATATCCTTACCTTTATAGCGGAATACGGACGAACGAGCCTTTACGCTAAGCCCAGGCAGCTGTGACAGTCCCCGGATCAAAGACTCCGTCATTCCGTCCGAAAGGTACTCGACATCGGCATTCCCACTCTCATTGATGAACGGCAGAACGGCGATCGAGTTGATCTGTTTCGCCTGAGTAACGTATCTGTAGCCGAAGAACACGCACAATGCGATCACCGCGAGCGCGAGCGGCATCAGAAGCAGCCACTTATTCAAACCTCTCGCTTTCGGCATATCCGAAAAGCCTGAAGGCAAGACCGCAGTTTGCTCTGTGGTGTGGATCTGCGCTTTTGTTACGGCCTCGCCCGGCGGAGCGGTCTCGTGTAGGATCGCTGTCTGTGACTCACCGCCGCTTCCCGGCCCTTCAAGCAATGTACTCCCGTCGTCTAGACAGTAAAGCAGACTGTCGTCGTAGTAGTCTCGTCGGCATTCGGGACAGCGTTTCATGAACCGTTTGGGGCGGACAAACCCGCTCGCCGGATCAGGTCCGATAACCGCGGATCGCCGCGGAGATTCTGCCACTCGGGACCGACTTTCAAAGTCGGGACATCACCTTCGTGCGCCTGAAGAGCCTTTTCAAGCCACTGGAAGGCCTCGTCCCGATTTCCGGTCTGGGCGTAAATGGCGGCCATATCCGTAGCGGCAACAACCCGGCCTTTTTGTAGGTCTTGTTGTGCAAGTTCCAGTTTTTTTGTCCAATAGCCTTTAGCCCCCCCCGCTCTCAGCGCCTGAGTGAGCTGCCGCTTGACCTCGCCCGCTTCCTCAGGATCGGTTCCGAGCAGTATAGCGGCTCTGTGATCTTCGTCGATGGCGTCTTCGTAGCGGCCCATTGCTCTATACACCTGGGCTAGATAGGAATGCGTCCGGACATAACTAGGATCGATCTCAAGTAGGCCCTTGAGATATTCCACGGCGTGGTCGTATTGCTTATCGTTATATAACGCCTGGCCGTAATCAGTGGCAATGGCTAATGAAAGTGGGTCCAGCTCAAGCGCTTTCTGATATTCTGCAAATCCCTCCTCAAAGCGGGCGTCCTGCGTGAGCATCTCTCCCAACCAATGATATGAAGTGGGATAATTCGGAGCCAGCTCAATTGCGCGTCTGAACTCGTTTTCGGCACCTTTGAAGTCGTGACTGTCTTTCAAGACGACAGCGAGAGTCGCATGCGGTTCACCCAACAAAGGGTCTATCTCGATGGCCCTGCGTGCGGCCACCGTGGCCTTCAACTCATCGGTCGACAACGGGGAAAGTAGATAGCTTTCCGCGAGCCCTACGAATGCCATCGCATAGTTCGGGTCTTTCTCCGTCGCCTGGAGAAAATATTCGATCGCCTTCTTCATCGCTGCATCGGTGCGCTTGTTCCAGTTGTAGCGGCCCTTCAGGTAGAGCTGGTAAGCCTCGGTATTTTGTGTTTGGTTCTTTACCACGCGACTCTCGTCCGCCCCGGACAGACGTGTACGGAGCTTTTGCGAGACATCACGGGCAATATCGCTCTGCAATGCTGCGAGATCGCCTGCCGGCCGTATGTACTGTTCGCCCCATATCTGATCGCCCGTCGTTCCATCGACGAGGTCGAGGCTGATCGATAGGCTGTCGCCCCGCTGGGTGACGCGGCCGTTGAGCACGGCCTGTACCTTGAGTTCGCTGGCGACTTGCTGCGGGCTGATCTCCTTACTTTTATATTGGAAGACCGAGCTTCGGCCCTTCACCGACAGGTTTGTGAGCTGCGATAGATTGTTGATAAGGCTCTCGGTCACGCCGTCTGAGAGGTATTCCAGATCCGCATTGCCGCTCTCATTTACAAATGGCATGACGGCGATCGAGTTGATCTGTTTCGCCTGGGTGACATATCGATAGCCAAGGAAGCCGCCAAGGATAATTATCGCAATTCCCAAGGGAACAAAGAGCAAGCGCTTGTTAAAGCCCTTCCCCTTTTGCAACTCGGTAACGCCGGTAGGCAAGACCGCTGTTTGCTCTGTAGTATGGATCTGCGGTTTTGTTACGGCCTCCCCCGGCGGAGCGGTCTCGTGCAGGATCGCTGTCTGTGACTCACTGCCGCTCCCGGGGCCTTCGAGCAAGGTGCTGCCGTCGTCGAGACAGTAAAGCAAACTGTCATCGTAGTAGTCTCGCCTGCATTCGGGGCAGCGTTTCATTCGTCGTCTATTTGATCTTCAACAGTTTGAGCCATTCCGGCATTCCTTGTAGCTGATCACCGTGATCCTCGCCCGTGTTCCCCGCGTAGCCGCGAATGTGAAAGTCTTTCGCGTTAACCTCGCTTAGCTGCTGCATGCCAGCCGGACCGGTCCTCATTTTCGGATTTCGCTTCAGCCCCAGCGTGGCTAGCAGGTAGTCGACGCACTCCGTCGTACTCGCATACGTGCCCGGGAAGATCTCAGAATGCGAGATCAGAAATCGTTTCTCCCCAGCAATGGCCGCACGAGCGAGCTTTATGTATGAGTCGAGATCGTCCGCCTTAATGACTCCGCCATCCGCCAGCCGCTTACCCTCGGGTACATAACTGGCGTGGATGCCGTCAAGCAGTAGAACATTGTTGACCATCGCAAAGTTCTTATCGTGTCTGAGGATCGCCCGCACCGCCCCGTAACCCGCGGAGAACCCAACGAGCGTTATCGACGACCAGCCTCGTTGCGCACCGATAGAGGCCCTCGCCTGGTCAATAAGCTCCTGAAACGCGTTCTCGCGTACAAACGGATCGCCGTATACCTTAGATCCGGACCCAAGATTGACCGTGATCAGCGCCGCCCGCGGAAAGTGTTTTGCGATGTGATACTCGATCAGCCACGGGACCCCGTGGAAATGAATGATAAGGGGGACGGGACTCAGAACTCGTACCTTCGGACCGACAAAAAGCATCGCCCCCTTAAGCGCGGGCAACTCTACTCGACGGCCCGGCACCTCGACCTTTGCGATCCGCGGATGCGGTCGCGTAGTGTCGGAGATCGGCGACGGGTTTTGGGCCGCCTGCTGACCAATGACGGTGATCGACATGATGGCGATAGCCAGCGCCGCGGGTATCAACCGGAGCCTAGACCGTCCGATTTCAGGGCAGGTTTTCATCTACTCACTTTGCATCTGGTGGAACAGCATTGGCGTTGCCATTAACAAATCTGTCGAACCAATACAGTTGCCAATTCAAGCTCTCGACAAGATGTTTCGGCTCGCCGGTGCGGGTCAGGTTGTGATTTTCGCGCGGAAAGAAAACGATCTCAGTAGTAACGCCAAAATGCTTGAGTGCTCGAAACCATTGCTCGCCCTGCTCGATCGGCACTCGATAATCATTGTCCGAGTGGAGTATCAGCGTCGGAGTCTTTACGTTTTGCGCGTATTTGAGCGGCGAGCGCTCCCAGAAAAGATCGTACTTTTGAAATATGTCACCTCCGAAATCGGGCGAGTGGCCGTACGCTCCGTCGCGAGTTCCATCGTCGGAAATAAAGTTCGAAAGACTTCGCAGGGTGACCGCGGCTTTAAAGCGATTTGTGTGGCCGAGAATCCAGTTGGTCATATATCCGCCATAGCTGCCGCCAGTTACGCCCATTCGGTCCCCGTCCATCCATGGATTCGCCTTGAGCGCAGCGTCGAGACCGTTCATGATGTCTTGGAAGTCCTTGCCGCCCCATTCACCGACGATCCCGCGCTCAAATTTCTGCCCGTAACCTGTTGAGCCGCGGGGGTTTGTGAAAACCACAGCGTAGCCTTTAGCTGCATAGACCTGGAATTCGTGATACCAGTCGACGCCGTATTGGCCCGCGGGGCCGCCGTGGATGTTTAAAAGAACCGGATACTTCTTCCCGGGCTGCCAGTCTATCGGCTTAACAACAAAGCCGTCTACGTCCCAATTATCAGCACTTTTGTAGGTAAACCTCCCGACGTCAGCGAACTGGATCTGCTTCCAAAGCGCCTCATTGAAATTAGTGAGTTTCCTTTCGCTTTTTCCGTTGAGATCGGCAGTATAAACGTCATCGAGATGCTTGAAGTCATTGACCATGTAAACCATCCGGCCGGTACCGAAATTGAAATCCACATTTCGGACCGCTCGAGGTCCCGAAGTTACTTGGTTTACGCTTTTCGACGCGAGGTCAACGCGGAACAAATGCAGTTCGCCTTTAACACCTGTCTCGAAATAAAGGGACTTGCCGTCAGCGCTCCACTCTAACGCGCCGGGAATGAGATCTAGGTTGTTTGCTGCGAGAGTGGACGGCGCCCCACCTGCCGACGGCGCTAGAAAGATCTTCGGATGATCGCGCTCGTGGATCTCGCCTGTAAAAGCGATCCACTTGCCGTCAGGCGACCAGCGCGGTTGACCATCAGCCTCATCGTGGTCAGATATCTTTGTTAACGGGCCGCCGTTCGCGCTGATCGTCCAGACGTCTGTGTTCCGATCTTCGTCGAACTCCTTTCCGGTCCGGTTAGAAACAAACGCGATGCGGGTGCCGTCAGGCGACCACTGCGGGTCGCTGTCATTCCAATCGTCCCCTTCGGTTATCTGTTTTGCGTTACCGGACGGCGCATCAACGATCCAAAGGTGAGTTCGACGATCGTCGAACCATCCGCTGTCATTGAACTTGTAATCCATGTTCTTGTAATGACGAACGTCACTACGGTCCTTTGGATCACTAGTCTTCGCGTCGCTAGGCCCGAGACGGCTGACGACGACCATCTTCGAACCGTCAGGTGACCAGCGGAAAAGACTTACGCCATTCTTCAGATTTGTCACCTTTCGCGCCTCGCCCCCATTCATCGGAAGCACGTACACCTGTGCAGTTGGCGGCGGCGTTCCAGAGGTAGGGGAAGCAGTATCGGGTCTTGAGGAGAGAAACGCGAGCGATCTTCCATCAGGGCTCCAGCGCGGTGATGTCGAATTCTGCGGAGAAGTCGTGAACTGCCAAGGCCTAGATGAACCGTCCGCCGGCACCATCCAAATGGCAGACATCCGACGGTTCTGCGCTTTGTCGACCTTGGCAACCACAAAAGCGACCATCTTCCCATCCGGTGAGATGTTTGGATCACTAACGAACTCGAATGAGAAATAATCCTCAGGCGTTATCCCTCTGAGTTGAGCGAGGCCGCTTATTGCAGCGGCAAATATAAACAAACTAAGGCCCGCAAGCGTGCGAGCCTTTCTTAATAGGATGGAGTACTTACCTTTCATTGTTTTGGCGCTTCTTACCCGCGCTCCGACTGATCTTGTCCCAATAGCTCTGGTATATCGTGACCTCGTCCTGGTTATCTATTAACAGACCTCATTGTTAAAGGTCTCCTTTTGTTTCTTCCTAGCGAGAAACTCGCCGGATCAATAAGAAAATCGGATAACTTGCGGCAATAGCGATCATTGCCACCAGACTGTTACTGAGATTGCTAACAATATACCCGAAAAAGAGAAGTACCGCTGCAATTAGCATTGTCGCGGGCGCAAGGGGGTAGGCGATAGCCTTGAAAGGCCTTTCGAGATCGGGTTCCTTTTGTCGGAGCAGGAACAACGATGTGATCAAAAGGATCGTGTTGGTGACAGCGAGCAACTCAGCATTTGCTACGAGGGTTTGAAACGTGCCGAATACGACGAAGGCTAATGCAGGGATCACGGTCCACACCATCGCTATGGTGGGCGTCCCTCCACTGTTAACATTCGTCGCCATCTTAAAGAAAAGCCCGTCCCGACCCAACGCAAAGAGTGTTCGCGGCGTGAACATCAACGTCGCATTTACGATGCCTGCGATTGAAAGGAGAGCCAACGCGGTCACGATCTGGCCGCTGCGCTCGCCGAAGATGGCTGCCATAGCATCGGCGCCGGCGAATTCGGATCCTGCGAGTTTTCCGATGGGTACAACGTATAGGATAGCAGCGTTAACCAGAACGTAGATGACAATGATCAGCGCGATCCCTCCAAATAGGGCGCGCGGCATATTCCGTGCGGGGTTAACATCCTCCTCTGCGAAATACACAGCGGAGAACCAACCCGAATACGTTCCCAAAACGAGTTGAAAAGCTACAACACTAGCGGTCACCAACGCGAAGCCCGTTGGCATACCCTGAGCAGGCGTCGCCGAAACCGGACCGTTAACATTCCGGCCATAGAAAAAACACGCGGCTACGAATGCGAATAGAGCGGCGGCCTTAAGCGAACTTGTGATCTCCTGCGTCCGGCTACCGACCCTTAGGCCGATCCAGTTGATCCCTGTAAAGATAAGCAGAATGCCCACCGAATACGGCACTGGAGAAGCGCTCTCTCCGGATGAAAGCAACTTTACGGAATATTCGCCAAAGACCACGCACATATAAGACAAGCTCATTGTGTTCAGCAGCCAATCAAGCCATCCAACCACGAATCCGCCGTAATCTCCTATCGCGCGGTGCGCGTAGACATAGGGGCCTCCCTCCCTCGGCACTGAGGTCGCTAGTTCTGCCATATAATTCGCCCCCAGTAACGAATAGAGGCCGCCGATCACCCAGACGGACATGATCAACGCAATGGATGGTATATGACCCGCGATCTCGCCCGGGGAACGAAGGATGCCCACACCGACCGTGCCGCCGACGATAACCGCCAGGCCGAAAGGCACGCCCAAAATGCGCAGGAGCTTATTCTTGCCATCAGAAGGCCCGTTAGTTTCCTGCACAGACATTTGAATCGGACTAGGGTTCCGCTACTTGAAATTGCTCGAGCTTGCCGTCGGGCAGTTCATAGGTCCACGCCTGGAGCGTCTTCTTTTCGAGTTTTACTTGGTAGAAGCGCGACTGCATTCCGCCGCGAAGCCCGCCGCCGGTCTGGACGAAAGATTGAACCGCTCCCAGCGGGCCAAGGCTCGAAGCAAAATCCTTGAGAGCCTGCTCACTAAAATAGAAGTTGGCGTTTTCCGTAAACAACGACCTGTCGATCTTCCCCTGCTGCAGCCCCTCGAATATCTTTCGCGCTTGGGCCGTCTTATCCGCGGCGGCCGGATCAAGTTTTATATCGAACAGCAGCGGCGCGATGCCTTGCGTGATCGCGCCGGCTGCGTTGGCGGCATCCTGGTTCGTAAGTACGACGATGGCTACCCTATCATCAGGAAATATCGTGTTTTCGGCCGTGAAGCCCGAGACTTCTCCGTCATGCGAAATGATCCTGCGGCCTAGCTGACGCCCCACGCTAACGCCAAGACCGTATCGCGTATCAAGCCCGCTTTTCAGCAGAGTGTCACGGGTCAGCTGGAGATAGGAGTCGGGCTTAAGAAGCTTGCCGTCAATAAGTGAAACGTCCCATTTTGCGAGATCCTCGGCGGTCATCGCCAGTTCCCCTGCCGCAAATAACCAGCCGCGTCCTTCTTTAGGCGCCGGGTGAAGCGGACCGAGGGCGAAGCGATAATAACCAGTCGCATCGGATGATGGCAGCGGGCCGTCATCGATGTTCACAACGCTGTTCATCCCGAGCGGCACAAAGATCCTTTCTTTGAGGAAATCGAATAGCGGCTTTTTAGCCACCTTCTCAGCGATAACGCCGGCGATCACGTAATTCGTATTGCTGTACTGCCACTTTGTGCCAGGGTCGAAGTCAAGAGGTTTGCGTGCCCATTGGGAAACGATGAATTCCGAATCGACAGGCTTGAGCATGCCCGGCATGACATAGTCCTGCGGCCAGTAGTCCTGATAGCCGGACGTATGTGTTAGAAGATTGCGGATAGTAACTTCATTGGATCGAGTTAGATCGGGCAGAAATCGAGACACTTTATCATCGAGCGATAACTTTCCCTCCTCTTGAAGCATTAGGAGTGCTGTAGCCGTGAACTGCTTACTGATCGAGCCGATCGAAAATCTCATCGACGGCACGGCCCTAACAGCAGGCTCCATACGAGCGCTTCCATAGGCATTTGTGTAAACGACGTGACCATCCTTAACGACAGCGACAGAAGCGGCCGGCACGCCGGTCGAAGCCAGCGCATCAGCAGCGGTCTTGTCGATCTTCGCGATGACGTCAGCCGAAAGCGAGCCTTGCGAAAGAGCATTTGAGACACCGAGGACCAAAAGGACAATTGTAATTAGAATCTGATTCATACGATCTCCAATACCTTAAGACACTTACTCGACCTTGCCCGGGCCCCACAAAGCCCGGCCGGGAAATCTGCCCGTGTGCGAGCCGCCGTCCAAAACCTGAGTGCCATTCACAAAGACATCCCGCACGCCCACCGCGAATTGATGCGGCTTGTCAAAAGTAGCCTTATCCGCGATGGTATTGGGGTCAAAAATGACGATGTCGGCGAAATACTTTTTCCGTAAGAACCCTCGGTCTTTTAGACCCAGGTTCGTTGCCGGCAGCCCGGATAAACGTCGTATAGCTTCCTGCAGCGTGATGACCTTTTCTTCGCGCACATACTTACCCAAGAGACGGGCAAAATTGCCGTAGGCACGAGGGTGAGGATTCGACTTTAGAAAGACGCCCTCAGGTGCAGCCGACTCGGCATCAGATCCAAACGATACCCATGGGTATTTGATCTGCTTTTTGATGTTCGTCTCATCCATTAGGAAATAGACCGTTCCCACGCGCGAACCATCCTCGAACATAAGATCGAGGACCGTGTTCTCCGGATCCGTGCCGCGCATTTGGGCTACTTCAGCGAGCGTCTTGCCCGTCAGCGGCTTTAGCTTGTCGTTCTTGAATCCGACGAGGAGAATGCGGTCTGGTGACCCCGCGGCCAGACGGAGATTCTCCCATTTATTGGTATCCGTACGCATTTCGGCAAGGATCCTCTGGCGAGTGTCGGGGTCTTTTATCCGCTTGAAAAATTCTGCGTAACCGCCGCTAAGGGCCCATGGCGGTACGGACGCGTCAAGACCCGTCGCACCGGCCGGATACGTGTACATATCGGCAGTGATCTTGAGACCTTGATGACGGGCGTCCTCTACCATCTTGAGCACCTGATCCATTTTCGACCAGTTGTTGCGCCCTGCTGCCTTTAGATGATAGATCTCCGCCGGGATATGTGCCTCGCGTGCGATGGTTAGAAGCTCGTTGACCGCCTCGATGAGTTGATTGCCTTCGCTGCGCATATGAGAGATGTACTTGCCTTTGTATTTCGCGGCGACCTTACACATCGCGATCAGCTCGTCCGTTTTCGCATAGAACGCGGGCGCGTATATCAGAGATGAGCCGATGCCGAGGGCCCCGGCGCGCATTTCACGCTCGACTATCCCACGCATTTCGTCAAGCTGAGCAGGAGTAG
>JAFAOW010000046.1 GCA_019247455.1 Acidobacteriota bacterium | reverse complement strand
AAGACAGCTCGGCTTTGACGAGGCGATCCGCGTAAACGAACGCGGCATTGTAACGAGTGGGACGATGACTAACGTTTTTTGGTCAAAAGGCGGCCGATTGTTCACACCGGACCTCAAGACCGGCTGTCTGCCCGGCACGACACGCGAATTTGTGTTGGAGAATCTTGAAGTGAAAGAAGTCGAGGCGGCTATCGACGAACTAAAAGGCGCGGACGCGATCTACCTCACCTCGGCGGGACTTGGCGTGATCGCTGTTGATGAATTTGACGGCCGAGAATTCCCTCAAATCGAACATCCGATAACGGGCCAACTCGCTTGAAAGGATAGTGGGCAATAATCGAGGGATGGCGGAAGAAACAACAAAAAACACGAATAGTCTTTCGTGTTTTTCGTGTTTTTCGTGGGCTGGTTTTGCTGTTAACCGGCTGTCTCGAACAAGGCGAGGATCTGCTTACCCTCATTCGAACGGGGATCGATCGTTCGCAGATGCTTTTGGCCCTGCATCTCCCAGATCGCCGTCACGACGCCTTCTTTTTCGACCGCCTGATACGAAACGTCCTCAGGATTGGACGGCGTCTCGTGTGCCGGCTGTGCTGCTTCTTCTGACATTAAAAAACGAAATATCTCCTACGGGACTATTCTAAACAAAAGGTTGAATAGAAGGAAGATTCTGGCATAAGGCAGATCACTTGTCGAGAGGCTGCGCTTCGCTTACGCCCTTGCTGACGCGCGAGCCTCTGCAACCTCTACATACCGTCATGCCTTATTTTGAGCGATGAAGATCGAGCTCGTAAAACCAAAAATCGGTATTCGGCGGTCGATCTTGAGCTGTTCCGTTTTCGCGTTCTTGTCGATGGTAAAGGTCACAAAGCCGCGTGGGAAGTTGTAATGCACGGTGGGACGCCAGTGTATCTGCCATGTTTCTAGCTGCCAGTGTTCGAGGTCGGCGACAAAGTTGGGTGCGGGACCGAGTCGCATCACGAGGTGTCCGTTCTCTTCCGCAACGATCACGTCGCCGTACATCTGGCTCGTGTATGTACCGACATAACCGGAGAGCGGAAGCGATGGCTTCGTATTCGGCAGGCGGGCTGCGTCAACCTTTTTGTCCGCATCGGCTTGAGCGGCTTTGCCCGCCGCGAGCGTGTCCTTTGCTATCTGAATGTAATCCGACGCTGGCGTCTCGAGCATAACGTCGCGGATCTTATTCATCATGATCTGGTAAGCGGGCGACTCGCTGTTGGTAAGTACGACAAAGCCCAGATTCTCCTCAGGTACCAGAACCGTGTAAGACAGCATCCCGTCGAGGCCGCCGCTGTGGCTGATGATCTTTCTCCCGCGAAAATCCTCGAGGAACCAGCCCATTCCATATCCCCGAAAATGTCTCGTTGGATTTGCCTTTTGTCCAGCTTCGCTGATCGGGATCATTATGTTCGGCTGCCACATGTCATTTGACCGTTCGCTCGACCAAAATTTCTTGCCGTCCACGGTGCCCTTGCCCAGCTGAAGGCGTATCCATTTTGAGAGATCGGCAACAGAGGAATTCAATCGAACGGCTCCGATAGCGTCATCGAGATAACCGGGCGGCAGTGCGCGAAATGTCCCGCCCGACTCGTTATGCGGCATCGCAAAATTGTCCTTCAGATCGCGGACGCTGGTAGTTGTACGGTTCATCCCCAATGGATCCAGGATCCGCGTGCGAACAAAATCCGCCCACTTCATTCCCGAGGCCTTTTCAACCACACGGCCCGCGGCGATGAACATCAGATTCGAATAACCATAGCGGGTGCGAAAATCCGAAACCGGCTTAAGGTAACGAACTCGGCGCAGGATCTCGTCGGTCGAATACGTTGTGTCGTACCAAAGCAGGTCGCCACTGAATGTATCGAGCCCCGAACGGTGCGAAACGATATCTCTGACAGTGAGTTGGCTCGTGACCCACGGGTCATACATTTGAAAATCGGGCAGATATTTTGTCACCCGGTCATTCCAATTGAGCTTGCCTTCGTCAACGAGCATCGCGAGGCTCGCGGCCGTGAAGGCTTTGGTGTTCGAAGCGATGGCAAACAGAGTATTCTCATCCACCTTGTCAGGTTTGCCCACCTCGCGCACGCCGTAGCCTTTTTGCATCGCGACCTTGTCGTCTTTAACGACGGCGATCGCCATTCCCGCGCCGGGCCAGGTGTTGATCACCGTATTCGCGTAGGTGTCGATCTCCTGCAGCTTCGCGTCGAGAGTTGTCTGCTGCGCCAGAGCGATCAGTGGCGTGATGAAAAGAAAAAGGAGTGTAATGCGAACGTGTTTCATATCTGGTTCGGGGACGGTTCGGGCTCGTGAGCGAGTTCAAAACTGATACCGCGTTTGATGATCAATATCCATCCTACTATCGCCCAAAATAGAATGCGGCCCTTTCGAATAACGGCAAGCGTTACCCCTATCCCCGCCGCCAGCGCAACCGTTTGACCGACGAACTGAGCCCCGGCCTCGTCAACCCCTACCATGAATGGCACCAGCTTAAAAAGTATGGTGATCAAGCGGCTGACCGATTCAAGGAGAAAGGCGTTCATCAAGCTCGAACCCGCTCCGAGCCGGTAGAGGATGTACCAAACTTCGGCGATGCCCAGCAGATGGTAGGCCGTCTCGATGCCGCAGATCGGCAAAAAGCGCTTCGGGTAATTACGGTAAAAACCGTAGATAAGATTCTCAAAAAGACGCAGGTCGAGCCTTACGTCTTCGAGCAGCGCCCTGAAATAGCCTTTTCGATATATCCACTCGCAAGTTTCGCTCAAAAAATGCCACTGCCGCAGGACCATGATGAGCCCAAGCAATATCAAAAAGGCAAGCGTGCCTATTAAACCGTCGAGCGTCGCGATCAGGCCTGGTTCGACAGCAAAACGTCTTACAAAAACGGCTGCGCCGATAATAAGAAAAAGCCCGGTCGTAAAGCTGTAAAACAGATTCTCCGTCGCGACCGACGACAGACCGCCGACAAGCGGAATATGCTTCCGGACAGCTATCGCCTTCGTCGTACCGCTCGCAAGAATCCCAAGAGGTACCGTAACACTCATGGCCTCACCGATGATCACCGCGGGAATGGTGTCGCGAAGACGCAGGGCGTACGGCGCGTGGACCGAGAGTTTCCAAGCGTAGGCCCGAGCGACGATCCTTGTGAAAAATAGAGCGACTATGACCGCAAAGCCGTCAAAGCCGAACTTCTCAACGCCGTCGAGGACCTCATCAACGCCGACAGCGAGCAGGAAATATGTGAAAAGCCCAATTCCGAGAAGGGTCAGCACGGCCGCCAGGATCTTAAGACGTCCGAGATTTCGCCTGGGTCTGAGATGGGTTTCGCGGGGCGGGTGCACGTGTCGTTGCCTTATCTTCTGATGCTGATAAAATGGTATTTTATCTAGGCTTTATTAACAAAATTACGGATAAACATCTATGAGTACCGCTGCAGGGGCCGCTTTTGCAAACACCGGCCTGACAGTCCTATCAGACGAAGAGGAACAGTTTAGAATGGCCGTCCGCGAGTTCGCTGAGGGCGAGGTCCGGCATAAGGTCGAGGCCATGGAACACGCGTCAAAACTCGACCCCGATATCATCAGACAGTGCTTCGAGCTTGGTCTGATGGCCATCGAAACTCCCGAGGAATACAGCGGTGCCGGATCGAGTATCTTCAACGCTATCGTTGCGATCGAAGAGCTTGCTCGTGTCGATGCCAGCGTGTCGGTATTCGTGGATGTGCACAACACGCTTGTCACAAACGCTTTCCTTCGCTGGGCTAGCGACGATCAAAAGAAGAAATATCTAACGCAGATGGCGACTGGCAAGGTAGGTGCGTACGCCTTGAGCGAGGCAGGCTCAGGCTCTGACGCATTTGCGCTGAAGACCCGCGCTGTAGATAACGGCGACCATTATTCCCTAACCGGCCAAAAGCTGTGGATCACAAACGGCAATGAGGCTGAGATCTTTTTGCTCTTTGCGACGATCGATCCGGATGCTGGGTACAAAGGGATCACGGCATTCATCGTCGAGAAAGGATTCGAAGGTTTCTCGGTCGGTAAGAAAGAAGACAAGCTGGGCATCCGCGCGTCATCGACGACCGAGCTTATTCTGGATAACTGTAAAGTCCCTAAAGAGAACGTCCTTGGGGAAGTGGGCAAGGGCTATAAGGTCTCGATCGAAACCCTCAACGAGGGCCGCATCGGCATAGCCGCGCAGATGCTCGGCATAGCACAAGGCGCGTACGAAGCCGCTCTCAAATACACCGCCGAACGCGAGCAGTTTGGAAGCACGCTCAATAGCTTTCAAGCCGTGCAATTCCAACTGGCCGAAATGGCGGTTGAGATCGAGGCGACGCGTTTGCTCGTTTACAACGCCGCCCGGCTTAAGGATTCCGGTAAAACGTTCGTGAAAGAAGCCGCGATAGCAAAACTCTACTCCTCTCGCTGCGCTGAGCGGGTTTCGTCAAAGGCCATCGAACTCTACGGCGGTTATGGCTTCGTAAAGGATTACCCGGTCGAGAAATTCTGGCGTGATTCGAAGATCGGTGCCATCTATGAGGGCACGTCGAACATGCAGCTCCAGACGATCGCAAAGCTGATAACCAGCGGGAAATAAATGTCCGAGATCTCGATCCGGCAAGCTACGGCGGATGACAGCAAATTGCTCACCGATCTCTCGTTCACCACATTTTGGGACGCCTTCGCCCATCACCCCAAGAATGCGCCGGAAGACCTGAACCACTACATGCGGCAGGCGTTTAACGAAGAGCAGATAGCAAGCGAGCTGGCTGATGATGCGAATATCTTTCTCATTGCTGAGCTCGATGGAAAACCTGCGGGATACGCAAAGCTGATCGTCGGTACTATCGAGCCCGGCATCACTGCGGCAAGGCCTGTTGAACTCAACCGGCTCTATTCGCACCAGGAATTTATCGGTAAAGGGGTCGGACAGAATTTGATGGACGCGTGTTTCGAGCGGGCGCAACGCCACGACCACGATGTCATGTGGCTCGGCGTTTGGGAATATAACCCGCGAGCACAGGCCTTTTATAAAAAGAATGGTTTTCGTGAGGTCGGGAAACACACATTTCAGCTCGGCTCCGATCCGCAGACGGATCTCTTAATGCAACGCGATTTATGACCCACGAAACACATGAAAAGCACTAAAGACAAGAGCTTTTTAGTGTCTTTCGTGCCTTTCGTGGGATGTCCTTGTGTTCTCGCCAGCGGTGCGATATCGTTGCATTTGTGAGATACATCACAAATCCTCCCAATCCTTACAACAGATACTCGGCGGAATATGTCGGCGAGCCGCCGACGACGAAGCTCGAGATCTTTGAGGAGACCAACACGAAAAAGGTGATCACAAAGGCCTTCGCGTCCGGTTGGGAAGGCGGCTGGCGTTATACGGTCAATTGCTATCGCGGCTGCGTTCACGGCTGCACATATTGTTTTGCGAGACAGTATCACGAATATCTCGGATACGGTGCGGGGACGGATTTTGAGACGAAGCTGGTCGTAAAACCGCTTGCACCGCAACTTCTAAAAGAAGAGCTGAAGAAATGCCGCGACAAGATGCCGCATCTGGATTTTTCGTTCGCCACGGACCCGTACCTTCCCATCGAGGCGGAGTATAAGCTCACAAGGCAATGCCTCGAAGTCTGCGCCGAATTCCGCGTGCCGGTCGGCGTGATCACGAAATCACCGCTCGTTACGCGAGATATTGACGTTCTTAAACGTCTATCGAAAGTTTGGGTCTGCTTCTCGCTTCCATTTCTCACTAAGGAAAGGTCGAATCCTTTCGAGCCATACACGCCGGTCCCTGAAGCCCGCTTCCGCGCGATGAAAACATTGTCGGATGAAGGGATCGACGTCGGCATCGCCGTCGCGCCTGTTATCCCCGGCTACAACGAATCAGACATTCCTGGCTTGCTCGAAAAAGCAAAAGAGAATGGCGCAAAGAGTGCCTTTATGTCGATGCTGCATCTCGATACGGATTCGATCGAAGCGTATTTTGTGGCAAAGATGCGCGAGCGGCTGCCGGCGACCCGCGTCGATAAGATCATAAATACCATCAAGCGCGAACGCGGCGGCACTCTCAGGCATCGCAGCTACAAGGAACGCGACTCGGGCAAGACCGAGCAGTGGGATGTGACGCGAAGGTTGTTTGACTTTCATGCAAAGCGCCTGGGTCTGCGAGAATATGAAGCGTCGGCCCTCGAGGCGAAGGCAGAAGCGCCGATCGTCACAGAACCTGTTCAGCAGGCCTTGTTCTGATCGGCGGCGTATACCAGAATACGGCTCAGCTTCGCCGGCGATGATAATCTCCTCCCCAAAAAGTTCGTTTGGAGGTACACAAAATGTTTTCTAGATCCGCTTCTTTATTGGCACTTGTAGTTGTATTTTCGGGGCTCGCTTTCGGTCAGGGCGGCAAAGACCTTGGAAAGGCGGTCAAGCGCGTAAATGATGCCTCTAAGGTATTTAGAGAGATAATGAACGCTCAGGACAATGCTATTCCAAAACAGCTTTTGCAGGATGCGAAGGCGATCATTGTCTTCCCGGGCGCGCTGAAAGCCGCGCTCGGCGTTGGTGGCCAGGGCGGCAAAGGAGTTGCGATCCGCCGAATGGGCAACGGTTGGAGCGCACCCGCGTTCGTCGATATGGGCGGAGGCAGCTTCGGAGCGCAGATAGGTGCCGAGAAGACCGACTATGTTCTCCTGATCATGAATGACAAGGGGCTTGACGGCTTGATGCAGGACAAGTTCGAGGTAGGCGCAGAGGCGAGTGTGACCGCGGGCCCCGTCGGCAGAACAGCGGCCGCTTCTACGAATGCTACCCTCGACGCAGGCATTCTGAGCTACTCGCGCAGCAAGGGGCTCTTTGCCGGAGCGGCCCTTAAAGGCGTTGTTATCTCCCCCGCGACCGACATCAACCAGGCCGTCTATCAAAAGAACGCGCGTCAGATCCTTAACGAGCCGGTGCCTGCCTCGGCGGCCCCGGCTTCGCTGCAGCGATTTGGCGAGACCATCAGCGGCTATGTAAAGTAGCGGATATGCAGAACAGGATCGAGGTCTTTCGCCAGATGCTCGAGGAACAGCCCGATAACACGATGGTGATGTTTGGGCTCGCAAAAGAATACGAAAAGATCGGGCAGCACGATAAGGTCATCGAGCTGCTCGAATCGTATTTAGAGAATGCGGATGACGAAGGCAACGCCTACGGCGCACTCGCAAATGCTTATCTAAAGTCGGGCGATCGCGAGAAAGCGATAGATACGTACAAACGGGGCATCGACGTCTCAATTGCACACGGCCATCCGTCCATGGCTAACGAATATCGAATGACGTTGGACCTTGATCTGTCAGATTAGGTCAACTAGCGCACGATCTCGCGCGCCTCAGAACAAGCTGAAGCTTGCACTCTGAGGGCCGCAGGTAAGCACGATCGCCCTCTTGATCCTCACAGGTTTCTCCGGTTTTTCGTCAGTCACGGGCGCTTTGTTAATAGCGTCAACGATATCCATTCCTTTCGTAACTCTTCCAAACGCGGCGAACTTTCCGTCGAGATAGGGAGCCTCCTTAATCAGGATAAAGAAATTGGTTGTGGCAGTATTCGGCTCATCGAGCCGGGCCATTGAGATGATCCCGCGTTCGTGAAGGATCTTATTCGGCTCGTCGGGAACAACCTTACGCGCCCGCTGACCGATCGCATACGTCACTTTGTCGGTGCGCGTATACAGATCGCCTCCCTGGATCACAAAATCAGGTACGACGCGGCTGAATGTGGTCGTGTCGAGCATTCCGGTCGCCGTAAGATTGAGGAAATTACGGACCGATTCAGGAGCACTCTCAGGGTAGAATTCCAGCTCAATGTCGCCCGCCTCTGTCTCGATCCGGGCGCATTTTGAGGCCATCGTCTTCACATCGGCCGTGTCGAAAGGCTCGGCTGCCGGTGTCGGAGCGGGCCGCTCATTCTTTTTTGTTTCGGGAGAAGGGGATGTCCCGGGTTTCGGGGTCGGCGTCGGATTTTGGGCAAAGCAAGCTAAAACCCCAGCGAACAGCATCAAAATGATCTGCAATGACGTCTTGAGCACAGGTCTATATTCAGGAAATCCGCAAAACAAGTAAAGCCTATCGCGCGTACTACAGTTCCGGTCCGTAGCGGCCTTGCGTTTGATTCGATGGGGCTTTTTGTTAAACTTAGGGTTTGTCCCTATAGGCAATAATCACCAATAAGGCCCGGTATTTGAGTAATGCTTAAGTTTTTTAACCGCCTCGAGAAGACGCGTAATTTCGTTCTGCTTATTTTCGCCATCCTGATGGTCGTCAGCCTTGTGCTGTGGAATCGCAATTCCATTAGCTCGAAAGCTGGCGAGGACCCGTCGCACAGCGACGAAACGGTCGCGTCCGTTTCCGGCAACAAGATAACCGTCGGGGAGATCGTCCGGCAGAAGGAGAACTTCAGCCAATTCGGACAAAGTATGAGTTTCCCGGCGTCTATGCTGCTCGAGGGAATGATCGGCAGCCGCATCGCCCGCGTCGAAGCGGAGCGACTGGGACTGACAGCGAGCGATGCGGAAGTATCGGCCTATATCAAGAATCAATTCTCGCAAGAGGGGAAACCGTGGGACCAGGCCGTGTATGAACAGAACGTAAAGGAACAGTTCGGCAGTATCGGTGCCTATGAGCAGAGCGTTCGTGACGAGATCAGCTCTAAGAAGCTCGAGGCATTCCTGACCTCAGGTGTAAGCGTGTCTGAGGAGGAGGTTCTCAGCGACTTTCAGCGGAAGAATACGAAATTCGACCTTTCCTACGTCTCGGTGAACAGCTCCGACGTGGCAAAGACGATAACGCCCACGGAACAAGAGCTTCGCGACTACTTTGAAAAGAACAAGGCAAGCTACTACATCTCCGTTCCGCAGAAGAAGATCAAATACATTTTCATCAGCACCTCCAAGCTGGGCGAAAAGCTTCAAATACCTGAGGCGGACATCAAAGCCGAGTACGACGCACTTGCTCCGGACAAAAAAATGCTCGGGGTACTGGGCCAAGAAATAGTGCTTCGCGTAGCAAAACCGGAAATGGATCCGCAGGTCCAGGCGAAGGCGATGGATATCGTTCAGCAGCTCAAAAAAGGCGGACCTGCTGTGAGCGAACAGGCATTCGCTGACAAGGCCAAGGGTATGTCGGAAAATCCGGCAACGGCGCCATCCGGCGGGAAGCTGCCAGGTCCCGTCCGTGAAAATCTCAACAAGCCTGACGATCCTTATCAGCGTCTGCTCAAGATGCAGCCCGGCGAGATCACAGAGCCCATCAGCTATCAGGGACGCTACTTTATCCTTCGTCGCGGCGACGCCGTGCCGAAGACCTATGAGCAGGCCAAGAAGGAGATCGAAGTCTCGCTTCGCAACCGCCGGGGTTACGCCGTCGCTGCCGAGCTGGCTCAGAAGGTCGACGACGCCTTAAAACAGTCAAAGGACATTCAGAAAGTAGCTTCCGATTTCGCCTCGCAGGCGAATATGAGCGTCGCAGACATGATCAAGGAGACCGGCTATGTGAAGCCGGGCGACGACGTACCGAATATAGGTATCTCGCAGCAGTTCGAGGATGGCATCGCTCCGCTCGAAACGGTGGGTGATGTGGGCGACAAGACGCCGATCCAGAACGGATTTGCCGTGCCGATGCTAGCCGACAGAAAAGAGCCGCGGGATGCGGAGTTCGATGAGGTCAAGGCCCAGATCGTAGACGTTGTGAAGATCGAAAAGGCTGCCGCTCAGGTCGAGGAGATCGCAAAAGCGATCGCGGCTGGTGCGCCGAACGCCGCCGGACTTGCAGCCGCCGCTACCGCGAAAGGCATGACGGCCAAGGATCAGAAGAGTTTTGTCTTGGGTTCCCCGCTTGGAGAGGGTGCATCTGCCGGAACGAGCGAGGCGCTCGAGGATGCCGTTTACGCGCTCAAGCAGGATGAGGTTACCAAGATGCCGCTCAAGGTTGGCGACAATTGGTACGTCGTGGGCGTGACCAAGCGCGAGGACGCCAACATGGCGGATTTTGCCAAGCAGCGCAGCGGCCTGCTGGAACAGATGCTCAACAAGAGGCGCGCTGACGTTTATTCGGATTATCTTGCTGACGTAAGGCAGCGGATGGAGAAGGACGGTTCGATCAAGGTCTATAAGGACGTACTCGACAAGATCGACGAGCCGCTGCCCGGCGTTCCGGGAGGGGACAACTAAAAACTCAAAACGTAAAATGTAAAATTCGGAGGTCGTCTTTGTACCGGACGGCCTTTATTTTTGCGTGTTTATCATTATTTTGGCGACGATCTTTGAAATCTGACCCGCTTCGTCGATCAAATGATGGAACCTACCTAGTATTGCCCCCTCAAATTCATAGGTTGCGATTATGAGTCGTAGCCAGTAGCGTGTTTCGCGAGCCTCCTTAAGGGCGATGGCGTTTTTGTGAACAAAATCCCTTCTACTTTGTCCGGCCTCCGCCTCTTCTAGGTTAGCTCCAACAGAGGTTCCTGCGTCGAGTAGCTGACTGATCAAAGTCCGACTGACGTCGCTCTTTTTTTCAAGATATCGGCAAAGTTTAACTATCCGCGTAGCGAAGTCGAATGACCGCTGGGTTATATCGAACACGGGAGTTTTGTCAGACATAATTTGGTTTTAGGTTTTAGGTTTTAGGTTTTACGTTTTGAGTTTTTATCACCACCAACCCAGCAGCTTCCACCAGCCGAGTCCGACGGTTGACCAGACGGCGAGGTTCACGATGGACGCCATGAGGCCGATCGTCCACCAGCGGCCTTGCTTCGCGTAACCGGTCCCAAAGTAGATAGGTCCGGGCGTCGTTCCAAAATGCGTCAGGCTCGCGCTCAGAGTTGCAAAGTAACTTAGAAATAGAACAGCTAGTCCAGCCGGTGCACCTGCCGTCAGCGTGACCAATAGGAAAGGCACGTACATCGCAAGGGCGTGCGCTGTCACTGAGGCAAACAGATAGTGCGCGTAAAAGTAAACAAGGAGGAGGACAGCGAGGGCTGCCATCCAAGTCATTCCGGTGGTGTAGCCCGCAACAGATTCGGCAAAGAGTTTAGTAACGCCCGTGTCACCGAGCGCGGCAGCCATATTCACCAGGCCGCCATACCAGATGAAGGTCGACCATGCGTTCTTCTCGCCCATTAGCTCCATCCAGGTCACGACTTTTGTCAGGAGCAGGAACCCAATACCGCCGAGCGCGATGATCGCGGGATCGATCGAGTGCAGCCTTCCCTGCATCGTCCACAGGAATATTACGCCGACAAGCGTCCCGATCAGTATCCGCTCGTCACGGGTGACGGGGCCCATCTTTGTGAGTTCGTCGGAAGCAAAGCTGGCCGCTGCGGGCGTGGCCTTCACCTCGGGTGGAAAGAATCGATAAATGAATGCAGGAATGACCGCGAGTGAGATCAGCGCGGGAATGATCGCCGCCGCAAACCAGCTGAAGTACGTCAGCTCGATGCCCGCCGTTTCGCGAGCAAGCTTTTGCATGACAAAATTCCCGGCGTGTCCTGTGAGGAATGTCGCGCCAATGACCACCTCGCACTGGTAGAGCAGATACATCAAATATTCGCCGAGGCGGCTAGCGGTACCATCTTCGGGCCGCGAGTCATAGCTCTCGCTGACCGAAACCGCTATGGGAATAATGATGCCGCCATTGCGCGCGCCGTTAGACGGAACGACCGAGGCGAGCACGAAGTCGGTCGCGACAAGCGCATAGCTCAGCCCGTAGGTATTTCGCCCGAGCAGCCGAATGAACTGAAGCGCTACCCTGCGTCCCAACCCTGTCTTGATAACAGCGGTCGAAACGAAAAACGCCGATAGGACGATCCAGACCACCGGGTCCGCATATCCTTTCAGCGCGTCAAAAGGCTTGAGCGCACCGAAGACTACGGTGGCCGTAACGCCAAGCAGCACCACCGCGCTCCCGGTTAAAGGCTGGAGGATCGAGCCAACGATCGTCGCGATGAAGATAGCGAGCAGTGTCCAGGCCGGTCGCGTCACCCCCTCGGGCGGCGGAACGATCGAGATCGCAACGCCAACGCCAAGCACTGCTAGCCATTTTAGGGTCGACTTATACATACAAAGATGCCACAGAGATCAGGAAGCTTCCCTCTCTCCGTGGCAGAAATTCGCACACCCCGCAGCCCTACATCCCGGGATTATGCACGTATTTGAAGTACCAGAATGTAATGCCCGCCCAAAGGACGATGTTGATCGCGGAAAGGGCCAGGCCGATCGTCCTGGTAGTCGATGCTCTCTCCTTCCCCGCACTCTTGCCATACATCAGCATGAAGACCAGCGCCGCTGTCAGGATCCAGGCGAACAGCCGGATCGCCATATTGATGGCTATGTTGTCGGCGGGTTTTGTGGCGGGATCGAGTCCGAGACCCAGGCCAGACGAAGGCGCCATTACCTGATAGATGGTCAGCGCGATAGCAAGCAGAACACCCACCATTGCGGCGATCGGTGCTTTGTAATTGCTTGGAAGCTGATCGGCGTCAACACCTTCTGTGGCGAGTCGGCTATGCGTATAGCTGTAGCCGAAATAGATCACGAGGCCTATTGCCATCCAGTCGATCAGCCGGATCCACGTATCGAGCGGAAGGCTGTTCATGAGAAATGCGGCGGACAGAACGCAGCCGATGGGAACGACGGGCGAGAGCGGCACCTTGAACGGACGGTTCAGCGTCGGGTTCGACGAACGTAAGATGATGATGCCTGTTCCTACGATCACAAATGCGAAGAGCGTCCCGATCGACACCAATTCGCCAAGCAGACTGATCGGGACCAAGCCTGCAAGAATTGCAACGATCGTCCCCGTGATGGCCGTTGTGATGTGCGGAGTCTGGAACCTAGGGTGGATCTTAGCTGCCCACGGGGGCAGCAATCCATCTTTAGACATCGAGTAGAAAACGCGCGGCTGACCCATCGTCATGACGACCATCGTCGATGAAAGCCCGAGCACCGCGCCGATCTTAATGATGTACGTCGAGAAAAGGCCAAGGATCTTGCCCATGATGCCGATCGTGGTTCCCTGCTGTGCCTTGAGAGCTTCGTCAATAGCCGTGGCCAGAGGCGCGGAGGCGTTGGTCAGCATTTTATAGTCGACGAGCCCGACCATGACTCCCGCCACGAGAATGTAAAGCACCGTGCAGATGGCCAGCGAACCCATGATGCCGATAGGCATATCCCGTTGCGGGTTACGCGATTCCTGCGCCGCCGTGGACACTGCGTCAAAACCGATGTACGCGAAAAAGATGACCGCGGCCCCAGTTATCACACCACTCCAGCCGAACGGCATGAACTCCGCGCAGCCCGGTGTTCCGGCCGTGCAGCCGAGCCCCATGTTGCCCTTATTCACGTAGCCAATTCCGGCTATGATAAAGAGGACTACGACCAGGACCTTTACGATCACGATGACCGAGTTGAAACTCGCCGACTCCTTGATGCCGCGAATGAGCAACAGCGTGACCGCGACCGCGATCAAAAGGCCCGGAAGATTAATGATCCCGTGCACCATTGTTCCATCGGCTGCCTGGATAGGCGGATCGAAAGGCCCTTTGCTGAGCGACAGCGGGAAATTCAGTCCAAGCGTCTGGCAGAGACTGACGACGTATCCCGACCAGCCGACCGCAACCGTCGCCGCTCCGAAGGCGTATTCGAGGATCAGGTCCCATCCGATGATCCAAGCGACAAACTCGCCGAGTGTTCCGTAGCCGTACGCGTAAGCTGAACCCGAGATCGGGACAGACGCCGCAAATTCGGAGTAGCACAACGCGGCGAAAGCGCTCACTACACCCGCAAGGATCATCGAGATCACGACCGCCGGGCCGGCATGCTTACCCGCCGCCTGGCCAGTGAGCACGAAGATTCCGGTACCGATGATCGCTCCGATGCCCAAGGTCGTAAGGTCGAGGGCGCTCAACGTCTTTTTGAGAGTATGCTCACCCGTCTCTTCCGCCTCGGCTATGATCCGGGAAATTGGTTTTGTCGCAAATAGTGACATCTAAACCTCCTAAGGTGTTGAATCTAAACTCAAGACTGTTCCGGCACGCCGCGCTTTGACGACATGCTCCTCCAAATAAAGTAGACCGGCACTCCAGTCAAAACTATCAACAGGCCGGGCCACGTCGCGGTCGTCTGATATACGAACAGAACTACCAATATCACAGCTGCTCCCGCCGCGTAGATCGCCGGGACGATCGGATATCCAAATGCTTTATACGGGCGCTCCGCGTTCGGTTGTTTCGACCGGAGCACGAATATGCCGATGATCGTCAGGATATAGAAGATCAGTTCGGCAGAAATAACGTAGGTAAGAAGATCGTTGTAAAGGCTGCCGAATGTACCATCGGCCTTCACGGTACGCGGCAGGACGTACGCAGCGGCAAGGATGCCCTGTACCGCGAGGCTCCAGGCTGGCACGTGAAATCTATTGAGATTCGAGGTTTTCTTGAAAAACAAACCATCCTTCGCCATCGCGTAATACGCGCGCGAGCCCGCGAGGATAAGCCCGTTGTTGCATCCGAAAGTAGAGATAAGGATCGCGACCGCCATTATAGTGGCTCCGGCCGGACCGAAGATCACGCTCATCGTCGCCGTCGCAACGCGGTCTGATGGGACCGTCTGGATCGCCTCGAATTTCAGCGTGACTAAATAGGCGACATTTGCGAGCAGGTAAAGAGTAATGACAAGGCCTGTCCCAAGAAGCAGCGATAGTGGAAGATTCCGCTTGGGATCCTTCACCTCGCCGGCCGTATACGTGACGTTGTTCCAGGCGTCCGCAGAAAATAACGAGTTCGTTTGGGCGACACAGATACCAACAAAGAGGCCTAATGCGGCCGCCGCCGTCAATCCGCCGCCGACATCCTGCAGCGAACCGCGGACCGTCCACAGATCGCCAAAGTTCGCCGCCGCAATATCACCGTGCCAAGCCAGGCCGACGATAATGCCGAGGACGATCAGCGCGATGAGCGAGCCAGTCTTCGCAAACGTAAAAGTGTTTTGGATCAGCTTCCCAAGCTTAAGGCCCCGCGTATTCAGGAACGTCAGCAGGACGATCATCACTATTCCGACAAGCTGGGCAGTCGACAGCGAAACAGCATAGCTCGACGATATGCGAATGGGCGCGATCAAGTAGTTCGTCTCCGATATCCAGGGAATGAGGACGCCGCCGTATCTACCGAACCCAACGGCTACTGCCGCAATGGTCGCTGTTTGGATGACCGCAAAGAGTGTCCAGCCGAAAAGGAAGCCCCAGAATGGAGAGTAGGCCTCGCGAAGATAAACGTACTGGCCGCCCGCCTTCGGCATCATTGCGGCAAGCTCACCGTAAGACAGGGCACCAAAGATGGTGAGAATGCCCGTGATGACCCAAACGACGAGGAGCCAACCCGGCGACCCGACTTGACGCGAAATGTCGGCCGAGACAATGAAGATACCCGACCCTATCATCGATCCGGCGACGATCATCGTCGAATCGAGCAGGCCCAGGCCGCGTACGAAGCCCTCTTTGGTGGTCTCGTCGACCGCTGCAGCTTCAGTTGCCATTTTTCTCAGAACCGCCTGATAGTCGCAGCGGTTGAATACATCGGATTCAGCTGCTTGATCCTTGATCAAAAGGCTGAACCTGATCCATCGGTCATCGCCGATGGTACTGACTTAACTTACTAGCGTTGGCGAGATAATCGTAGCTGATATTATACGTTTATTCCTGATCTGTCGAGTATTAAACCGAACCGCACGAAAATTGTAAACCCAACCTAATTAGGAAGATAGGCTCGAACCCTTCCCAGCCAATTGGTGGACAATTCTTCAAATTATGGCGTACTATCTGCGATAGTTCCTCTCAAATAGATCACATTGCTCGTACGTCCTCAGACAGCGTACGGCGCCTCCCGGCAAAAGTTTGTCGAGTATTGTCTCGATTCTTCGAGCGCGAGGAGTATATATGCTAGATCGTGTAAAAGCAGCTACGCTTATAGTCGCCTTTTTATTGACGGGCCTTGCGGCCCGGCCATTGGCTGTTGAACCGGAAGCAGGGACCAACACGGACATCCCAAGTGGTGCGGACCCTTCACTGATTCGGACCGTCAAGGGTACATCCACCACGTTTCCGATACACGGACCTTTCTCGACGAGCGGCGGCTTCAAACTAACGCCGCGTCATCCAGAGAAACCACTTTTCGAAGTCGAGGATCAGCCCGTCCTCATCGGTAATCGCGGGGTGCGTCCCGCTCCAAGCCCAGCGGTCGTCAAAAACGATCCGGGCGACAGCACGATAAGTGCCGGCGATATTCCGAAAGTCTTTCTAGGGTTTGACCTCAGCAGCACTGATCTGGAGACGCGCGATCTTCAGATCGCGGCTAGTCACACCCATGTGGTTATCACGAGCTATCATAAGATCACGTTCTGGACACGGGACGGCACCCTCCTTAGCGACCAAAACACTGTCGATTTCTTTAAACCGGCCAAAGATGACATAAACAAGGTCCTAAAAGATCCCGCGGATTCGACAAAGCTCGTTTCTGCAAGCTTTCCGATCAATGAGTTCTATGACAACCGGGTGATATTTGATACGTATCGCAACCGATTCTGGGTGGTCAGTCTAACGAGGAATATGGGCCCTGGGTCTGCAGATGCGGCTCATCGGGTCACTGTGTCCTCGATCGCAATATCTAAGACGGAAAATCCTCAAGATGGCTGGTATCAGTACTGGATGGCGCCCTGCCGCGACTATCAAGCGATCGGCGTGTCGAAAAAACTCTTCGTCATCGGTTATTCATCTGGATCCAATTTTCCAGAGTACGGGTTTCTTTCGGCAATGGATCCGGCGGCGCTCGCCAATGGCTCCTCAGGACAAAAAGCGACGGTTCTCGGAGGCTTCAAGAACCCGAACGGCTCGGCGGCCAACGCATACATGCAGCCGGCGCTTCAATATGGAAACTCATACAAGGACCTTCAGTTCTTTGTGAGTAATCCGTCCGACGGTTCGACGAACATCGTGTGGGCGCTCGACCCCGCGAATCTGACCCAACTCCTGCAAGTCAGCGTTCCGGTTGCTGCTTCAACTCCTCCTAAGACCGCTCAACAGGCGAGTAACGCGGACATACCTCACCCACAAATGATCTATCCGGTTTGGGGCGGCAATGGCCTTCCCGTCCGCGGCCCCGACTTGGTCATGAAGGCAATTTTCCGAAACAACAAACTATACTGGGTCTGGGATGACTCGATACCTGGAGATGCGCGTCAGATCCGCTTTATTCGCCTTAACCGGGTCGACGTAAGCGCTTTTCCGGCGAACCTGCTGCTGCCTCAGGTCACGGGCTCGATCGACCGCCGATTCGGAAAGCGTAACGCAGCGGATCCGCCGAATGATATATTCTCGTATTACATGCCCGCGCTCGCCGTGAACAAGGACGGGACGATGCTCATAACCTATTCCCGAACCGGGGCAACGATCTGGCCCGAGGCACGTTACAGCGTGTACTTTGAAAAGGATCCGGATATTCGGCCTAGTCAATTGATCCGCAAAGGGGAGTATCCCGTCGGCGTCGAAGATCCGGCGTCCGGACAACCGGTGGACAATAGGCCCGCGGCCGGGATATTCGACTATAACGGCGCGGCAGTCGACCCTTTGGATGACCGGTCGGTCTGGACGATCAACGTTTACGGCACTAAGCAAAGTTCGGGAAAAGGCCAGTACAGCTTGGTGGTAAAACGCATTCCCTTCAACAGCGCACCTTAAGATCGAATGAATAGATCATCTGATGGCCTTGGCGACATGCCGGCGGAGGAATTCCGCCGGCATGGCCACGATTTGATCGACTGGATCGCCAATTACTTTGAAAACATTGAGGGATTCCCCGTCCTCTCGCAAATTGAGCCCAACTGGCTAAAGAAGAATCTGCCGGCTTCGCCTCCCGCGCAAGCCGAGGACTTTGGCGAGGTGCTCGCCGACGTAGACCGGCTGATCCTGCCGGCGGTCACTCACTGGAACCATCCTAGTTTTCATGGACTCTTTTCTACCTCGACAAGTTCGGTTGGTGTTTTCGGAGAGATGCTCACCGCGGCCTTCGACATGAAGGCGATGCTGTGGCGAACTTCACCCGCCTCAGCGGAATTGGAGGATGTCGTGCTCGACTGGCTGCGTCAAATGATGGGTCTGCCGGAGCACTTTGAGGGGATCATCTACGACACGGCGTCCGTCTCGACGATGCACGCTATTGCGGCTGCGAGGGAGCGGGCAAACATGCGCGTCCGCGACGAGGGTATGAGCGGCCGCGATGACCTACCGCTGATGCGCGTGTATTCGAGCGAGCATGTCCATTCTTCTATCGACAAGGCGGTGATCACGCTCGGTCTCGGGCTGCGTTCGCTTAGAAAGATCGAGTGCAACGACCGCTATGAAATGATCGCGGACAAGCTTGCCGAAGCTATTGAGGAGGACCTCGAGGCCGGCTACCTTCCTATCTGCGTTATTCCGACAGTCGGTACGACGTCGACGTCGAGCGTAGATCCCGTCGACGCGGTCGCGGACATTTGCGAAAAGTTCGGACTATGGCTTCACGTCGATACTGCCTACGCCGGATCGACCGCCATCATTCCCGAGTTCCGCCCATTTTTTAAAGGTTGGGAGAGAGCCGACTCGATCGTAGTAAATCCCCATAAGTGGCTCTTCACCCCTTTCGACCTGTCCGTCCTATACTGCCGCAACCTCGACGACCTCAAACAGGCATTTTCGCTTGTCGCCGAGTATTTGAAAACGAGTGAAGACGTAAAGAACGGTATGGATTACGGCATACAGCTTGGGCGGCGATTTCGCGCTTTGAAGCTGTGGTTCGTTATCCGTTACTTCGGCGTGGAAGGAATGATTGCGAGACTTCGCGAGCATTGCCGCCTCGCGAGGTTATTTGCCGGATGGGTTGAGAACAGCCGCGACTGGGAAATGATGGCGCCGGTCCCTTTCGCCCTTGCCTGCTTCCGCTATTGCGGAGGCCGCGTCAGCAAGGGCTTAACACACTACAGCGACGACGAACTCAACACTCTGAACGAGCACATCATGGATGCCATCAACGCTTCCGGTGAAGCGTATCTCTCACATACAAAGCTCAACGGCAAATTCACGCTCCGGCTTTCGGTCGGCAGCATCCGCGTCGAGGAAAGGCATCTCGAAAAGGTTTGGAAGCTACTAAACGATCAACTTGCCGCCCAAGTCGCGGCCGCCCCTCAATGAAAAAATACGCTTTCGCTCTGTTTGCACTGATTTTGCTGATCTTCCCCGCGGCCGCTCAAAAGAAGCCGGCCGTGCGGCACAAGAAACCGCGTGCGGTGTTCACTCGAAAGAAATTCGATCCCGCACGTCAACCCCAGGCAGATCTGGATAAGGCCATAGCTGCGGCGGCAGCAAGCGGCAAGCGGATCATCCTCGACGTCGGTGGAGAATGGTGCAGCTGGTGCGTTTACATGGACAAGTTCTTTTTCCGGCAGCCCGCCCTGCGCAAGGTCCGCGACACGAACTATATCTGGGTGAAGATCAACATGAGCCCCGAGAACGAAAATACTGCCTTTCTGAGCTCTTACCCCGCGATAGACGACTATCCACACCTTTTTGTTCTGGACGAAACGGGCAAGCTCCTATTTTCAAAGGATACCGCGGAGTTGGAGCTTGGCGAGGGCTACAGCGTCAGCAAGTTCACGGCCTTCCTAAAGGAGTGGATCAAACCACGTCCTGGCGCTCCGCCAGAAAAGTAGCTACGCATCTGCCTCTTCCGTCCGGTGGCCGTGAGTGTCTCTTAGGAAAATAGCTCCAAAGATAAACGTGACACCTGCGACTATCATCGGGTAGTACAGGCCGGCATAAATATTTCCCGTCTGGGCGACGACCGAGAGCCCGATGAGAGGCAGCAAACCCCCGAAAACGCCATTCCCCACATGGTAGGGCAATGAGAGCGCGGTATACCGTATCTTGGGCGCGAAAGCCTCGACGAGATAGGCCGCTATGGGTCCATAGACCATCGTTACCCACAACACCTGAACGAACACCAGTAGGATCAGCGTCCAGGCGGAGCGATTCGAGAGCAGGTCGCCAATGTTCGTGTAAGGCAGGACCTTCGGCGTCGCCGTCAATGTCTTTGTTTCGTCAAGCGATTGCGGAGTGAGCTTGATCGCGCCCGTGGCAGGGTCCTTCTGCGAAGTGACGGTCACCACATTCGAGCCGGCCGCGGACTGCATAGCGTGATAGATCGGAAGATAGGTCAGTACCGCAAGCAAACATCCCGCGAGGATGATCCACTTGCGGCCTAGACGATCACTCAACGCACCGAATATCACGAAAAACGGCATCCCCAGCAGCAGGGCGATGGCGACTATATAATTCGCCGAGGTTGCGTTCAGATTGAGTACCGATTGCAGGTAAAAGAGAGCGTAGAATTGCCCGGTGTACCAAACTACGCCTTGCCCCGCCGTGGCGCCGAGAAGCGAGATGAGCACCCGCTTTAGATTCGACCACCTGGTGAAAGCCTCGACCAGCGGGTTCGCTGACGTCATTCCGGCGCTCTTCATCTGTTCGAATACCGGCGACTCCTTCATCCGAAGCCGGATGTACAGTGAGACGCCGACCAGCAATAACGAGAGAAGGAACGGGATCCGCCAGCCGCCAAATCCGCCCGCTTTGCCCGCGAATTGATCTGGACTCATTGCATTTTGGACGATCAGGATCACCGCGAGCGACAGAAAGAAACCAAGGCTGGCCGTGATCTGGATGAACGAGGTATAAAATCCGCGCTTGTTGTCGGGCACGTGTTCGGCAACGTAAACGGCCGCCCCTCCATACTGCCCGCCGAGCGCCAGGCCTTGTAGCACACGGATCAGCAATAAAATGATCGGCGCAGCAATGCCGATCTGGGAGTAAGTGGGCAGCAGGCCGATCAACGCAGTCGCCCCGCCCATGATCAAGAGCGTCACGAGCAGGCCGTATTTCCGCCCAACAAGGTCGCCTATCCGCCCAAAGAACAGCGCACCGAATGGCCTAACGACAAACCCGACCGCGAAGGTCGCGAGATACGCGATGTAAGCGAATGTCTGGTTCTCAGGCGGGTAAAATAGCGGCGCGATAGTCGTCGTGAGGCTTCCAAAAATATAGAAGTCGTACCATTCGATCATCGTGCCGACCGCCGAAGCGCCGATCACCTGCCAGATCCTGGCCTTTGAGATCTCGTTATCTGTCATATTTGATCAGCGTAAAATATCAGATCAGGTCTCTGAGAAGATCCCGCTCGTAAATTGCTTGACCCAATCAAGCTTACTGCCAAAAAAGAATGAATCGATCCTCAGGTTATGCGTCTTGTCATAGCCCACGAGCTCCGCGTACGCTTTTCCGGAAACCGGCCGGCCCCCTTTCGCCCCCGTGATGCTGCAGCAGCCTTCCCAATAAACGACCATCGTCGTACCGCGAGTATCTAGCTCCTGATCCTCGATCAAGGGCGTCAACCGAACGTCGATATCCGCCGATGGCACGCGAATGGTCCACGTCGACGGATACGTGGTCCCTGTTTTTGGACTCGTCCATTCTGTCTCGGATCGAAGTTCGAAGTCAGACGCACCCAACTTTTCTGTTCTGCCTTCTTCATCGATAAGGATGGCGTGAGTATGCTCTTCAGTTCGTTCGTCGAGGTCGCGGAAATGATAGATCATCAGTTCTGTCCCGTCGTCAAACTGCAAGCTGAACCAATCCCAAAATTTCTGGTCCCAGGTACCGAATTCCTTGTCCATCCAGGCACAGCCCGTAAAGTTCTCGGTGGTCCGATCTTTGGTCAGCCTTCCGGCCAACGCCATTCGCGTAAACGAAAAATGATTCGCCGTGGTGCCGTCACCTTTGCTCGTGAGCCCGTCGCCGTCTCCATTGAGAATAGGCTCCTTTGCCGCTTCGAGCACAGCCGTAAAACGCGTTCCGTCTTTCAGCCCTGCTTCGAGGATGTGCGAGCCGTTGTCTTCGCGGACATTCCAATCGCCGAGTGACAATGAGTACTCGTCCTCAGCCATCCGTACAGGAATATCAAAGGGCTTGTTAAAACTCCGCCGGTGCTCGTAGGAGAAAATTCCGTTCGTTATGTCTGAGACCGCGAAGTGCGCCGCATACATCGGGTTTGCGATAAGCCGAGCCGGAAGGATCCCGATGCGGTCGTGATCCGTCCGGCGCTTGAAGAACACAAGCTCGAAACCAAATTCTCTGCCGCTCTGGGTTCGACAGTGCCCGGTGTAATACCACCATTCGGTCTGCACGTCCCGGTGCGCGTACAGATCCCGCGGCAGTACGACGCCCTTATTCGATCGCGCTAGCTGGCCGCTTCCCGTATCGAGAAGTTCCGCCGCTGTCTCGAATAGATCGACGGCGACCGACTCGATCGGTTTGAACAAACTGTCGTACATAAGGGGGCCGGAAGCTAACTATTCATACCCGATTGCCCCGGTGATTTGCAACCGCGACGCGCGCCGTGCGGGCACCCAAGCGGAGACGAGCGCCAATATGATCACGGTCGGGATCGCCGCAACGATCAGCGAGTAAGGCAGATGGAGCTGTAGATTGAAGCCAGTAACCGCCTTTGCGGCATTATTTACAATAAAATACGAATTCATCACTCCGGTTATGGCACCTGCAGCAAATCCGCAGATCGCGATACACGCGGCCTCAAGTAGGACCATCTTGACCACCTGTTTTCTTACTCCCCCGATCGCCCGGAAGATGCCCAACTCCCTCCTCCGCTCGCTGACAGAAATTAGCATCGTATTCGACAAGCCTATCGCCGCGACGAGCACCGCAACGACCATCTGGATGTACATCATTAGGAAGAACTGGTCGATGAGACGAGTCACAAACGCCTTGTACTCGTCATGCGTGTAAATGAATGCCTGCTGTCCCGCACCGACGACAGACTCGATCTCCTCGCGAACGGCCTGGTTGTTCGAGCCGGGCTTAAGATCAAGAAAAACATAATCAACGTCCGAGTCGTCCCAATACTGTTTGTACAAAGAGCGGTCGATAAAGATCGTGCCATTCTCCGAGCGGTAATAATCGAGCATCCCCACAACAGGCAGACGCAGCTCTCCCTTCGGCGAATTCAAAGTAACGACGTCCCCGAGGTGAAGATTCCACCGCAGGCCCATATTGTTTGAAATGAGAATGCCCTTACCTGCAGCGGTCAACTCTCGCGCGGTTCTAACGTCCCCTATATCGAGGGCGTTCGGAGAAATATCGAGGTACGCGGCCATTTCGTGCGCGAGGATCGCTACTTCGACACCGTCATACGTCGTTGCGGTCACCCTGATCGTGTCGCTTCTTGCGGCTTCTGGAATTCCGGCGATCTTCTCCGCCGTAGCCTCGCTGAAATGATATGTGCGTGAGTGCAGCTGCTCGCTCGATGTCACGAGGATATCTGCAGCAATTGCTTTGTCGATCGATCGATTGAGAGCCGCCTTTTGACTCATAACGAGACTCGCGGTCGAGAGAGCGAAGGTCAGTCCGATGACGATCGCCCCGACCGTTGCCACGGTCCGCTTTGGCGAGCGCGCCATATTGTCGACCGCGATCATTCCCTCTACCCCGAAGATCCTATTCAAGAGCGGCCTTAACGCATGAGCCGCAATGCGAATGATCAGTGGCAAGAGGAAGAGCATCCCCAACTGGATCGCAAGTGAATAGCTGGTCTGCAATAAGTTGCCGATCGACGCGGGCGTGAAGATCGTGAGCCCCATTCCGGCGAGACAAAGAATGAACCCGGCAACGGCATACGGAAGAACGCTGCGTCGGATATCCTGCTTAGGGATGTTGCGCAACGCTTCTGCGGGATCCACATGTGAGGCGGATCGCGCGGGTATCCATACGGCGATCAGCGAAGACACGATGCCAAGGACAAGAGCCTCCGCGGCAAATGTCGTGTCGAAGGCAAGCTTTGTCGGGGAGGCCACAAAGCCATAAATGGTGGCTGTAACGGTTATCAGCGTTGACATCGCGGCCTTTGCCATCGCGTAACCGGTTGACACGCCGATCACCGAGCCCACAATTCCGAGGACGGCCGACTCGACTAGGAACATCAGTTGAATGTTGCGCCTCTCTACCCCAACCGAGCGCAGTATCGCGATCTCGCCGAGCCGCTGCGTCACGCTGATGCTGAAAGAGTTATAGATCAGGAACATCGCGATCGTCAGCGCAAGAACGCTCATGATCGCAAAACCGGCGTGAACCGTGGTGACGGAATTTTCCAGCGACTGTCCCCGCAGGTCCGGCCTGTCAACTGCGTACCCCGGACCGAGCTGGGTTTTCAGGTCGTTCTGCAGAAACTGGACAGGCGTGTCAGGACTGTTGAAAAGGTCGATCCGGTCGACCTTGCGGCCTCGCCCGAAAGCGTCCTGCGCAGCGTACAGGTCCATGATCGCGACGTTACCGCCATAGACCGAGCCGAATCCGCTGGAGTCGAACTGCCCGCGAATAGTGAGCTGCGTCGCTCCAGCCGACGACATAACATTGATCTTGTCGCCGTCCTTTAGGCCGTAGCGCTCTGCAAAGGTGCGAGTGACCGCGACGGAATCCGGATTCTTCTGAAACGCGACCGGGTCGCGGATCATCACGTCGCTTTGATCTACACTGTCTGAATAAAGGCGAAGGTCGCTCGCTGTGTCGAGGCCCATGACCATTATTCGCGTCCCGCCCCCCAGGTCGGTTTTGGCAAGCGTCTCGGTCACGGGTTCGGCCAGTGCGACCCCCGGAGTGCGGCGGACGGCCTTGATCGCGTCCATCGAAAACCCGGCTTCGCCAGCGGTGATCTGCAGCGTTGAGCGGCCCGCTAACTTCTCGATCGTTCCATTCAATGAGTCGACGAGTCCCTGGTTCGTCGTTTGTATTGCGAAGAAAACAGCGACGCCTAGAGCTATCCCGAGCACCGTCAATGCGAGCCTCAGGCGATGGATCTGCCAGTCGCGAAAAATGATCTGGGCGAGCGCAGCGAACATTTACCTTAGGATGCGGCCGTCAAGCATCGTGATCATCCTGTCACAATGGGCCCCGGCGTGTTCGTTGTGGGTGACAAGGACGATTGTCATTTTCTTATCAGCGTGTATTTCGTCCAAGAGTTCGAGGATCTCGTCGCCCGTCTTTGAATCGAGATTACCCGTCGGCTCGTCGGCTAAGAGCAGCAGCGGCTCGAATACAAGCGCCCGCGCGATCGCAACCCGCTGACGCTCGCCCCCGGACATTTCGGCGGGCCTGTGATCGACACGCTTGGCAAGGCCTACGTCGGCCAGCAAGCGCCTCGCGCGCATCGCCGCTTCTTTTGAATTCACGCCATCTAGCCGTAGCGGTAGGGAAACATTCTCCACCGCATCAAGCGTCGGCATCAGGTTGAACGTCTGGAAGATCATGCCGATCTTCTCGCGCCGAAGCCGGGTGCGGTCGTCGTCATTCATTGAATACAACGGCTCGAAGTCAAACATCACTCTGCCGCTCGTCGGCACCTCGAGACCGCACATTATGTTAAGCAGCGTCGATTTGCCTGAGCCGGATTGCCCCATAATGGCAATTCGTTCGCCAGCCATTATCTGAAGGTCGATCTCGTCGAGAGCGCGCACGTCTTCGCCCGCCGCAAACACCTTTGACACTTTTTCGAACGTTATGATCGGCTCGGCCATTCGTTTGTATCGATACGGAGTTTAGGCAATAATGACGGCTTTAGGTCTTGGCGACTGGCACCCCGCGTAAATGCACATTATATATATGTTTATCGCACTGCTTGCAAAGAACAGGCTATGAAACGGATCGCTATTTCGTTAGCCGCGACCGTCGCATTTATTGGGTGCGGAGGCGTGAAGAATGATACAACGCAGCCCACTTCCTCGCCCGTCGCATCGAACGCCGATCGTGGAAACCAGATCGTCGCGGATTACCAAAAGGATGCGAACGCCCCGTTCCGCCAGGACCATGTCCGGTTCACGATCCGCAGCGAGAAGGATCCTGTCCAGATATATGAGATCGATGTATGGCGGCGCAATACCGACTCTGAGACCGATACATTAAGCATTATCACAAAGCCCGCCGAGGACGCGGGTACGGGCTCGCTCGCTATCGAAAGACCTGGCGAAGCTACGGTAAACATGACCTATGCCGCATCCCGCGACGAATATCGTGAGACCGACACGGGAAAGATGTTCTTCGGCGGGCTTACGGCCCAGGAGCTGCTCGGCGAATGGAATAAGTATGATTTCAAGTACCTCGGTGATAAACCCGTAAACGGCCGCACAGGCTCCGAGGTCGAGGGGCACTTAAGGAAGGGAGAGACCTCGACGATCGACTCGGTAAAAGCGACTTTCGACACGGAAACGCACGTTTTGCTGGAGATGCACCTTTTCGACAACACTGGAAAGGAGCTTCGCACGTACACTTCCGGCGATATTAAAGAACAGTCTGGACATAAGTACGTGGCCCGCACCGAGGTTGAGAATCACGTCTACAACTCACATATCACGATCGAGGTGATCACCAGGGAATACCCCGCAAGCATAGACAATTCATTTTTCCAGCGTGAAAAGCTAAAGACATTCGTGCGAAAATGAGCGCGTGCTGATCCACATTGTTTGCTGGAAGTATCGAGCGGACGTTCCGGACTCTACCCGCGAAGAGCATCGCGAAAAGTTGAGGGCGCTTACCGAGAGCATCGCCGAGATCGAAACCTTTGATGTCGGCGAGGACGTGCTCCATCTTGAGCGCTCATTTCATACAGGACTTGTCGCGGAGTTTGCCGACCGCGCCGCTCTTGACGCATACACCGACCATCCTGAGCATCAAGCCGCAGCCGCGTTTGGACGCGGGATCTCAGAGCAGGTCGTATCCGTCGATTTTTATCGATGAAATGGCTTTGGAGAATTCTATTCGTCGTCTTCGCGATCCTTCTCGCGATAAACCTTCCCTTTGTTTACCGCCGCTATGAACTTCGCAAGCTGACCGAAAAGGTAGCCGGTCTTGAGGCGAATCACGTCGATCATACACCCCTCGGTTGGACCGAATACAAAGGCATCATTCATGCTCACACGAGCCTCGGCGGCCACAGCACGGGGACTATCGACGAGCTCATCAAAGGGGCGAATGATGCCGGTCTCGATTTCGTGCTCATGACCGAGCACTACGACGAGGTCTTCGACACGTCCGTCCTCACTCCGAACGGAGTTTTTGGCAAAACTCTATTCATCGGCGGTAACGAGATCGATACTGCCAGCGGCGACCGATTGCTAATGATCCCAGGGGCCGATTATGCCCGCGATCTTAAACACGTGTCCACCCCCGAAGTCATCGCGAAGCTGCATTCCGAAAACCGCTTGGCGCTGATCACTTACCCTGAAAAATTCAACACCTGGGACGCGAAGGTCGATGGCATAGAAGTTTTGAGCCTGCACACTCAGGCCCAGAAGATGAACAAATTCACAGGGCCGCTCGACCTGCTGTGGTCTGGCCGTGCTTATCCATTGGTCACGATCGCGGAGTTCCTTCGCCGCCCGGATGAGAACCTGGCCCGCTACGACACGATGAGCCAACTCAGGCGGACCGTCTTGTTTGCCGGGACCGACGCACATTCGAATCTCGGAATTCACTTCTTTGGGGACGACGCCGGCCATAAGTACATCGACATAAAGTTGGATCCCTACAGGGTGACGTTCTCCATAACGCAAATGCATGTTTTGCTGCCCTCCGGCCAGCCGCTGGATCGCGAAGCCCTGCTGGCCGCGGTCAAAGCGGGACACTTTTACACGGGGATCGAGGCTATCGGCTCGACCTCCGGCTTTTCGTTCTCGGTGACGGGACAGCCGGGCGTAACAATGGGCGACGAAGTGCACTTTGCCGAGGGCCTTATGCTCCAGGCCGCAGCCCCGCAAGCGGCCCGTATCGTAGTGCTAAAGAACGGCGAAAGATTTGCCGAGGCCTCTTCAAGCGAGATCGCCATAAAGCCTGATACTCCAGGAGTTTACCGGGTGGAGATCTACCGCACCGAACTTGGTGAGCCTTTCGACTCACAGCCGTGGATCATGTCCAACCCCATCTACATTCGCTAGGCAAACGAAAACACCGGGGCGCTCATCAAAAGAGAGCATATTTACAGGACGATCCTGCGTATAAAGGAATGAGATCATTTTTGAACCGCCCCTTCTTTTTGGCTGTCATCTGCCTTTTTGTGATGGCAACAGCGGCCCTCTCCCAACAAGTCAAGCGAACACCGTTCGATGTGACCGGATATGTAATGGACGTGAACCTGGCGCCTGCGGATCGCAAGCTTTCGGCGACTGTGGATGTGACCTTTATACCGCTTGAAGACACGAGATCCGTCTCATTCGAGCTTAACGGCTCGCTTAAAGTCGACACCATTACGCGCACTGACAAGACCACAACGATACCGGCCTTATCAGGCAAGCCAACCGCTACTCCTTCTGCTCCGGCCGTGACTTTCGTGCAGGATCAGACGAACAGCAGCGACCTCGGTCCGAATGTAAGGATCGATCTTGGGGACAACGTCGTGAAGGGAACGCCGGTCACGCTTCGTTTCAAATACAGCGGGGTTCTCGAGCTGCCGGCGGGCGGCCCCTTGCTGAACAAGCGGCTTGCCTACATCGGTGATCAGCAAGGGTATTTGATGTACGCGGCTCGGTGGTTTCCTTTTCACGACTACGCGGCCGATGCGGCCGCCTCCGACATCACGATCACGTTGCCTTCGGGTTACCAGGTCGCTGGACCGAGTGATTCGCCGGTGACGCAGACGGGTGGAAAGTGGCGATTCTTGCAGTCCTCGCCTTCACTTCCGGGGAACTTTGCCTATTGTAAGACGGCGCCGAGAACCGTCCGGGTCGGTGGACAGGAGATCACCTTCTACGCGAAGCCGGGTTCCGATGCCGTCATCAACGGGTACGGCGAGATACTTGGCAAGGCACTCAACTTTTACTCGGCGAAGTTCGGCCGCGCCGACAACGGCCAGAAGCTGATCGTGGCTGAGATCGATGACGAGAGCCTTGATTTCTATTCAGGTCGGGGGATATTGTTTATTGCCCAGCATCCGTTTGAGGAGAATCGCGAAGGAATGGCGGCGCGGCTCCAGCGTGAGGCGGCGTTCCAATGGTGGGGTCAGACGGTCGGTTTGAGGTCCTTTGACGATGCATGGCTGTCTCAAGGCCTCGCCGAATACAGTGCTTTTGAGCTTCGCGAAAGCGAGCTTGAAGGCGCAAAACTCGACGCCCTTCGTCAGGAGCTCGTAGAAAAGGCTTTAACGTTCGAGCAGACATCTTCTATCCTTAAGGCACCGGCAAATCTCGACGATCAGAGCACAGCCTATCAGTACATCATGTACGGTAAGGGCGCAATGGTTTTTAAGCTGTTGCGTGACACGCTTGGCGATGCGAAGTTCGACGAACTTTTGCGTACGTATCTCAACGAATTTCGCGGCAAAAGCGCGTCGCTCGCAGACTTTGAACAGCTCACTAACCGCGTGGCCGGACAGCCGATGCGCTACTTTTTTGCACGTTGGGTCGAGGGTACCGGCGTGCCGGAATTCACCGCTGACTATCAGATCTTGCGTACAAAGGCCGGTAAATTCGTCACCCGGGGAACCGTCAAGCAGAATTACGACAACCTCCGCCTACCGGTCGAGGTGCAGCTCAAGTCGGAAGGTGATCAAGGCCTCACAACTATCAAGCTGGATATGGAAGAATCGTCCGCTGATTTCAATATTGAGTCAACGGGGAAGCCCATAGCCGTCGTCATCGATCCGGGTTTCAAGCTTCTGCGGATCTCGCCCGATCTTCGCGTCTCTTCGATCGCGAGGCGAGGCATTGAGCAGTTCAAGGAAGGCAATTATGCGGATGCGCAGGCGCAGTTCGAAGCAGCGCTAAAGCTCGACCGTTCCAATTCCTGGATCTATTACCACCTGGGCCTTCTGTTCCTGGACCAGAGGAATTACGATCTTGCGATCGATAACTTCAAGGCGGCAATATCTGGGAATGTTCGTCCAGCGTGGCTCGCCGTCTGGTCGAACATCAAGATGGGCAACGCGTATGACGCGAAGGGCGACCGCAACCGTGCTGTTTCAGCGTACAAAAAAGCCGAGGCAATGGGTGACGATTACGACAACGCGCAGGAAGCGGTAAAGAAATACCTTGCGAATCCTTTCGACCCGTCCGAAAAACAAACGACGGCGTCAAAATAGCGATCTTACTCGTCTTTTCTATCTCTACGGTTTTCGCGTGCGGTACGTAGGTGCGCGGCGTCGGCTAGGTCCTGCGGCCGGGCTGTGCGCTCCTTGTTCTCGATTAGATCATCCAGCGAGAGATACTCGAGGGAGAGTTCGCCAAACTCGACAGTCTTACGGCGTTCCCAACACTCCGCAAAATCCATGCCTTCAAGCTGGGTGATGATGTCGATCCGATTCGGTGGAAGTCCGATCTGGTAGAAGGTACCGGGTGCGATCAGATCATCGTTTGAAAGTTCGCTAAGGGGTGCTCCGAACGCTTTCAATGCAGCGAGTGTCCGCTCCGCGTTTTCTGGTGAGCGTTCCGTCCAAACATCGAGGTCCTTCGTATAGCGCGGTTCTACATGCTCCATGTAGGCCCAACCACCGACGATAAGGTATCTAACGCCCGCCTCGTTGAATGCTTTCAACAGATCTTTGAAGTCTGAGTTCATCCTCGGATTTGCCCTTCATCAGCCAATAATCAGCAACAAGCTCCCAGCCCGCCTTAGCGCGAGCCTCAGAACTCAACCCCTGCCAAAACTGGATGTCGAATTCTCGATCCGGCCGCTCACCAAACCGAGAAACGCGGGTAGTTATTCGACGTCCGTCCTTGAAAATGGCGGTTGTCTCTCGCATCGCTACCTATATTTTATCACTGATTTGAAGTCAGATGATCGTAGTCACGATCTCACGAATACTGCGCTGCAGCTCACGGTCGTCAGTAATAGGAGCGCATATCGCCGTTTCGGCGGCATCGATCGGGGCGATCCCTTTAGCGATCATCTGCGCGGCGTAGATAAGCAGGCGAGTGGAAACCCCTTCTTCAAGTCCGTGGCCGCGAAGATTGCGCACCTTTTGGCCTATCTTCACAAGGTCGGCAGCGGTGGCTTCGTCGATATTGCCTTCTCTGGCGACGATCTTGGTCTCGGCGTCGGCATCCGGATAGTCGAATTCCATCGCGACGAAACGCTGACGCGTCGACTGCTTTAGGTCCTTGAGTACCGACTGGTATCCGGGATTGTAGCTGACCACCAGCATGAAATCATCCGGCGCATCCAATACGGTACCGCGCTTCTCGATAGGCAGCCGGCGGCGATCGTCGGTCAGAGGGTGGATGATCACTACAGTGTCCTTTCTTGCCTCGACGACCTCGTCCAGATAGCAGATCGCGCCCGCACGAACGGCGGCCGTTAGCGGCCCGTCGTGCCAGACAGTTTCCTCCCCCTCAAGGAGAAAGCGGCCAACGAGATCTGTAGAGGAAAGATCTTCGTGACACGCAACCGTGATAAGCGGCCGCTTGAGCCTATGCGCCATGTACTCAACGAAGCGGGTCTTGCCGCAGCCCGTCGGCCCTTTTAGCATCGCGGGCAGCTTCGCAGCATAGGCTGCCTCAAAAAGCTCGACCTCGTTCTTGATGGGCAAATAGAAAGGCTCCGCCTTTACCCTGTATTTCTCTACTGCTAGCTCAGGCATCTGTATATATTTTCAACGCAAAACGGCAAAGAGGCAAAGACGGTAAGAAAGAGAAGAGCATTTCTTTTGCGTTCTGAGCGACATTGAGTTAAAAAGCCAACGTGGTCACCTTTGTCCAGGCCGAGAGCGAAGAACACATCGCTGCCGCCCGCAGCCTCTTTCGCGAGTACGAGAAGTGGCTCGGGATGTCGCTCTGCTTTCAGAATTTCGAGCAAGAGATCTTCACTCTCCCCGGCCAGTACGCGGCGCCCGAGGGACGCTTGCTGCTTGCTTATTCTGACGAGCAGCTTGCAGGCTGTGCCGCCCTGCGGCCTCTACAAGAAGATAGTGTTTGCGAGATGAAACGGCTCTTTGTTCGCCGCGAATTTCGCGGCCAGCAGATCGGCCTACACTTGATCGAGCGACTGATGAAGGACGCACGCGAAATAGGCTACAGAACCATTCGGCTCGATACCTTTCCACCCAGAATGGGAAAGGCCGTCAGCCTCTATGAATCCCACGGCTTTTGCCCGATCGAGCCCTATTACGACAACCCGCATCCGGGCGTTCTTTTTATGGAGTGCGTGCTCTAGCTACATCCCGCTGCCAAACGCGCTGCCGTACGCGGTAGGCGGTGGCGGCATGTAGTTCATCGTGTCCGCGAGCTGGGGGAATACGCGCCGATAAACTATCGCATTCGTAACGAACATCACCGGTATCGATACGAAGAAGATGCCGACAAAACAGAGGATCATACCTAGAATACCAACAAGACCGATCAGCAACGCAGTCAGGAACAGCCCGCCAAAATTCGCCCAGCCGGCGCGGGCGCTAAGCTTCATCGTCTCAACGAGCGGTAGGTTATGCTCCAACGTTAGAGGAACCACGAAACAAAACGAGAAATACCACAAAATGCTAAAGATCACGAGGACAACGATGATGACCATAAGAACCCCGAAGAAAGCCGGGAATGCGGCCATATCCGGCTGGTTGCTCTGGTACGTCGCGTAACTGGGGCGCCCGGGCTGCGGCACGATGATGCTCCCGATATTCGCCGCAAACCCTACAAGCTGCCCGAGCACCTGCGGGACGCCCTGTACGAGTCCAGCGATCATCAAAGGAACGAACTTTTCAAATCCCTTGAACATCATTCCAAACTCGACCGGCTCTTCACGCATATCTTTTAGAACCATCAAGTAAACGCCCGCCGTCACCGGCCCCAACAGGACCCAACTGATGCAGTACAGATACTGCGTAAGGATCAGCGTGAGAAGTGACGCGCCGACATAGATCCAATATCGGCGCTTGATCATTTCCCAAGCCTCTGTTACGCACTCGCCGGCGCTGATCGCACTTCGATTAAAGGGAATGTTCTCAGTCATAGCATCGTTTGGAGGAGGTAAGGCCCCAGCCGGTTTGTCGCCGGGGCCGTCATATCATCAGCGGCTAACGCACCATTTTCTTTGGCATCTTCTCATCCATCATCGCCGTTTGGTAGACAAACGTCGCGAGAATGATCGCCATTTGCTTCATGTCGTCGGCCTGAATGCGGTCGAAGACATCCATATTCGAATGGTGCGTACGAGTGTCGTATTCGATCGCGTCTTGGATGAACTGGAAACCAGGTAGTCCGATCGCATCGAAGCTCTGGTGATCGGTTCCGCCTGTGTTTGCGAGCGATATCGTCCCCGCGCTGAAATCAACCTTGTCGCTGCCGTTGAACCATTTGGGATCACGGAACGCTCGGAACCACTGCCGGAATATCGGCCGGACGTTGTCATTTCCCTGCTCATAGATCCCGCGGATCTTACCCGTACCGTTATCGATGTTGAAGTATGCCGACAACTTGTCGTACTCCGGCATTTTGGTGAGGATCGGCGGCGGTCCGCCGGCTGGCCGGGGAGCCGGTGGTCCGCCGCCAGGCGTATTGAATACAGGCGGAGGATATTCACCCATGTAGCCGAAATGCTGAGCAACATATTGGCGCGAGCCAAGCAGCCCCTGCTCCTCCCCGGTCCAAAGTGCGATACGGATCGTCCGTCGCGGTTTCAAGCCAAGCGTCTGAAGTATCCGCATCGCCTCCATCATCACCGCGCAGCCCGCTCCGTTGTCGGTTGCTCCGGTTCCAGACTGCCACGAATCCAGATGGCCGCCCAGCATTACGATCTCATCCTTGAGGTCAGTGCCCGGGATCTCGGCAATGGTGTTATAGCCGTTAAGGTCCTTGTCCTGATACTCCACTTTGAGATCAACGGTCATCGTTACCTTCTCACCGGCATCGACCATACGCGCCAAGCGGTTGAAATGCTCACCGGCGGCGCTGATCTGGATCGGAATCCGCGCGTCCTTCTCATAGATTCTCGGTGTCGGCGGTGGTGTACTGCCGTCTGCCGGTGGAGCGGGGGCGACCGCCGCGGCCTGCTGAACGAATATCGTCCCACCATCGCCGCGAGCTCCGTCGATCAGGATCGCCGCACCTTCGTCCGCCAGGAAGCGAAAGCGTTTTGCGTTGAACTGCGCCTGTTGCTGGAAGCTGGCTGGCGCGCCCGCATTTGGATTCGGGGTCGGCGTCGGACCGATCGCTGCCGGTGGACGGACGGAAGGATCCGGGGCGTTTGCAAGATTGACGAGTTCGGTATCCGTGTAGCGTTTACCGGGCGCTTCCATCCGGGCCGGGATGTCGCGAAGCGCCCCGACAAGCACTATCTTTCCCTTAAGCTTGCCCTTCCATTGATCCAATTCGGCGTCATTGGTCGCGTTGAAATGAACGACTTCGCCTGTATAAGCGGTGTCTGCGGGCTTAACAGGTGCAGGCTCCGTCGCTTTTCCTTTACCCTTGCCTGCCGGCGCCGCTGGCGGAGATGGAACGAGCGTGTCGGTTCCCGGGGACCACGCCTTTGGATAGGCAATGAGCGGAAAGACGGTCGGGCCGTCAACATTCGCATAGAACTTCCTGAGCGTCCATCCTCGTCCAAATGGTCCCCACGACTCGAGATGCGCATTTTGCATTCCCCATTTGGCAAGCGTGTCACGGGTCCATTCGTTCCCCCGCTTCATCCCGGGGCTTGCCGTCAGCCTGGGGCCTATCACGTCCGACAGATATGCGAGCGTCTGCATTATCTGCGAACGCGTCGTACCCTCTTCCCTTATCTGGTCGAGGACGTCCTTCGGCGCCTCATAGATCTTTCCCGTCTGGGCGAAGGTAAACGTGGGCAGCAAAAAAGCGTAGATCAAAAGCACGCCAAAGAGCCTGCGTCTTAGCATAAAAATCGGTTCTCCTGAATTTTGAAATGAATCTGCTGTAGAGATTTGCTTAGTGTTATATCACACGAGGGCGAAATTCTCTCAGCGGGCGTCGTTAAGAAACCACTCTAGACGGTGGACCAGGTAAGCGTAAAAGCGGGCGGGACATTCTTTAGGACAAGGGGGCTGCGGCGGGATTTACCGTAGCGATTCTTGAGTAGCTCGCGAAGCTTGATGGCCGGCGGCAGGAAATACCCGTGGGCGTATTGAAATATCCGCAGCTCGCAGCCCTCATCCATGAACTTCTCGATCTCGGTCAACACCATCTCGCTGACCTCTTTCGGCAATGAAACGAAAGGCAGGCAGCAAACCAGATAACGAACCTTTCCAAGACCTGATTCCTCATGGATCCTGTAAGCTTCGGCGGCATTGCCGCAGATGATATTCATATCCGGATAGTTCTTATTGAGTGTCTTGACGAGATCTTCATCAAGCTCGATGCCGAGATACGACCCGCGGCTCGGGATCGCGGAGCGAAGGAACTTGGTGATCGCGCCGGTACCAACGCCCAATTCAAGCACAATATTATCGTCGTGAGGAGTAATTCCGGCCAGCATTTCTGCGGCCAATTCGGGTGAGCTTGGGGCGATGGCGCCCACGTTTAACGGGTTTTTTAAAAACGCCTGTAGGAATTGGAGATTTTCGTTCATCGAGACACGTTATACCGGAACTGACTCGTCAGCCCCCGTATCAGACGTCACATTCGAGTTATCGATTGCCATTTTATAATCACGATCCGCATTTTGGCAATACCTTTGCACACCCACCGTCAACTGGCCGCACGAGGTGCCCGAGTTCGCTTTGCTGGAGGCTTGGTCTTCTTTGTGAAAGCACCGGGAAGCTGTTCCTCAATAAGCCGTTTGACCTCTTCGAGCGTCATTGCACCCGCTTCTTCGGCCGTAACTCTTGTTCCGTCTGGCCTTTTCGGGATATTAATGACCTTTTTACCGAATTTGATCACGGGACCCCAGCGGGCGTTCTCGACCGAGATCTTCTCATCCTCCCAGCGCTGGATATAGCGATTTGCCTCCTTGTGAAGCTTGGCCTCGATCAGCTCGTTCATCTCGGCCTGCGTCAGGTTCTCAAAATCGTACCTTCGCGGCACGTTGATAAACAATCCATCCCACTTGATGAACGGGCCAAAGCGCCCCGTACCTTTCGTGATGGGCTTTTCGCCAAAATAGCCGACAGGTGCATCCGCCGCCTGCTTCGCTTTTATATACTCGATCGCCTTTTCGGCGTCCACTGTGGAGAGGTCGGTACCGCGCGGAATAGAGATAAAATCATCGCCCCATTTCACGTATGGGCCGAAGCGGCCGACATTCACTGAGATCTCTTTGCCCTCATAACTGCCCATCGCGCCCTGAAGCTTGAACAAAGTAAGGGCTTCTTCAAATGTTATGGTCTCGATGCTCTGTCCTGACGGGATCTTGGCGAAACGAGGCTTCTCCTCCTCAGAAACGCTGCCGATCTGAATAATGGGGCCGTAGCGGGCCATACGGGCAACAACGGGTTTGCCGCTCTCGGGGTCGGTGCCAAGCACTCTTTCGCCCTTTACGCGTTCCGCGTTCTCGATAGTATTCGCGACGTCCTTCTTGAATGGCCCGTAAAACTCATCGATCATCTCGGTCCACTTCAGCTTGCCGTTCGCGACCTCGTCGAACTCTTCTTCGATCTTCGCCGTGAACCCGTAGTCCATGATGTCGTCGAAATATTGCTTGAGAAAGTCCGTCACCACGAGTCCGAGGTCGGTCGGGAACAGCTTGCCCTTTTCGGCTCCCGTATTTTCCGACTCCTCTCGCTTGCTGACGGAATCGTCCTTTAATACCAGCACGCGATAGGCTCGGGGAGTCCCTTCTTTGTCGCGTTTTTCAACGTACTCGCGCTTTTGGATCGTCGAAATGGTCGGCGCGTACGTCGATGGCCTGCCGATGCCAAGCTCCTCGAGCTTTTTGACTAGTGAAGCCTCTGTGTATCGCGGCTGAGGACGGCTGAATCTCTCGGTCGCTCGCAGCTCGACCAGAGGCAGCATCTGGCCTACCCTCATCGGCGGCAGCATCCCTTCCGACGCCTCATCCTGGTCGTCCTCGTCCTTATCTTCTCGATAGACCTTCAGAAACCCGTCGAACTTCAACACTTCGCCCGAGGCGGTCAGTTCCTCTTTGTTCGTCGAGATCTCGATATTGACCGTGGTCCTCTCCAGCTCGGCATCCGCCATTTGCGAGGCCATCGTCCGCTTCCAGATAAGTTCATACAATCGCTGCCACTCTGGGTCGCTGATCGTCGCCGCCCGGGCCGAGGTGGGCCGGATCGCCTCATGAGCCTCTTGGGCGGATTCATTCTTATTTTTGAACTTGCGCGACTGATGATAACTCTCTCCGTAAAGCTCCCTGACGGCTGTCGAAATATCGCTCATCGCCGTATCGCTTAGGTTGACGCTGTCGGTCCGCATATAAGTTATGTGACCGTTCTCATAGAGCTTTTGGGCGATGAGCATCGTCTTGCCGACGCCATAACCCAGCTTTCTCGATGCTTCCTGCTGCAGTGTTGAGGTCGTAAATGGCGGAGCCGGCGAGCGTTTCCCGGGCTTGACGCGGATGTCAGTGACCTTGTAATCCGCACCAATGCAGCCGTTCAAAAACCGCTCCGCATCTTCGGTGCTGTTCTGCTTTCTGCCCTCCGCCTTGAAGGTCACAGGTTTTCCGGTGATGTCCTCCGCGCTGAATACGCCTTCGATCTTGAAGTGGCTCACTGGCTCAAAGGCGTTTATCTCTCGTTCGCGATCGGCGATCAGTCGAACCGCGACGCTCTGCACGCGCCCGGCACTAAGGTTCTTGTTGCTCGTGCTGATCTTTCGCCAAAGAACTGGGCTAAGTTCAAAACCGACGATACGGTCCAGAACTCTCCGCGCCTGCTGTGCCATCACGAGGTCCATATTCACAGTACGCGGATTCGTCACCGCATCCTGTATCGCGGGCTTTGTGATCTCGTGAAAAACAATTCGCTTGGTGGATGCGGGATCGAGGCCAAGGACCTCGCAAAGGTGCCAGCTGATCGCTTCGCCTTCCCGGTCCTCGTCGGTGGCGAGCCAGACTTCATCGGAACTCTTGGCCAGCGACTTCAGCTCACGAACCACCTTTTTCTTTTCTTCGGGAACGATATAACGCGGCTGAAAATCATGCTCGACGTCGATCCCCATCCCCGCCTTTTCAAGATCGCGAATGTGGCCGTAGCAGCTGTTGACCTGAAAATCCTTACCCAGGATCTTCTCGATCGTTTTTGCCTTCGCGGGGCTCTCGACTATTAAAAGATTCTTCGACATCGATACTTCTCGAAAAAAATACGTCAGACACCTCTCGTGAAGTGCTGACGGTTTTGAGTTCTAACACCTCGCAAAGAGGTCTGTCAAATTTGCCTCTACATACGCCTGGCGTAATTCTTGCCCGGGAGCACCCTGATCAAGTCGCGGATATCGAGGCTCACCAACGCCGCGTTCAGATCGCCAAATGACAGCCCGCTTGCCTCCAAAAGGATGTCGATGTGGGTGGCCTCATCGGGCTTCAGCAGCGACCAGACGGTCCGCTCGTTATCGGTCAGGTCCGCCGGCGCCAGGTCGGGCTGACCCGCTTGGTTCTCCGGTCTTTCTTCCTCGACTTTCGGCGGCAGGATCGATGCTGCTATCTGGCTCGGCAGTTCCGCGACGACGTCCTGCCACTGCTGCACGAGCTTGGCCCCGCTCTTTATCAAATAGTTCGTGCCGAATGAGTTCCCGGACGTGATGTTGCCGGGCACGGCCATCACTTCCCGGTTCTGTTCCGACGCCAGACGCGCTGTTATCAACGAGCCGCTCCTTTCCGAGGCCTCGACGATCAGAACTCCATGGCTAAGCCCGCTTATGATTCGATTGCGATAGGGAAAGTTGTCCTTCAGCGGCGGCGTGCCGAGCGGGAACTGTGTCACAAGACACCCGCCCTTCGCGAGGATCTCGCGCACAAGGCCGTTATTCTCGCGCGGATACACATTATCTATACCCGTTCCCATGACGGCAACGGTGCGGCCCTTACCGTGAATGGCGCCTCGATGTGCCGCGGCGTCGATGCCCCTCGCAAGGCCCGAAACGACGGTCAGCCCACGCGAAGCAAGATCTCGCGAAAGCATTTCCGACGCATTCTCGCCGTAGGTCGAGCACATACGCGAGCCGATCACGCCGACGCACGGCTGGTCAAAGCACGCCTGCCAGTCTCCCTTTACATACAGGACGGGCGGCGGGTCGTCGATCTCCCGCAGCAGCAGCGGGTAGCTGCCGTCATCGAGAATGAGTACATCGCCGCCGAGGCGCTTTACTTCATCCAGTTCGTGAGCGGCCTTGTCACTGAACTCATTCTTAAGAATGCTTTCGATCGTTTCGGGCTTGAGCCGAAGCTGCTCCAGCTCGTGTCGCCTCGCGTGAAATACGGCATCCGCAGACCCAAATCTTTCCAAAAGCTTCGTCGCCGCGCGCGGGCCGACCCCGGGAGTCATATTGAGGGAGATCCATGAGAGCATATCGATTCGAAAATAAGTGCCTCAGAGGAAAAGCGCAAGACCCGCGTCGTAAAATAGCAGAATGAGCGACCTCGCGTGGACCACCGGCACGATCCTGACCTGGGCGGAAGTAAATTCCGTTCACAAGATCCGCAACGGCATCTATGAGCGAAATGGCCGGCTCATTTCTCTCCTCACCGATTTCGGCCGCATTAATCCCTGCTACCCTGATACCCACGGGAATACTTCTGAGACCATCCTTTACACCGGCAACGGCCGCCGCGGCGACCAGAAACTCGACTCGCAAAACCAGGCCTTGCTACACGCGGTCCAAGCGGGCATAAGCGTTCCTTTATTCAACAAATTAGGCCCTGGGTGCTGGGAATTCATGGGCATGTGGAACATCGTCGACGGCAAGTACCAGTACGAGGACTCTCAAAAGCGAATGGTGTGGCGCTTCACGCTTGAAAGGTGCAATAAGACGCATCCTTGATTTTTATGGCATAATTGCTCACCCCATCATTTGACGACGCGTCCGAGCGAGTTTTCCGGCGCTTTCAGGAAGAGCAAGATGAAACGGATCGGTTCATTGGGCCGGGCATGGTTCGACCTCACTATCTGCGTGCTAATGCTCGCATCCCTGAACATCGCCTGCATGGGCTTCAAGAAGCCTTGGCGTGATTACTCGCCACGGCCGTTCTCGTCTGCTGAATGGATCGCCGGCGACGCCATTGAGCGCGGGCGAATGAGTCGCGATCTTTTCATTAAGAATAACCGCGGCCTCGGTTCTCAAGCCGATGTAGTGAAGCTGCTCGGCGAGCCGGACGTAAAGAAGACGATCGATGATCGCGAGGTCTGGCTTTATCGCATCGACTACGGCATTCCGGATGCGATGGACGCGATTCCGATCTCCTTCGAAAGCGGCAAAGGATCGATCGGGTTCGTTAAGGACGGTACCGTATCCATAGCCGTGAAAGAAAAAGAGCTATAGCTCGTTCTTATCAGTATGAAGACACTAATCTTTTGCATCTTGATGCTGCTCGTCTCATGTGGTGCGGCGGTTTCTCAGCCTGTCTCGCAAACTTCGACCGTCCCTGGGAGCATCGACCCCACCGGAACATGGCTCATCTATCAGAACGACGGTTCGCTCGTAACCGGCAGCCTGATCTTTGTCCGCCAGCGCGGCGACATCATCGACATCATTAGTGATACCGCCGATGGGACTGCTGCCGAGAACCGCACAGCGTACATTCGCAACGGTCGCCTTATCTACTTCGATGCGCCGGGCGGGTCCGCGGCCATAGATGCGACCGGTTCGCGCATGGACTGGTCGAACGGAACGAAATGGGTGCGCCAAAGCAAATCATTGCCCGATGCATTTGCTGTACGTCACTCGGACAAGTGGCCGTCACCGCCGGCTAAACCCACCGTCAAACCGGCAGTCACGCCGACGCCTACTCCGACCCCAACCCCGCCGGAAAAAGTGCTCCCGGACATCACGGGAACATACACGATCTATAAGGCGAATGGCTTGGTCGATGCTGGTGTTGGGAGTGTTTTTTATGAGACCGGGGTGCTCACTTTCAAAGTCACTGAGGGCCGCGCCTTTCGTAAGGCGACGTCATTCGTAAACAACGGCGTCATCTCGACGGGCTGGAGCACGACCGGAACCGTCTCGAACGACGGCAAGACGATCACGTGGTCGGATAAAACAAAGTGGGTCCGGCGCCCGTAAGCAACGCAAAATGCGTAAGTAAATGGCGTAAGTTATAATTACGGCATTTACCGAATGACCATTGACGAACAGCTCGAATACTTAAAGAAAGGCGCGGTCGATCTCATCCGTGAGGAGGACCTGCGCCAGAAACTTGAGCGTTCCGCAAAAACGGGCAACCCTCTCCGTGTAAAGTGGGGCGTCGACCCGACTTCGCCGGATATTCATCTTGGACATACCGTGGTGGCCCGAAAGCTAAAAGCCTTTCAAGACCTCGGTCACCTGCCCATCTATCTTATCGGCGATTTCACGGCTATGATCGGCGACCCGTCGGGCCGTAATGTAACGCGTCCTCCACTCTCTCGCGAAGAGATCGAGCACAACGCCAAAACCTATCGCGAGCAGGTCTTCAAGCTGCTCGATCCTGAAAAAACAGAGATCCGCTACAACTCAGAATGGATGGGCAAATTCGACGCAGCGGATTTCATTCGTCTCGCCGCGCGGACGACGGTCAAACAGATCCTCGAGCGGGACGATTTTGAGAAGCGGATGAACAATCAGCAGCCCATCTCCCTCCATGAGCTGCTTTACCCTCTTGTACAGGGCTACGATTCGGTGGCGCTTGAATGTGACGTCGAGCTTGGCGGGACCGACCAAAAATTCAATCTTCTCTCTGGCCGCGATCTTCAGCGTGAGTACGGGCAGGAACCTCAGGTCGTGATCACCACACCGCTGCTTGAGGGCCTTGACGGCGTCCAGAAGATGTCGAAATCCTACGGGAATTACATCGGCATCGACGAGCCGCCCGGTGAGATGTTCGGCAAGGTAATGTCGATCTCCGACGAATTGATGTGGCGATACTACGAGCTTGTCACCGACCTTACGCCTGCGGCGATCGCAGACCTAAAGAACCGGGTCGAAAACGGCGAAAATCCGCGCAATATAAAGGTCCAACTTGCAAAACTCATCGTCGCCGATTTTCATTCTCATTGGGAGGCAGACGCCGCCGAGAATGAATTCAACCGCCGATTCGTGCAAAAAGAGATTCCCGATCAGATCGAGGAAAAGCAAGTCGATCCGGGCGTCCACAATCTGGCACAACTCGTTGCAGAAACCGGACTTGCCGCGTCTAAAGGGGAGGCTCGACGCCTTATTGAACAGGGTGGGGTCAAGGTCAATGGTGAAAAGGCAACTGCTGCGAATGCTGGCATCGAGATCACAGCTGACGGCGTCCTACTTCAGGTCGGTAAGCGAAAATTCCTACGATTAACAGTGTTGTAAATTCGCTCTACGGACGCTATACTGCACGAACCCTCGATGGAAAACACTGCTGCAAAACGGGCCACACTGTCCGAGCGCATCAACGCCTACGTCGCGTCGGAGGCCCCGATTCGCCGGCTGGCGGGAACCTGGTCCAAAAAGGCGAAGCTCGCAATGGATGAGGCTAACAGCCTTTCGCTCGAGCATGTGGTCATCCATTTGAGGCGCCTGCCAAGACGGCTTGACGGCTTCCGGATCATTCAGCTTTCCGACACGCACCACAGCCCGTTTACCGGACTAGACCACATCGAGAGAGCCGTACGCATCGCCAACCGATTGCGCCCGGATATCTTCCTGCTGACGGGTGACTACGTTTCACACGATCGCGAATACATTGCCCCGGTCGCAGGGGTGCTCGGTCGTCTTAGATCAAAATTTGGGACATACGCCTGCCTCGGGAATCACGATCACTGGACGGACGCGGATCTTGTCACGCATCTTTTCCTGGGCGAGGGGATCAAGGTCCTAATAAATGAGGGATTTCGTCTGGACGCGCACGGCGCTTCGTTTTGGCTCGCCGGCGTCGATGACTTTATGGTTGGCAAGACGGATGTACCTGCGGCATTGAAAGGTTCATTTCCGGATGAGATGAAGCTCCTTCTTGCGCACAACCCCATCATTTTCCGCGAAGCCGCCCGATACGGGGTGGACCTAACGCTCAGCGGCCACACGCACGGCGGGCAGGTGAAGCTTCGCGATGACGAGAAGCGCATACTTCCGCAGCGCAAGTTGAAAGCCGGCCTTCACAAACGCCGCGACTCACAGGTTTACATTACGCGCGGGATCGGCACGGTCGTTCTCCCTGTTCGCTATCAATGCCCGCCCGAGATCTCGCTCTTGGAGCTTAGAGCTGCCGCATGAGCGAAAAGCGGGTCTCGACCAAGGTCATTACGATCCCGAATCTTCTTACCTTCCTGCGCATCGGCTTGATTCCGGCTTTCGCGATATTGCTTGCCTACGGCCGTGAAGGTTGGGCCCTAGCGCTTTTTACTATCGCCGGCATCTCTGACGGTATTGACGGGTTCGTCGCACGCTGGCTTGACCAGGAATCGGAGCTTGGCACCATTATCGACCCCATCGCCGACAAACTGCTGATGACCACCGCTTTTGTAATGCTGACGTTGCCCTCAGTACTAGCGCCGTCGCCGCACCTGCCTGTACCTTTTTGGGTAACAGCCTGCGTTATCGGGCGTGATGTCGCGATCGTTTGCGTCGCCGCGTCGATCACGATGATGACGGGTTTTCGCGGCTTCCGGCCCTCGTGGCTCGGCAAGGCGAGCACTTTCGTGCAGGTGGTAGGAGTGATCGCTATCCTTGTGGCGGCTGTATACCCAGACCTCAGGGGATTCTATTTACCGACCGTTTACACGACCGTCGCCGCATTCGCCATTTTGTCCGGCGTTCATTACATCTATCACGTCGCACGCCTCATGCGTGAGGCCGAGCCGGACGCCCCTGACGACGCCAAGGCGTGATAGAATGTGCTGTCGAAAAACGCTGATCCCTCCCGACGCGTAATAGAGTTATGAAACATTGTCCGGAATGCGGCGCCGAGTATACCGAAGACGTCATTAAATTCTGCACAAAGGACGGCGCTCCTCTTGTTGAGGACACCGAGCCGAAGTTTACCGCATTGCCCAGCGAATCGAGCGGACTCGCCGACGACGAGCCTGACTTTGGCGAAGAGACCGTTATCCGCCGCAAGCCTGCGGCACCGGCGAACACTTTCAGCGAACAGCAGGGGGAGCGCATCGTCATTCCTGCCGCGGAACAAACCGTTCGCCCGCGCAAGACCGTCGCTTATACACCGCCGCCTCAGCAGCCGAATACGGTCAAGACCGTGATACTTACAATGATCGGGACCATTTTCCTCCTAGGGCTTGGCGCTTTGCTTTTCTGGTTCCTCCAAAAGGACAAGACTGCGAATGTCAACGTCAACACGAATCCGCCCAACTCGAATCTCAATTCGAATTTCAACGCGGGTTTTGACTCGAATTTCAATTTCAACGCGAGTGTCCCGAATATCAATTCGAACTATAATTTCAATCTGAATTCGAACATCAAGTCGCCGACGCCCACGCCTTCGCCGCGACCGAGCGCGAGCATCAGCCCGACTCCGACACCAGGCTCGTCACCGACGCCTCGTCCGACACCGACAACAATGCGTCCAAGTCCGACACCAACCCCTCGGTCGGGCCCCCGCCCGACGTTCGTACCGATCGGCCGTCCGACACCAACTGACGATCTCCGCTTTTGATGTGGAGATCGTTGAGGCGAGCTACTCTTCCGTCAGATGGATGAGGTGTCCCATTTTCTCTTTTTTAGTGCGCATGTAGTGTGCGGCCGGCTCGTCAGACTTTACTTCGAGCGGAATGCGTTCAACGATGCGGAGCCCCGCTTGCTCGAGAGCGCGGAGCTTGTCTGGATTGTTTGAGATGACCTTTACTTTACAAAGGCCAAGGTCGAAGAGGATCTCGGCGCACTGCTGATAATTGCGGGCGTCGACCTCGAAACCGAGCTTTGTGTTGGCCTCGACGGTGTCGGCCCCCTCGTCCTGAAGGGCGTATGCGCGGATCTTGTTGATGATGCCGATGCCGCGGCCTTCCTGCTGCTGATAGACGATCGCTCCCCGGCCCTCTTTATCGATCATTTCCATCGCGGCGTGAAGCTGCGGCCCGCAATCGCATTTTCGCGAGCCGAAGACGTCGCCGGTGAGACACTGCGAATGGATACGTACCAGGGTAGGGACCTCGCCATCCATCTCGCCTTTGAATAGAACGACGAATTCCTCGTCACTGTTCAGGGACCGGTAGCCGGCGATCATGAAATCACCGCGCTTTGTCGGCAGCTTGGCCGTTGCGACCCGCTCGACGGTTATCCGCTGATCGGCCCACGGGCATTCGTCTTGGGTCTGGGTCGTGTGAATGTCTTCCGACATATTTCCCTCGAACATAAGATTATACATTCGCCGGGGATCGAAAAGTAGATTCAGCCGGAAATGCCGGACTCTGCGGGCCGGTCAGTGAGGTGTACGTCACCCGTAACGTGCAGCTTTTCGTCGGAATATTGGAGTTGATAGAGACGCCAGTAGAGGCCGCGAATGGCGAGAAGCTCGTTATGCGTGCCCATCTCACGAAGTTCGCCGTGGTGAAGGACAATGATGCGATCACACTTTTGTATGGTGGAAAGGCGATGGGCGACGACAAGCGAGGTGCGGCCGGCCATAACGCGTTCGACAGCCTGCTGGATGAGCTGTTCTGTCTCGGTGTCGATCGAGCTGGTCGCTTCATCCAGAATAAGGATCGTGGGATCGAAAGCCAAGGCCCTTGCGAACGAGATCAGCTGTTTTTGCCCAACGGAAAGACCCGCTCCGCGTTCCCGCACCTGCGAAGAATAGCCCCCGTCGATACGGCGAATGAATTCGTCCGCATGTACCTCTTGCGCTGCCCATTCGACGCGTTCGCGCGAAATAGCCTTGTCGCCTAGGCGAATGTTGTTCTCGATCGAACCTGAGAATAAGAAGACGTCCTGCAGCACTACGGCAAAATTCGATCTGAGCGCGGGCAGGTCCCATTCGCGAACATCAACGCCGTCAACGAGAATGCGCCCCTTCTGCACATCATAGAAGCGCATTATCAAGTTGGTGATCGTTGTCTTTCCGGAGCCGGTGTGGCCGACAAGCGCGATACTCTCGCCAAGACCCACCGCGAACGACACGTCCTTAAGCACCCAATCCTCATCCTTATACGCGAACCACACACCGTCGAATTCGATCTGGCCGCGCGCGGCGCCAGTCTTCTTGGGCTCGGCGGGCGTCGTAACTTCAACATCGCGATCGAGTAAGATAAAGATCCGATGCGATGCTACGACCGCCGCCTGCAGCACGTTAAATTTATCTGACAGGTCCCTGATCGGTTGGAACAGCTGAAGCGAATATTGGATGAACGAAGCGAGGATACCGATCGTTACCGCGGTGCTCAGCGTGCTGAACCCCTCGAGGTATTCCGCACCGAAAGCGAAAATGACGACCGCGATCCCGACGGCCCCGATGAAATCGACAAGCGGGTAAAACACCGCGTAATAGAAGATCGTTTCGATATTCGCGTTGCGGTAATCGTCGTTGATCTCACTGAAACGCCCAAGCGCCTTACTCTCCGCATTAAAAAGCTGAACAGTCTGAGCGCCCGAGATGTACTCCTGCAGAAATGCATTGAGCCGGGCGTTGCGCGTTCGGACCTTATCGAACCCCACCCTGGCGTGCTTCCGAAACCAGTTCGTCGCCGTGAAAAGCAGCGGAACTGTCACGAGCGAGACAAGCGCGAGTTTCCAGTCAAGCCAGAACATAATGCCGACGATCGCCAGGATGACAACGAGGTCACCAAGCACGTCGATGACCCCGGACGTGAAAAGCTCATTCAGCGCATCCACGTCGGACGTCAAACGCGTCATCGTGCGTCCTACCGGGTAGTGGTCGTAGTACGCCACCTCTTGCTGCTGCAGCTTTGTGAACAGCTCCGTGCGGAGGTCGAACATTACTCGCTGTCCGACATTGTTCAGAAGCACCTCCTGCGCGTACGAGAAGACAAATCGCAAGAGGAAAACACCAAAGAACGCCAGAGCAAAAAGCCAAATCCCATCGACCTTCTTTGGCGTGATGTAATCGTCGACGGCCATCTTTGTAAAATAGGGCTGCGTCGATATCAAGATGTTAGTGACCAGGGTCAGGACAAGCGCAAGCGCGGCAAGTAGCCAGTACGGTTTTAAGTACCTTAACAAGCGGCGTGCAACACGAGAGTCGACGCCACCGCCGATCGCGTCTTCTTCGTGATATTTGCGGACTTCGTCGGACATCGGGTAAATTTCGATTGTAGATTCGCGATGTATGATTTACAACGGTACTGCCACCGGCGCGTCGTCCCTTTAGCGAAATGCTCAAAATAATGTGAACCGCTTCCTCGATCAGAAAAAGGACAATTGGCAGCGGCTTGAAGACCTTCTTGAAATGATGAAGGTCTCCGGCATCCGTGCCCTCTCACGAATGGAGGTGCGGGAATTCGGCGATCTCTATCGCCGTGCTGCTGCCGATCTTGCGATCGCGCGGGCCGAGACGCGTGATCCGAAACTCATTAACTACTTGAACAGCCTGGTGATACGCGCTCACGGAAAGATCTATCGTGCAGAGGGTCAGGGCGCGAGCCTCATTATTGATTTTTTTGCTCGCGATCTGCCGGCCACCTTCAGGAAAAACTGGCGTTACATGGCGATCGCCTTTGGAGTATTTGCGGCGTTCAGCCTCTTTGGCTTTATCGCAACGTGGGTGAACCTGGATTTCACGCACTTTGTCGGCCTGTCGGGTATTACTGAGGAGATAACAAGCAACGACCATTGGTGGACGAGCCTGAACAAGTCGAATCAGACGGGCGCGAGCTTTATCATGTCGAACAATATTCTCGTTACTATCCGTGCGTTTGCCCTCGGTGCTTTGTTCGGCGTAGGAGCGTTTTATGATCTGGCGTTCGAAGGAGCTCGATTAGGGAGTGTTTTTGCGGCATGCTACAAACTGAACCCCCCATTTGGTAACGCCCTGGCGAGCTTCGTGATCGGGCATGGTGTAATAGAGCTTTCCTGCATATTCTTTTGCGGCGGAGCGGGAATGATGATCGGGTACGCGATCATTGCCCCGGGCGACCTCACGCGCGCCCAGGCTTTGAAAAAGAAGGGAATGGATGCAGCGAAGATAGTGGTCGGGTGCGCTTGTTTCCTGGTGGTCGCGGGAACGATAGAGGGATTCCTGTCCCCCTCCGAGCTACCCGCATACGTCAAGGTCGCTACCGGTATCGGTACAGGCATCGCGCTGTACTCATACTTGTTAATAGCGGGCCGGAATTCCGGCGAGCCCGCCGATCAGGGCCTCGCTGACAATTGAACCTGGCTCGAAGGATCCTGTCTGCACGGGTCAAGACGCGTACTTTGTTTATGAGCTGCTCGGACACCGGGCGAGAGAGTGCGTTCGTCGAGCCTTAACACGCCGCATTCAAGCTCGCCAACGCGCGTACGCAGCCCGTCCACCTGGGTTCGAAGGAACTGCAATTCGACATCATTTGTATTCGGCGTCTGCGAGGATAGGATCGTCGAGCGGCCTGCCTCCGATTCCAGGCGATTCAAACGCGATTCGACCGAATAGAACCGCTGCTCGACCTGATCGATGCGGCGAGACAGAAATGCGTCGCCGTTCTGCGCAAGAACGCTCGGCAGCCGTCCGCCGAGCAAATTGTAAGATCCAATGCCAAGGCTGACGATCGTCAAAACATAAAGCCAGGATTGCCGCGCAGTCCGCCCATTAACTCCCATAAAACACCACCTTCGATAAACAAGAATGTTTCCAGTCTATCTTAGATGATGCGCGGGCCGCTGCAGTTTTGCACGAATGTTATTTGTCGTCCTTTATCTTCGCAAAGCGGAGGACGTCGCCGGTTGTCGGATCGGTGAGTATCAACGAATCCTTATTGATAGCGAAGGACGTCGCATTATTAAGCGTGCGGAAATAGTTCGTCTCAAAAGCAGGCGTTGGTTCTTCGCAGGCCATCATTGTCGAGATAACGCCAGAAACCTTCAGTTTCCCGTCTTCGACAGCATATTCCCCGCCGTAAGCGTTGCATCCCGAGGTGCCGCCAAGTTTACCGTCATCGCGGATGACTAGTTTTGTCTGCTTTTTTGTAAGCGGCTTGCCGGCCTTTCCGTTAAATACGTAGGAGACCAGCCCCCAGCGTCCTTCAGGCAGAGACTGGCCCATTAGGTTCGCCGAGAGCGCTGCGGCCACGATCGTACAGATAATTACTCTCATAATTCGTTTTAGGCGGAAGTATCCGCGTTCTATCACTAGAACGCTTACGAAGTTTGGATTTGCAGGGTGTGCTACACAGTTACCCGTTTTGCTTTACGGATGGAGATCCCAAAGGCGGCTTTTGATGCATGTTTCATCGCAACTGGATCGCCGGACGTGAGAAATTCGTCCCGGCCTCGACAAGGGGCTAATCTCCATTTCTTTATTCTTTTGAATAGAACTTGAGCAGGATCGATGAATTTTGTGTTCGGAGAGACGAGACCTTTCA
>JAFAOW010000219.1 GCA_019247455.1 Acidobacteriota bacterium | reverse complement strand
TTTTGGGTGACGAAGTAAACGCCAACGCCCTTCGACCTGATGAGCCGAACGACCTGTTCGACCTTGTCGATCAGCGCCGGCGACGCGTCGTCAAACAACAAATGAGCTTCGTCAAAAAAGAAAACGAGCTTTGGCTTATCGAGATCGCCCGCCTCGGGTAGCGTTTCGAAAAGCTCGCTTAACAACCACAGCAGGAATGTCGAATAGAGCTTGGGCGCATTTATCAGTTGATCAGCTGCAAGCAGATTGAGGACGCCCTTTCCGCCGATCGTCTGCATAAAATCGTCCAGCTTCACGGCCGGTTCGCCAAAGAAAAGTTCACCGTGCTGCTGATCCAGCTGTAAGAGTCCTCTCTGGATCGCGCCGATTGACGCAGTCGAAACATTCCCGTACTGCGTCGTAAAAGTATCGGCATTCTCGCCGACAAATTGGACGAGCGATTGCAGGTCTTTCAGATCCAGGAGAAGCAGGCCGTTGTCGTCCGCATATTTGAAAGCGATCGTTAAGACGCCCTCCTGCGTATCGTTTAGCTGCAGCATCCGGGCGATCATCAATGGCCCCATCTCAGAAACGGTTGCGCGCAGCGGATGCCCTTGCTGCTGAAACACATCCCAAAGCGTCGCGGGAAACTGCTCGTATGCTGGTGATATCCCAAGAAGCTTATTGCGGTCATCCACCTTTGAATTACCGCCGCCCGGCTGCGTCACGCCGCTCAGGTCGCCCTTGATGTCTGCCATGAATACCGGCACGCCCTGATGCGAAAATCCCTCAGCCATTCGCTGCAGGGTCACGGTCTTACCGGTCCCGGTCGCCCCGGTGATCACGCCGTGGCGATTGGCCATCTCCGGCAGCAGGTAAAACCCGCCGTCCTTATCATCTTTTTTTGCTACTAAAATTGGATCTGCCATAGATATGTTTTCCCACAAAAAACACGAAATACACAAAAGAATACCCTTTCGTGATTTTCGTGTCTTTCGTGGGTAGGCCTCTTACGCGGTCGCTCTTTGATGGTCGGTCCCGGCCCTTTCGCAATTGAACATCCAGTTGATGCCGAACTTATCGGTGAGCATTCCAAATAGCTCGGCCCAAAACGTCTCTTGGAGCGGCATGATCACGGTCCCGCCATCCGACATCCGCTCGAACATCGCGGTCGCCGCCTCTACGTCGTCGGAGCCTAGCGCCAGAGTAATATTATCGCCAACGGTCGTTTGGCGGCCCATATTGTCCGAGGCCATCAAGTGTGTGTCGCCGATCTTCAGCGTCGAATGCATCACCGAGTCGTCCGGCGCGCGGCCCTTCATTGGTGAGTCGCCCACCTTCTGTACGAACAGCACCTCAGCCCCAAGCGCCTCTTTATAGAAATTGATGGCTTCCTCGCAGTTGCCGTTGAATGATATATACGGTTTTACTCCCAACATATGCTTCTCCTTAACACTTTTCGTATTTCCACATCCGGGACTTGCCCTCGGCAAGCCACTCGAGCGTCGTTGCAAGCCTCTTGTCGCGAGTCGCGTCGGTCTTCGCCTCTGTTATCCACTCGACGTAATCCTTCTTTTTTGAGTAGGAGAAATTGTTGAATGTCTCTGCCGCTTTATCGTTTTTCGCGAGGCCCTCTAACAGAATGTCAGGCACGACAAGCTCCTTCTTTTCCTTTGAGGGTTTCGGCCTCTCAACCTTTATCCCCTCTTCATTGAGGCGGATCGCCTCTCTCAGCAGCCGCTTGATAGTGGCGTCGCTTGGCAGGTCCTTTATCGAAGTCATCCTGCCAAAGCTGCCCATTGCGCCAAGGTCCTTTCTTGAGCCGAGGCCCAAAAGCGAGTGCTTCCAAAACCCGAATGTGGCATGCTCCTTGAACGCCGCCAGCCCTGCGACAATGCCCTTGTATTCAAACGTCGGCAATCCCCACTTGATCGTTTCGTTGATCTCGGGGCAGGTCTTATGCACCAGCTCTCTAAGATGAATGAGTATCGGCTTAGCAAAATCCTTTGACTTGTCGATATAAGCATCGACACGCGGGTCTTTGTTCGGCATGTGTCAGCAGCCGCGCTTGTTTAGCGGAGGCTCCTCCAAAATGAATTCGATCTAGCTTCTGAAATATAGCGCGGGTGTGCCCGAGCTGTCACAGCAAATTCTTATTAAATATTGCTTTATTTCGAGCGATTTTCCTTGCGAATAACGAGCTTCAACCCCGACCATTTTTCATCGACCGCGCAAACCTTGACATCGACCAGCCCCAGCGGGAACGCGGCCTCTCTCACGGTGTCTTCCGTGATCTCGGTCGGCAGCTTTGCAGCCTTCTTATACCACGATACCCAGATCGAGCCGTCTTGCTTGATCGCGTTGCGGAGGTCGGCAAGTGAGCGGAATAACTCATCGCGACTGTTGGTAAACAAATGAACTAGGTCGAGAGGTTGCGGAAGCCTGCGCGTAAGCAAGGGCTTAACACTCTCCAAAGCGTCGATCTCAACATCCTTGGGTAGGGATTCCAACAACTGTAAATAGTTTCCCGGAGCATTCACCGTAGCAACAACAAACCCTTCCTTTATCCCAAGCTTCTTCGCCAGCGGCGTGCCTGAATAACCAACGGTCATATCGTTTTCATTACGACCTTCCGCATCCGCGGACCGTCGAATTCACATAGATAGACCCCCTGCCAACGTCCAAGCACAAGCTTACCTTTCTCAAAGGGAACCGTCGCGCTTGAGCCCACCAGCGACGACTTGATATGTGCATCCGAATTCTCTTCTCCATGCTTGAAGTGCTCGACGTACTGCGGGATCAGCCGCTGCAAAAGCCCCAGCATGTCGCTTTGCACATCCGGATCAGCATTCTCATTTACAGTCAGTCCGCACGTTGTATGCTGCACAAAAAGCACACAAACTCCATCTCCATCAGGCAATTTATCCTCGATCTCACGAGTAATATCGATCATCTCCTCGCGTCGTGAAGAATCGAACTTGAGAGTGATCATAGGCTGATTTTATCGCAACTTTGCGGTCTTTGCGTCTTTGGCGGGAAATTGCCCTTTATTCGGCGTGCCGCTTGAGAAAAGCCCCTCAGTAACCGATAATCATTAGTTTTGATATCGACATAGTTATGAACAATTACGTTATTTACCTGGTTCCCGCTTTCGGCGTCCTTGGTCTGATAGTGATGGCCATTAAATCGGCCTGGATCACCAGACAGGACGCCGGCGAAGAGAACATGCGCGAGCTTGCGGGCCACATCGCCGACGGTGCGATGGCCTTCTTAAAGGCCGAGTGGCGTGTCCTGGGCATTTTCGCACTCATCACCGCCGTTTTGCTCGCCTATTCGGGCACCGTTCACCAGATCGGCGGCCGCGAGATCCACTCTCACTGGCTGATCGCCATCGCCTTTCTGATAGGAGCCGTCTTTTCGGCGACGGCCGGCTTCATCGGGATGAAGGTCGCGACCAAGGCCAACGTCCGTACCACACAAGCCGCGCGAACCAGCCTCCGGCAGGCTCTCAAGGTCTCATTCACCGGCGGCACTGTCATGGGCGTCGGCGTCGCGAGCCTCGCGATCCTCGGTCTTGGAAGCTTGTTCATTCTATTCCTCGCTATCTTCGCAGGGCTCGGTGCAAATCAGATAAAGACGGCGATCGAGGTCCTCACCGGCTTTTCGCTCGGTGCCGAGTCGATCGCGTTGTTCTCCCGTGTCGGCGGCGGTATTTACACGAAGGCTGCCGACGTCGGCGCCGACCTTGTTGGCAAGGTCGAGGCGGGCATTCCCGAGGACGACGTTCGCAACCCGGCAACTATCGCCGATAACGTCGGCGATAACGTCGGTGATGTTGCAGGGATGGGTGCCGATCTTTTCGGTTCCTATGTCGCGACGATCCTGGCAACGATGGTCCTGGGACAGGAGATCACCGTCAAGGACAACTTCGGCGGGCTGTCGCCGATCCTTTTGCCGATGATCGTCTGCGGGCTGGGGCTCGTATTCTCGATCGTCGGCACGTTCCTCGTACGAATTTCAAAGGACAGCGACAGCGTTCAAAAAGCTCTGAACCTCGGCAACTGGGGCTCGATCATTCTTACGGTGATCGCTGCTTACATCGCGGTGGTGCTCATCCTGCCGAATGGAACGATCACGCTTCGCTCTATCTCGTTCACGAAGATGGATGTCTTTTGGGCGATCGTCGTGGGTAATGCCGTCGGTGCGATCATGAGCATCGTCACGGAGTATTTCACGGCAATGGGCAAGGGCCCCGTGAATTCCATCGTGCAGCAGTCCTCCACAGGTCACGCGACGAATATCATCGCGGGCCTCGCCGTCGGTATGAAATCCACCGTGATCCCGATCATCACGCTGGCCGCCGGCATTATGGCGTCCTACTACTTCGCGGGTCTTTACGGGGTTGCGATCGCCGCAGCCGGAATGATGGCGACGACCGCCATGCAGCTTGCTATCGATGCTTTCGGACCTATCGCTGATAACGCCGGCGGTATCGCCGAGATGAGCCAGCTTCCTGCCGAGGTCCGCGAACGCACCGATAAGCTTGACGCTGTCGGAAACACGACCGCGGCAACGGGCAAGGGATTCGCGATCGCTTCGGCTGCACTCACCGCCCTTGCTCTCTTCGCCGCCTTCGTTGGGATCGCGGGCATTGACCGCATCGATATCTACAAAGCCAATGTCCTCGCCGGCCTTTTCATCGGCGGGATGATCCCGTTCATCTTCTCGGCCCTCTGCATCCAGGCGGTGGGCCGGGCAGCGATGGACATGGTCAATGAAGTTCGCCGCCAGTTCCGCGAGATCCCGGGCATCATGGAATACAAGGCCAAGCCCGAGTATGAGAAGTGCGTCGCGATCTCGACCAAGGCCTCCATCCGCGAAATGATGCTTCCCGGTGCGATCGCTCTCGTTACACCCGTCATCGTCGGATTCATCTTTGGCCCTGAGGTCCTCGGCGGCCTGCTTGCAGGCGTCACTGTGTCCGGAGTCCTGATGGGAATGTTCCAGTCGAATGCCGGCGGAGCGTGGGACAACGCCAAGAAGTCATTCGAGTCGGGCGTCGAGATCAATGGCGAGATGTATTACAAAAAGAGCGAGCCTCACAAGGCTTCGGTCACCGGCGACACCGTAGGCGATCCTTTCAAGGACACGTCCGGGCCGTCGATGAACATCCTCATTAAGCTGATGTCCATCGTATCGCTTATCATCGCCCCGTATATTTATGGAATAGGGCAGTAGCCGAGAGATCGCATCTTCCAAGAAAAGGCCGCGCGTTCCGCGGCCTTTTTATTTTTTGATTGACACGACCTGCAAAAAGATTTACAACCATATAATTCAACAAACAAGGCGGTGTCATCCCACGAACGGCTGCTGTAATAACGACGCATGTTGTCAGCAGAAGGAGGAATGTCATGTCCACTTATCGCGGGAGAGGGTCGCTCGTAACGCTAGCATTATCGATACTCATTCTTGCCATACTAGCCGGCGCCCAGGTTGGTTCCCCGCAAAAGGAAATAGAGGCTCTTTACGCGAAACTTGACGCTGCAACCCACGCCCGGGATCCCAGCGTTAAGAAGGATCTGCTGGCCCCTGACTACTCCGAGAAAAAACCCGATGGCGCCCTCGTAACGCGCGCCCAGGCCATCGCTACCTTGGAAAAGGATTCCGCGGACCCGGATGCGCCGGACATCACGTCGGCTACGAAGGTCGACAGCGTAGGTCCGGGAAAGGACGCCAATGAGGTGAGCGTCGAGACGACAGTGGATGCCGTTATGGTCGGCAAAATGAACGGCTTCGCGCAGCGTTTGCACTTCAACGCTAAGATCCACGATATCTGGGTACATTCAGACGCCGGGTGGAAGCTGCGATATTCCGAGGCGAAGAACGTCACGGTGGTTAATGACGGGTCGGCGTGGATCGACTACCGCTCCGAGGACGGCAGGTACACGGTGGCTTTCCCGAACCCGCCGAGAGTGGACACGGGCAAGACCAATGATGGGGAAACATTATTTCGCGCCGTGAGCCTGGGCGGCGTGGTTAGCTACTCCGTACAATACTTTGACCTCGCGGGCGACTCGGACATTTCCCCCGATGAGCTCGCCGCGGCATCTGGCGGCGCAACCTCAACGATAATCGACCGCAGGTCCGTCACCGCCGGGGGGATCGTCTGGTCTCAGGTAGTCTCGGAAAAGAAGGACGCGTCTGGTGACACAG
>JAFAOW010000267.1 GCA_019247455.1 Acidobacteriota bacterium | reverse complement strand
CCGAACTGTGGACTACCGATCCAGCCTACAGTTGTTGAGGAAAGACCGGTCGTCACAAGGGCGGCCGTCCGACGCGAGGGGTTCCCGGCATGGGCATGGGTGCCCATCGGTGCGCTCGCTGTCGCGATACTCATCATCGGAATTCTGCTGTTCCGCTCTAACGATGATTCCAGCAACGTCAACGTGGCTATGAACGCCCGCCGCGCTGAGCAGAATCGCCTGGCCAATTCGTCAACCACGACCACGACTGTTCCATCGAGTGGTCCGCAGTCTGTCACCGTACCGGGAGAGGCTCCTGTGGTCACAACCGGAGCCCCGCCGGTGGAAACCACCGTTCCGGGCACCTCTTCCGCGCCGGTCGCTCCGCCCCCTGACAAAGGGACGGCAGTGATCAAGGCCCGGATCGTCAGCCCCCGCGGCGGCACCTCAGCTGCAAGGGGAACGAAATTTTATCTGTTGGACAAAGACATCGAAACGATCCTGAGTGAGGCACGCGTTGAACCTATCGAGGGCAACACGCTGTCGGCAAGTATCGGGCTGGCGGCTGTATTCCCTGATCGTTACGGGGAATTCCAGCGGGCCGCGATGCGGGCGATCAGCGCGCACGTCAAGTATTCCGGAACGACCGACGCGAGCGGCGCCGCAAGCGTCAAGGGCATCAAGCCCGACTCCTATTACCTGTTTGCCATTACCCGCGCCGGCCGCGGCTTCGCCATGTGGGATTCATCCGTCTCGATCGTGCCCGGCGACAACGTCCTCGACCTAAGCCCGCAATCGATCACCGAGATCCCGGATACAAACGGCTAAACTCGTTCAGAGTGCGCGATTCATCGCGTAAAGGGCCTCGGTTCGCCGAGGCCTTTTTTCGATTGGGCGGAAATTGTTTCGCACCATTTCGCCACCTTCCGCAATTGTGAGAGTCGAGCCAGATGGAGGTAGGCTGTGCTAAATGTTTGATTCACCTCGCTTGCTCTTTGGATGGTCAGATGTTTCGCTGAAGATCTATGGATGCCGCGGTCTGTATGGGTGCCGGGGTTATGTATGGATGGCGGGGTCGTGTATGGATGGCGGGGTCGTGCCTGCGATATTGCGATTCGCGCTTTCTGCGAATTGCAATATTGCAGGCCTGACCCCAAGATGTTCTTCTAGGACCGCCGTCTCTGGCGGCCTGATGGCACGGCCAGCCATCTAGTGAGCTGTCACAAGATGAGCCGATCCGGTTTCATGTAGCCGGGAGAGATCCCGTGCACGAATAGATGATGGCATTCGCTTATGGAGCGATGCGAAAAGAGCATTGGGGTCAGGCCTACGATATTACGATTTGAACAAAACCTTGCAATCCTCGAAAGAGTATTGGGGTCAGGCCTACGATATTACGATTCGAACAAAACCTCGCGATCCTCGCAAACTACGCAATCTGCGCTTCCGCGCATGGGTAAATTCCCGCTAGACTGGGCGTGTATTTGATCTTTGAGAGCAAAACGCAAGGCATATGGAAAAGTTTTGTTTTCAAAAACGACGCTTTTTCGGCAGAAAAAGCCCGCAAGCCGTTGCAGCACAACGTTCTTAACCCGTCTCACCCACTCGTGAGACGCGCGTGAGACGGTAATGAGACGGCGTGAGACGATTTTTTTCTAAAAACCCGCGATTTTCAGCCTGTTTGTCGCCGTAACTCCCTTTCCGTCAATCACTTCCCTGTCCCAGGCCGGTTTTGGGACAGCCTGGGACAATGGGACAAGAATCGAGGTTTTTCGCGATTTTGGGACAAAAGTAGAACGCCGTGAGACAAAAAAGGGTGCGATCTCTCGCACCCTCGGGTGAACCACTCGGCGGACAGCCTACCAGATCTGGCAGAATTTTTCGCGAACCATTTTCTGGCCCTGCTTGCAGCCGAATGCCTTTGCAAACTCGGGCATATTCGACGTTGGGCCGTTTACGCGGAACCTTGCCCACGAGTGTGGATCGGTGAGCGTCTGGTTGCTGAGGAATTGCGGTGTCGCCTTCGACGCCCAGACCTGAGCCCATCCGAGAAAGAACCGCTGTTCGGGCGTGAAGCCGTCGATAAGCCCTTGCGGGTGCTTCTTTAACGCTTCCTGCAGGGCGGTGTACGCGATGTTAAGGCCTCCGAGATCTCCGATGTTTTCGCCAAGCGTCAGGCGGCCGTTGACGTTGTAACCGGGCACGACCTCGTAGCCGTTGAACTGATCGATCACGCATTGGGCACGCTCCTCGAACTTCGTACGGTCCTCCGGCGTCCACCACGATTTGAGGTTGCCGTCGGGGCCGAACTTGCTTCCCTGATCGTCAAACCCGTGCGAGATCTCGTGGCCGATAACCGCTCCGAGTCCGCCGTAATTGATCGCGTCATCCGCCTGAAAGCTAAAGAACGGCGGACGGATGATGCCTGCCGGCAGTGTGACGTCGTTGTAGGTCGGGTTGTACGACGCGTTCACGATCTGCGGGTTCATCCCCCAGCGTGTCTTGTCGGTGGCCTTGCCGATGTCGGCGAGATTTCGGTTGCTCTGGAATACGCGGACGGCTAACTCGTTGCCGGCATACTTTTTGCGATCGACCTTGACTCCCGCGTAACCGCGAGGATGGTCGTTGACGCCGATCTTCCGCTTGTAGGCGGCGAGCTTGGCAAGGGCCTTTGTCTTCGTCTCGGCGCTCATCCAGGTCAGGTTCTCGATGTGGGTCTTCATCGCGGCGAAGATATCGTCCATCATCTCGTTCGCACGCGTGCGGGTCTGCTGGTTGAATTCGCGTTTTGCAAACTCCTGTCCGAGAGCCTCGCCAAGTGCACCGTCGGTCGCCGAAACGCACTGCTTCCAGCGCTCCTGCTGCTCGGTCGTTCCCTGCAGAACGCGGCCATTGAAGTTGAACGACTCATCGCGAAACGCCTTTGGCAAAAAGTTCGCACTCGAGCTAAGGACATTCCAGCGGAAGTATGACTTCCAGGCGTCAACCGGCGTGTCGCCCAGCATCGTGTTGACCTCTTTGAAGAAATCGGGCTGGGTGAAATTGATCTCCGTAACCGGCGGTATGCCTCGTCTCGCCATGAACGCCTTGAGGTCAAGATTGGAGATGATCGCCTGGGCATCCGCGACAGGTATCTTGTTGTAGTTCTTGTCAGGGTCGCGGAGGTCGGCGGGCGATTTTGAAAACTTGGCGATACGCATCTGCATATCCATCACGGTCTTCGCCTCAGCCGCGGCCTGCTCCGGCGAGTCGCCGGCAAGCTTGAACATGTTGGTCATGTGCTCGACGAACTTCGTGCGAACCTCGGCCGAACGGGCGTCGGTCCGCATATAGTTATCGCGTGCGAGCGACAGGCCACCCTGCCCCGCGTTGACGATGACCATATTGCTGTCCTTCGGGTCAGGCCCGCCGCCGAAGCGGAAAAGGACGCCGACTCCGCCCTTTTGCAGATCGGCGATCTCGCGTTTGACGTCATCGGCGGATCTCATTTTTGCGATCGCAGCAAGAGTAGGCTTGATGGCGGTCGTGCCGGCCTTCTCGATTCCCGCTTCGTCCATGCACGAAGCGTAAAAGTCACCTATGAGCTTCTCATTGCCTGTAGCCTTCTTATTGGCCGCGGCCTTCTCGAGAATGTCGTGGAGGACGTCACGGTTTGCTTCGCTCAAGATGTTGAAGCTGCCCCAGCGGGACTGAGACGGGGGGATCTGGGTATTCTTGACCCATGTCCCATTCGCGTACTCGAAGAAATCGTCGCAGGCGTCCGCGCTGCGGTTCATACGGCTCGTGTCAAAAGCACCCGTTTGCGACATCGCCGATGTCCACATCGCGGCAACCATTACCAGAACGGAAAAGTAACGTAGAGATCTGAAGATCATTTGCTCAACTCCTAAAAAGATCAGTTTCGGATTATTACGGGCTTATTAGCCTTAAGGTTATATTCGTTCAACCTGCTGTTACAAGACCGGAGTGAACTTTTCCTCCACCCTGTCGTGCAATTCCTGGGCGAGCGTCTTGCGGTCCGTGCCGGCGACTGGCGAAGCGCCGAAGGTGATCACGGTCGTATAACCGCGGACCTTTAGCAATCGCCACATATGTGCAAAGAAACCAATGTCCTCCCACCAGCACACAGCGTCGTGCGCCTCAAGTTCGCCCGCGGGGGTCTTATACGTCAGCGCTGCATAGGACACCGGTAGCCTCTCCTGAACCGCAAACTCGAAGAAGGAAGAATGAAATGGCTCGACCCGCTCGCCTTTTGTACTTGTGCCCTCGGGGAAAACTACGACACCTTCGCCCCCGCCCAGGCGTTCCATAATGAGTTCTCCCGCGCGTGGGATGTCGCGGCGGTTTTGGCGGTCGATGAAGATCGTGCCCGCCATGTCACGTACCATCCGGCCAATAACAGCCCATCCTTCTATTTCACCCTTCGCGACGAAAACGCACGGGACAGCTGTCCGCAACGCGGGGATATCGGCGTAACTCAGATGATTGGTCACAAGAAAGAACGGAGCCCTTGGAGGAGTGCCGACGACCTCCAGCTTCATCCTCGAGGCGATCACGAATGACTTCGCCCACCAGCCAAAGAACACTTGGCGCCAGTAGACCTTGTTTGGAACTACAAGATTACCTGTCCACCAAACGGCAAACAATCCGAAGGTCGACGCGGCAAAGAACGCCAGTTTAAGAGCGGCTAGGAGAGTACGCATTGCTAACGATGGTAAAGCTCGGCTATCTCGTTCTTCAACTCGGACGGGAAGCAAATGCGGTGAATACGATAGCCCTGTTGCAGTCCTTGGACCGCCGGGCTTACCTCTGAGATCTCGCGAATGCGCGGCCGGGCAAAGCCCTCTTGCACGAAGATCATATTCTTTGTGTCAGACTTGTCAGCGGCATAAAAAGCATATGGCGGATCGCCGGCAGCGTCCTCATAAACGTAATACTCCGGATCGTACCCGGCTCTGGCTACAACCTCGCGTGCCGCAGAGACAAACTCAGGGCGTTCGTCCTCGGGCATATCCAGATCGAATGCCTTGAACAACTGTCGGTCTAGAAAGCGGCGTGAGAGATCTGAAAGTATTTGGTCATCTGATCGGCGCCACTGCTTTATCGAGAACATCACGTCGGTGTCATCCAGCGCCATGTGGTCCTTCAACTCCAAACGTTGGCCCGCAAGTACTTTCGCCATCGGAGTATCGTCTGCGGACCACGACGCGGAACCCGATCGATGCAGTGCCAAGGCCCGTTCAAAGAGCAGTCGGAGAACCGCCTCGGCCGAGCGAAGGGTTCGATGAAAATAGACCTGCCGGTACATGTAGTACCGCGCTTGCAGATAATCCTCTACCGCGTAGATGCCCGGCGTAGAAATATACAGGTGGTCGTGGCCCTCGTCGATCTCGATCGACTTTATGATCCACTCAAGATCGTAAACGCCGTATTTCGCCCCGGTCATCAGGCTGTCACGAAGCAGGTAGTCCATGCGGTCAACGTCAAGCTGCGACGAAACAAGCTGGGACAATGCAACAGGGGTGAAATCGCCCCGGATCACGGATGCGACCCGTTCTGCCAGCCCGGGCCATTGGTCGTGCAAAAGGGCGCCGACCGACGTGTCCCGACTCAGTACAGCGTCGATCGTAAATTGTTCGTGATGAAAACCGAGGATAGATTCAACCACATGTGAGAAAGGCCCGTGACCGATGTCGTGCAGTAGGGCTGCAACGCGGATGGCAGTTTGGTCTTCTTCGCTGATCTCATACGTCAGGCGCAGCTTTGCGATCATTCGCGAGGCAAGATGAAATGCACCGAGGCTGTGAGTGAAGCGAGAGTGTTCAGCGGACTGGTATGCAAAATAAGCGAGGCCCAACTGCCTGATGCGCCGAAGCCGTTGGAATTCCGGGGTGTCTATGAGCGAAACGATCAGGCGCCCCTCGGGCGTGTCCATATTCACGCGGATGATGTTGTGCACCGAATCGCGATAGATCCTTTCGGCCATATTTTTTGATTATCGTAGCACTAACCGATCGCCTGGCGGACCCTGGCTTCAACCTCAGCCTGGATCACCATGAGATGTTCCTCAGTATCTGCCTCGAATCGCAGAACGAGTAACGCCTGCGTGTTCGACGCTCGAACTAGACCCCATCCGTTTTCGAAAGTGATCCGCGCCCCATCCGTCAGATCGACGGCGTGGTCAAAAGCAAAGTATCTCGCTATCTCGTTGACTACCGCGAACTTGATATGTTCGGGACAATCGATGCGTATTTCCGGCGTCGATGAGAGTTTTGGAATGTCGGCGAGCAGCGCCGAAAGAGACGAATCGGTTTTTGACAGTATTTCAAGCAGTCTAGCGCCCGCGTATGCGGCGTCGTCAAATCCGTAAAACCTGTCAGCAAAGAAGATATGTCCGCTCATCTCACCCGCCAGCAGGGCGCCGGTCTCCTTCATTTTTGCTTTGATCAAAGAATGGCCGGCCTTCCACATCAGCGGCACGCCGCCGTGAGAGGCGATATCATCAAAGAGCGTCTGAGAACATTTCACCTCGCCGATCACCGTCGCACCCGGGTTCTCGGCAAGCACCGATCGGGCAAATAAGATCGTGAGTTCGTCGCCCCAGATGATCCTGCCTGTTTCATCGACCACGCCAATACGGTCTGCGTCGCCGTCGAAAGCAATTCCCGCGTCAGCATCATTCTCCCGAACCGCGTTGATGAGGTCGGTCAAATTTTCAGGAACAGTGGGATCTGGATGATGATTTGGAAAATCAGAATTAGGTTCAGCAAACAGCGGCACGACCTCAGCACCCAGCTTTTCGTATATCGGCAAGGCCGTGACCGCACCCATGCCGTTACCTGCATCGACCACAACTTTGATCTTTCGATCACCCATGCTTATTCTTCCGGTCAGGTCAGCACAGTAATCCGTGAGGATCTCACGAGTTTGAACGCTGCCCAAGCCCGTGACAAATTCCAGACGTTGACAGAGCCCGCCGATCTCTCGGATCTCATCGCCATACAATGAGGCGGCCCCTAAGCTCACCTTAAATCCATTATGGTCCGGAGGATTGTGGGACCCGGTGATCATTACGCCGCAGTCCACGTCGAGCTTATGAAGTGCGTAATAGAGAGCGGGCGTCGGCACGCGGCCGATCAGTATGACGTCGAGCCCGCTCGCGTTCAGTTCGCTCGTTAGAATGTCTGCAAATCCCGGCGACGAGCGTCTAGCATCGTAACCTACTGCTGCTCTTGTGGCCCCACGTTTACTGAAGTAGGCCCCGATCCCGCGGCAGATCAACGGTACGTTTTCGTCGGTCAAGTGAACGCCGACGATGCCGCGAATGTCATATTCCCTGAAAATGTTTTGGTCGAGCTGCGCGATAGCTCGATTGTCATCCATTCAGCCTGCAACCCGCAACGCCGTAAAACGCTATTTTTGCTATACTTTTCGTTTACTTCAGGGCAACAAGGCTGGCTCCATCAGCATCGAAAAGCCAGCGTTCCATTCGTCGCAATGTATAGATATTTCAAGACCAGTTTCGGAATTTTCGCCATTACTACGCTGCTGGGCGCGGTCTCCGTGCTGGCACAGAAGCCCACGCCGGAAACGACGCCCACACCGGAGGACAACGGAGCGACCAAGGTATTCGAGGTGCGTCTTCCCGTCACAGTGACCGAGGATAAGAAGAAGCTTGTCAGCGGCCTTTCAAAGTCGGATTTTCAGGTCCTTGAGGACGGAGTTCCTCAGGAGATCACTTTCTTTTCTGACGAAAAGACGAATCCGGCCGTATACGTGGGCGTCCTAATGGATACATCGCCGTCGACGGCGGGAAAGCTCGATTTTGAGAAAGAGGCGGCAGCGAACTTCATCTATACGGTCTTACAGGTGCGAAAGGATAGGGCCGCGTTCATGACCTTCGATCATGAGATAAACCTGCGGCAGGACTTCACCGACCAGACCGACAAGATCCAAAAGGCGATTGATAAGGTGAAGAAAACCGGCTCGCAGACGGCTCTTTACGACGCGATCTGGCAATTTACGGATGAGAAATTGCGAAATGTTGCCGGCCGCCGTGTGATCGTCGTGATCACCGACGGTGATGACACGTTCAGCCGTGCGGATATCAACGACGCTATCGATATTGCACAGCGAACCGAAACAACGATATTCGCCATCTCCACCAAGAGTGGCTTTCTCGGGACCGTACCCGGCGTTGAAATGGGAATGTCCAAGGATAAAGGAGACAGGCTCCTCGATAGGCTCTGCGAGGACACTGGCGGCAAAGCTTTCTTTTCCGGCAAAATGCTGGACCTCGAGATGTCGTTCAAGCGGATCTCGGATGAGTTGAAATCTCAGTATCTCATCACCTACAAACCGGCGAATCAAAATTATGACGGCCGCGAGCGCAAAGTTGAGGTCAGGTTTACGGACCCCGCGAAGGCGAAGAATTATCAGATCCGTACCAAGAAGAGCTATCGCCAGATCCGCGACACCGTTAAGTAGTTTGTGATGTTTACAAAAAGAATAGGATTGTTGGTTCTGTGCGTGTTTGCCGGCGCGGCATTCGTCCAGTTGTCCGGCGTCGCGGACGCACAAATCACAGATCGTAAAACAAGCGCTTCTGGGACGCCGTCGCCCACTCCACCGCCGATCGACGACAACGAGGTGCTCAAGATCGACACTGATCTGGTCAACGTGCTCTTTACGGCCGAGGACAAATATCATCACTTTCGGAATGATCTCAAGCAGGGCGACATCCAACTTCTCGAGGACGGCAAGCCGCAGGAGATAAGTTCGTTTTCGCGACAGGTCGATCTGCCGCTGAGCCTTGCGATCCTGATCGATGTCAGCGTCTCGCAGGAGCGCACCTTGCCGGAAGAAAAATCCGCGGCGACGGCGTTTCTTGAATCTGTTATGCGACCGGCAAAAGACGAGGTGTGTGTCGTCTCATTCACCGGCGAGTCGGTCCTTGAGCAGGGGATGACCAATAATCTGGTCAAACTGCGACGCGTCATAGACGGGGTCAGATTTACACCACCATCGGGCTATCTCGGAGCCGGCGTATATGCGGGGGGGACCGCGCCCGCCAATGGCAATTCGACACAGGGCTCAACGGCGATATGGGATGCCGTCTGGGCCGCATCCGACGAGGTGCTCGGCCCGGCACCCGAGAAGACCCGCCGGGCGATTATCTTGGTCACGGATGGCGTGAATACCTCTGGCCGAAAGAATCTTGACGATGCCGTCAACGCGGCGCTCAAGTCTGAGGCGATAATTTACTCGATAGGAATCGGCGACGATTATGCGGGGGGCGTTGATAAAGGGTCGCTGCGCAAGATCTCAGAGCGGACCGGCGGCCGCGCATTCTTCCCTCAAAATGAGGAGGACCTTCGCTCCGCCTTTGCCCA
>JAFAOW010000266.1 GCA_019247455.1 Acidobacteriota bacterium | reverse complement strand
ACGAGACCTGTTTGAGAAGCGTAGAGGTGCCCCCCTTGAATATCGCGACAGTCGCGTCCGCTATCGGGCTGCCGCCCTCATCACGCACGACGCCCTTGATGACGCCAAGACCACCCGACCCATTCTCAATAGTGATCCCGATCTTACCCGTCGGCGCGGCAAAATAAGCGGCCGGCAAGATCACCAGCATCACCGTCAACGACTGTAAGACCCGCCGTATATTGAAAGAGGAACGCATCAAGGACACAAAACCCGTAAGCTTCGTATTTTCTTCGCAAAAATCAACTGTGTCAAGCCAAAATCGGCACTTACGCTTGGTCGGTAAGATGCCCCGACCTTGACAAAGTTTGCCCTGACGCTAGAATCGATTCTTGCCTTTTGGACGAAGTGCGGAGACGTGGCTGAGTGGCTGAAAGCGGCGGTTTGCTAAATCGTTGTACTCCAAAAGGGTACCACAGGTTCGAATCCTGTCGTCTCCGCCATAAACATTGAGATCTAGGTCGCCTGCGGCGGCCTTTTTATATGCCATAAATTAACCAGTGCAGGCCGTAGTACAGGATAAAGATCATTACAAAGGCCAGGAAGTATAGGCCGGTCATGAAGTAGGCCTCGGTCCAGACGGATTTCGTGCTGAGGTGGAGCATGTTGCGGGCGTCAGTGGGGCCGCGAACGATCAGGACGACGAGGATCGCGACGATCATTAAATGTCCGAGCGCATCGACCGCGCCGAATTTAAAAACAGCCAGAACGAAGATCGACATCGCGCCGAGCGACATCAAGCGGCCGACGATCGAGACGGCGCCGAGCAGGGCAAACGTGATGTTGAACTCCACAAAGCCCGAGAGCGTCATGAACGTACGCGGGCTCATGCCCATCGTCATACCGGGATCGTGCTCGAGCAGCGGGAAGGTCCATTCTGCATAGCCGAATTTCTCGACCGACGCCCAGATCAGCGTTAATCCCGTACAGGCAAAGAGCACGATGAAGGCGGAGCGAAGCCATTTGGGTTTGTTTAGATTTGCGGCGATAAGGAAGTAGCCGATCCCCAAAAAGATCATGTAATCCAGCATGTGAAAGATGCCGTAATCACCCGTGGCCGCAGCGAATAGGGCGAAAACCCCGAGACCTGCAAGCGGCGCCGTGTATCGCGAGATCAGACATGCGGCGAGTGCGAGATGCAGCCAGGGTACCCAAACGGCGGTGGTGGAGAGCTCGGGAGTGATATAAAAGGTCTTCGCGTAAAGCATCCACCAGAGCCAGAGGAGGAAGAAAAAAAGGCCCGCGCTCGCGCGCATCACGTATGTTCCGAACCGGTCGAATTTGCGCAAACTCTCGTCGAGTTTGACGAATATCCCCCGCTTGTACATCCAGCGGTCACCAACAAAGAACAGATAGATCCCAGCGACCGAGATCAGGAAAAGCATGACGAAGTAGCCGCTCAAAACCTCGCCGATCGGGGTGGGCGGCTTCGTGACGTCGTAGGGCACAAACCATTTCACGTGTGCACTTGCGGCGGACGCGAGCAGAAGGACCACGCCGATGGCAAAGACGCCGAGAAAAGGACCTGATGTGCGCGAATCGCCTTTTAGATTCACTTTTTGGCGGCCTCCTGTCCGCTAAGAGATGAAAAAGAATACGCGACATCTTATATTTGTTTGAGCCAGGCATCCAAGCTCGATGAAAAAGACGATCTTCATTTACGGCATCTCGATGGCCGCCCTTGTCGGGCTGCTGAAGCTTGTTGAGTTCAAATATTTCGTCCGGGATATTCCGCTGGAATTTTATATTGGGATCGTTGCGGTGATGTTCACGGCGATCGGAATTTGGGCGGGCCTGCGATTGACAAGGCCGAGGGTGGTTGAGGTCGAAGTAAACGCCCCGTTCGAGCGGGACGACGACGCCGTCAGGAAGCTCGGCATTTCGAAACGTGAATCAGAAGTGCTCGACCTGATAGCTGCCGGGCTTTCGAATCAGGACATTGCCGAGAGGTTGTTCGTCTCGAATTCGACGGTGAAGACCCACGTATCGAACGTTCTTGCAAAACTCGATGCAAGCCGCCGTACGGAGGCGATTGCCCGGGCCAAGGAATTGCGTATAATCCCCTAGTACTTTCGACTGAAAATCCAAAAAAGCGCGAAATTCATACTTTTGGCCGATGTGCCCGGATGAGTATGCAGGTAAATTGCCCTCCAGCTAGGAGGAAAACAATATGACAAGGATCGTTTTGATATTTGGTTTGATCTCGGGTGCGGTCTCGGCTGTTTTGATGTGGATCATGCTCGCGGCGATGAAGAACAACACGGTCGAACATGGGATGCTGCTCGGCTATGCGTCAATGATCATCTCGCTCTCGATGGTCTTTTTTGGCGTGAAATCGTATCGCGATAACAACGGCGGACGGATCTCCTTCTTTAAAGGGATGCAGGTCGGCATTCTGATCAGCCTGATCTGTTCGCTGTGCTACGCGTTGAGCTGGGAGGTTTACTACCGCTCGAGCGGATCTGACTTTATGGCGCAGTATTCCGCACAGTACATCCAAAAAATGAAGGAGAAAGGCGCCTCCGACAAAGAGATCGCCGATACGCAGAAACAGATGGACGACATGGGAGAGATGTACAAGAATTTCTTTGTACGTTTTGCGATGACTCTCATGGAGATCGTGCCGGTCGGGCTGATCGTCTCGATCATAAGCGCGGCATTGTTGAGGAGGCGTGAGCTGCTGCCGGCACAACCGGCCTGAGGAGAAATATGGCAAGAGTTACGGGCATAGGGGGCGTTTTTATAAAGAGCTCAAAGGATAAGAAGGCGCTTGCGGATTGGTATCGCGACCATCTAGGACTCAAATTCGAGGACTGGGGCGGCTCGATAATCAAATGGACCGACGACAAGCAGGTGGACGGCGGCATGACCGTCTGGTCAACGGCGGAGCCGGAAAGTAAGTGGTTCGCACCGAGCGAGTCGAGCTTTATGATCAACTACCGCGTCGACGACCTCGAGGGGCTGCTGGAACAATTGAAAGCGGCCGGCGTCGAGATCGTTGGCGAACCGCAGGACGACTTTAACGGCAAATTCGCGTGGGTGATGGACCCGGATGGCAATAAGGTGGAGCTGTGGGAGCCGAACACATCCGATGAGAGCGCGTAGCTATTGCCGTTGGCTTTAGCCAACGGTCGGAGTCAGCAACTTGACGGGCTTTAGCCCAACCATTGCGTTGGGCTAAAGCCCTATTTTATTGAACCTTCAAACCGTTGCCTAAAGGCAACGGCAATGCCAAACTAGTCGTTTATGACCGTACGCGTACGTTTCGCCCCGTCTCCCACCGGGTATCTTCACGTCGGGGCCGCGAGGGCCGCACTTTACAACTATCTTTTTGCACGGCAGAAGGGGGGAAAGTTCCTTCTAAGGATCGAGGATACTGATCTTGCACGTTCGACAGATGAGTCAACGCGCTCGATCCTCGAGGGGCTCGCCTGGCTCGGCCTTCATCCTGACGAAGAGGTCGTTTTTCAGTCGAGCAATGCGGGTAAACACAGGTCCGCGGCACACAAGCTGTTAGCCGAGGGAAGGGCGTATCGCGACTTCACGCCAAAGGCTGAGCCGAACGACGCGAACGTAAAAGACTCGATCAAGGACCGGGCGAGGGCCGCGCAGGGAGTCAAAGACATGCGGGCCAATCCGTTCCGCGAGTTGTCAGCCGATGAGTCAGAGAAGCGTGCGGCAGCGGGTGAGCCTTTCGCGATCCGGTTGAAGGTGCCGAAGTCGGGCGCGACGGAATTTGATGACGGAGTCTTCGGCCGCCAACGACGCGAGTATGCAGACACGGAGGACCTCGTGCTCCTGCGCTCAGACGGCCATCCACTGTATAACCTCGCGGTCGTTTGCGACGACATCGAAATGGGCATCACCGACGTGATCCGCGGGCAGGACCACCTTACTAACACACATAAGCAGATCCTCATTTATGAGGCGCTCGGCGTGCCGCCGCCGCATTTTGCGCATCTGCCGCTGATCCTCGCTCCGGGCGGCAAAAAACTTTCAAAGCGGATCCACGGTGAGATCGTGAGTTTGACGACCTACAGAGATGCTGGGTTTTTGGCAGCGGCTTTTAGGAACTTCCTCGCACTGATGGGCTGGTCGGCCGGCGAGGAAAAAGAGATCTATTCGCTGGATGAGCTGATCGAGAAGTTTTCGCTGGCGGGAGTTCACCGGTCGAGCGCGATCTTCAACTACGAGCCGAATAATCCCAAACGCTGGACCGATGACAAGGCCATCTGGATGAACGCCGAGTACATTCGCACGATGCCGCTGGCCGAGCTGCTGCCGCTCGTGAAAGAAGAGCTGCGTTCAGCAAAACTCTGGCGCGAGGAGTATGAGCCTGACGGCCGGGCACTGACCGAAACCGTTCCGTCCACAGCCGACGCAGGACCCGACGAACGCCCGGCGGGTGTCGCACTCGATCTGCCAGAGCACGGGTCTTACGACTGGTTCGTTTACACGATCGACCTGATCCGTCAGCGGTTCTTCACGCTTAAGGATTTCTCCGGCCAGGGCCGCGCGTACTTCAGTGAAGATTTTGATTTTGACCCTGCTGCAGTTGAAAAGAATCTTAAGAAATTTCCGGAGCTGCAGCAGTGGCTGCCGGAGTTGGCGGACCGTTTTGAATCTGTCTTTGGCGAAGAATGGTATAACGACCTTGGTGAGCGAGTAAATCACCCCTTCACTGAAACAAACATTGAGGAGTTCGTTAAGGCTTTCACCGAGGAAAAAGGCACGAAGCTAGGCGTAATGATGAACGGGGCTCGAACACTGCTCACCGGCGTTGCCGTTGGCCCATCGATGCTCTCGGTGTTCGAGGTGATGGGACTCGAAAAAACGATTCGCCGTCTCAAGAGCCAAGTGGCGTGGAATTAGATCGTTCCCTCGGAACAAAAAGGTTCACGGCAGCGTTTACTTGCAGGTCCACAAACCCAAACTTAAAATCGGAGATCCGTTATGAGAAAAACACTCCCTCTTTTGCTTCTCGCATTGCTGTCGATGTCGACGTTTGCCCAGGGCGGCCGCCTCACCGACGGCGAATTCAGCAGGCAGTTTGACGCGTACATTCGTGCAGCGCTTGAAAAGACGCCGGATGTTCCGGGGCTTACCATTGCCGTTGTGCGAGAAAATAAGCCGATCTTCATCAAGTCCTACGGCGTCGCCGACCGGGCGACGGGGCTCAAAGCGAATGACGAAACTCTCTTTTACATTGCGTCGTCGACGAAGTCCTATATGGCCCTTGCGGCTGCGATCCTCGACCGCGAGGGCAAGATCAAGTTGTCGGACCCGATTACGAAATACGCGCGCGGGCTGAACTTTAAGAATGCCATTCCTGATAAGGTGACGGTCCGTGACCTGCTGACGCACACAAGCGGTCTCGATAACTGGCCATTGACGTTTCGGTTGGCATACAGCGGCGACTCCGGTCCGGATGAAATGGCACGCCTGTTCGCGGCCGCCACGACTTACAACGACTCTGCTTACGGCAAGTATAAATACGACAACCTCGGCTACAACATCTATGCGATCCTTCTGCGGAATTACCTGAACAAGGATTGGCGCGAGGTCCTCCGTGAAAAGGTCTTCGACCCGATCGGAATGAAGCACACGACCGCATACCTTTCGCAGATCAATGCTAAACATTGGCCTCATGCAGAAGGGTATGTGATAGATGCCGAAACAGGCAGCGTCATCCCCGCGCCGATCAAAAAGGTCGATAGCAATATGCAGTCAGCGGGTGGAATATACACCACCGCTGCTGACGCAGCGCGTTGGCTCGAGGTGAACATGAACGACGGGCGCGTTGACGGAAAACAAGTAATTCCCACCGATATCATTCGCGCGGCGCACACCGGTTATACACAGACAGTGCGCGATGCACCGCCCTTCGTCGGTAACGGCGAGTACGGCCTTGGATGGCAGATCGGGAAATACAAGGAAGACAAGGTGATCTATCACCATGGCGGTTTTACAGGATATCGCAGCCACATCTCCTTCATGCCTGACAAGAAGATCGGCGTTGCGGTCTTTGTGAATAACGATTTTATGGGCAGCCGCCTCGCTGATCTTTTCGCGACGTATGCGTACGATGCACTGAACGGTATGCCCGGGCTTGAGGCTGAGTATTCAAAGCAGCTTACCGATGCGATCGACCAGTATGGTAAGTCGATAGTGCAGATGAAAGCCGGAGCCGCGTCGCGGGCGGCGCGAAAGTCACAACTAACGATGCCGCTATCGGCCTACGTCGGCTCTTACAAAAATGAGTACTTCGGAACAATGGATCTGTCGGAAAAGAATGGCGGCCTTCTTTTGAAAATGGGCGTCATTGAGCTCGTCCCAACCGCCTTCACGCAAAAGGAAACCGTAAGGGTCGAATTGGTGCCCGGTCAGGGGGAAGTGATCAAATTCAACGTTGAGAACGGTAAGGTCGTCTCGCTGACCTACAACAATATGGTGTTTACAAAAGGTTAGGTCCGATCGGACTTTGCCCTTTCCCTCTTCGCCAATAACAAGAACGGCAGCGCAATTAGCTGAAAGGCCGCGCTGCCGATGTATGAGGCCGGGTAACCCCACACATCTGCGATCCTGCCTAGTCCCGGCTGCGAAATGACGCCGCCGAGTGACGTGAGCATGTTGTCGGCCGACAGGACCGTCGCACGCTGTTTGGACGGAATGATGCCGTTCATGTACGACTGGCGGATCGGCGTTAACAGCGCGAAAACGATCGCCCATATTGCGAGTAAGCCGAGGACGAGCCAGAAGTTTCCGGCAAGTCCGATCAAGGCAAGCGCGATCGTGCTCACAAGGAGGCCTGTTATCAGGATCGAGGTTCTGTTTTTGAAGACGCGGCTTACATAAGGTACAAGCAATCCGCCGGCGATCTGGGCACCCGCGACGACGGCCGCCGCTACGCCAGCGATCGCATAGCCTGCATTATTGCCGTAAAGCTGCAAAAGGTATGGCTGCATCGCGTAGAACGCGAAGATCCCGACGCCGCCTGTAAAGCTCGATGAAAGCATCATCCATCGAACGGGACGGTTCCTCAGTCCGAATTCGATGGACTCGGAGACAACATCCTTCATCTCACTTGCAAAACCTGATCGGCCCTTCGCGATAAACCCGTCATCGTGCATTAGGAAGAATGCGATGAGGAATGTCACGGCGAGAGCGATAATACGCATGATGTAGGGCACACCGAGGTTGGTGAATTGTGCCACGAGACCGCCAGCGATGGTGCCTGAAAGCATCGCGATGCCTGTCGAGATCGAGCCCTTGGCGAAGACATTGTCGAGCGAGCCGTCGTATTTGGCGGCCTTTAGGCCGTCGACCAGCCACGCCTCGGTCGCCCCGCTAAAGAATGTAAATCCCAGTCCCAAAAGCATCGAGACACAAGCCCAGGCCCAAAATGGCCCGTGTGACCTCCAAAGCCACAGGTAAGCAAGTGTTGTGGTGAAAAGGGTTGCAGTCCCGAGGAGGAAAGATGTCCGCCGGCCGCGGGTATCGGCAATGACTCCCGTGGGTATCTCGAAAAGGACCTCTCCGGCGGTGAAAAACGCATTCGCGGCGAAGGCCTCAGTGACCGACAGGCCGGCATCCAGCAAAAATAGCGTATTTATGCCCCATATGAAGCTGGAGGCAAAAGTCGACAGCAGCGTCAGGCTCACATAGGTCCTAACTATTCGCTGCGACGCCTTATTCATCCCCTTTTATCTTAGTGGGCGATTGTGACCGGTGTCATTGTCGCGCGCGTCCCGATATGTACTAAAATTGTATGAATCGAACCAGTTTTGCCCCGCATCGAATCTATGCAAGGAGCTACCCGGTCAATGCTGAACGAAACGACTCCGGCCTCTGACGAAGGCGACTTTACAACGCTCTCGAATTTCCGCGTAGCCGCTGAGGAATTGCCCGCCTTTAAAGACATGCCCTTTGAGGATATCGAAGAGCTGCATCTCGATCACCCGGGTGCGAATGACCAGGCGTACAGAGAGCGCCGCGATCACATAGCGAGCCTTTCGAAGAAGTTTCGCGAGACGGGCGAGATCACCGATGTCGATTATACGGAAGAGGAGCAGGATATCTGGCGGCATGTCGCCGGCAAGCTGGAAGGGCTTCATCAGAAATACGCATCGCCATTCTACCTGCGGGCGAAGAAGGACCTTGGCATTACCAATGACCGGATACCGCAGCTCTCTGAGATGAGCAAGCGCCTGACCGAGACCACCGGCTTTCGGCTTGCTCCCATCGAGGGACTTGTAGATACGCGTGCGTTCCTTTCGTGGCTGTCGTACCGCGTGATGCTGTCAACGCAGTACATTCGGCATTCATCGAGGCCCGATTACACGCCCGAGCCCGATATCGTCCATGAGATCATCGGGCACCAGCCGATGTTCACGAATCCGGCGTTTGCGGATTACTCGCAGTTTGTTGGACTTGGCGCACGCAAAGCGAACGATCAACAGCTCGAGGAACTGGGCAGGCTGTATTGGTTCACGGTCGAGTTTGGACTTGTGCAGCACGAGGGCGAGGTAAAAGCTTATGGCGCGGGGCTGCTCTCTTCGTACGGAGAATTGGAGCACGCATTCACCGATGATGTCGAACGTCGGCCTTTCGATTTAGAAGAAGTCATCAGCCACAAATACACTTACAGCGACATGCAGCCCGTGCTGTATGTAATTCCGTCGTACGCGGAGCTGAAGGAGCAGACGAGGAAGTATATTGAGAGTTTTTGATATTTAGGAATAGCGATGCCTCCCACAAAAGCACAAGGCGGAGATCTTGTCGTCGTAACACTAGATCAGGTCGAACGCCGCATCTATGAGATTCGCGGGCAGAAGGTAATGCTCGACAGTGAGTTAGCGGGACTCTACGGAGTTAGTACCAAGCGTTTGAACGAACAGGTTAAACGTAACATAGATCGGTTCCCTGACGATTTTAGTTTTCAATTGAACGTGGAAGAATTTGAGGCTTTGAGGTCGCAAATTGCGACCTCAAACCTTGGCCGCGGCGGACGCCGCTATCTACCATACGTCTTTACGGAACAGGGCGTTGCAATGTTGTCGAGCGTCTTAAACAGCGACCGTGCCGTGCAG
>JAFAOW010000060.1 GCA_019247455.1 Acidobacteriota bacterium | reverse complement strand
CGCTCGGGAGTGGCAAGCTCAATCTCTACGCCGAGGAATTTCAAAAGCTCGTTATTGGAGACATCGCTTAGAAGTTTCGTCTTGTCCATTATGAATAGAGGGTGTGAGCTAATTAGCTGTCGGCTTCCAGCTGCATGTTAGCTTCCGCTAAAGCCATGCCGACTCGATCAGGCGAGGTGCCGCCGATCGCACTCTTCGCCGCAAGCGATGAATCCAGCGAAAGCCTTTCGGCAACCGAGTCGTCGATGTCTGGCCAGAATGCTTTCAATTCATCGACGGTCATTTCGTGCAGCTCTTTACCCTGGTCTATGGCGTGAAGCACCGCTTTGCCGACCGTCTCGTGTGCGGTGCGAAAAGGCACGCCTTTTTTCACCATCAGGTCTGCCAGATCGGTGGCGTTGAGATAACCCTTGGTGGCCGCATCCCTAGCAGCCGCTTCATTTAGCGTCGCATTCTCGATCACTATCGCCGCCGCGCGAAGGCAGATCTGGGCGGTGTCGACAGTGTCAAACGCGGCCTCCTTGTCCTCCTGCATATCCTTGTTGTAGGCGAGCGGCAGCCCCTTGAGCATCGTGAGCAGACCGAGGTTGTGACCAAACACACGTCCCGCTTTCCCGCGAAGTAATTCGAGCGCGTCGGAGTTCTTCTTCTGCGGCATGAGGCTCGATCCGGATGAGACCGAATCGCTTAAAGTCACAAATCCAAACTCCGCCGAGCAATAAAGAATAAGATCCTCGGCGAGCCGCGAAAGATGCACCATTACTAGCGAACAGGCGGCAGCTAGGTCGACGACAAAGTCCCTGTCCGAAACCGCATCCAGACTATTCCGCGTAATTCCATCAAACCCCAATTCCTTTGCGATGGCTTCACGGTCGATCGGGAATCCCGTTCCTGCGAGCGCGCCCGAGCCGAGGGGCATTATGTTGACCCTTTTCCGAGCATCGGCGAGCCGCTCGCGATCTCGCTGGAGCATTTCAAAATACGCGAGGCACCAGTGTGCGAACATCACCGGCTGCGCCCGCTGCAAATGGGTGTAGCCCGGGATCACCGCTTCAGCGTGTCGCTGGGCAAACCCAACGAGCGCCGATTGCAGTGCCTTGATCTGCATGTCGATGGCGTCGATCTCGTACCTTACCCAGAGCCGAAACGCCGCTGCCACCTGATCGTTGCGGCTCCGACCGGTATGGAGCTTGCGGCCAGCGTCACCGATCGAGTCGATGAGCTTGCCCTCGATAAATGAATGAACGTCCTCGGCTGTCGACCCGTCAAAGTAATGCGAATGCTGCGACTCATCCTCGAGCATTTGCTTGAGGCCGGCGACGATGTCATTGCGCTCTTTGGTTGAAATGACTCCCGCCTTTTCGAGTCCGATCGCCCACTCGATCGACGCGCTGACATCGGCGACAAAGAGCCGCTTATCGAAACGAAGCGAGTCATTGAACTCCGCAAACGTCTCGTTCGGTCCCTCGGTGAACCGACCACCCCACAACTGTCCTGATTTGCTCATCGTGCCGCCCGCAAGGCTATAATTGTAGCTTTCTATTCGGCGAAACCGTTAACGCACGCCTCCATGCTTCGTTTTGACTCAAAGGCGCTATTCCGGGCGATAGATACGCGGCGCGAACAGCGCGGCCTCGGATGGAAACAGGTTGCGAACGAAATGGGCATTGCCGAAGCGACGATAAAGCGCACTCGCGACGGCGGCCGAATGGAGGTCGACGGGATGCTCGCGATGATCGCGTGGCTCGGCTTGCCCGTAGAGCATTTTGTTCGCAAAACGCGAACGTAAGACCAAATGACCAAAAAGATCAAGAAGATAATCCTCGCCTATTCCGGCGGCCTCGACACGTCGGCGATGCTGCTTTGGATCAAGGAAACCTACGACTGCGAGGTCGTGTGTTACACGGCCGATGTCGGGCAGGGCGAGGAATTGACCGGCCTTGATGAAAAGGCGAGGGCCACGGGAGCTTCAAAGCTATATGTCGAGGACCTGCGCGAGGAGTTTGTAAAGGATTTTGTCTGGACGGCCGTAAAGGCAAATGCGTTGTATGAGGGCGTTTACCTGCTTGGCACTTCGCTGGCCCGTCCAGTCATCGCGAAGCGTCAGATCGAGATCGCGCAAAAAGAGAGGGCGGACGCGGTCGCTCATGGAGCCACTGGCAAAGGGAACGACCAGGTCCGATTTGAGCTGACCTATTACGCGCTGCAGCCGGATATAAAAGTAGTCGCGCCGTGGCGCGAGTGGGAGTTCAAGGGCCGCGCGGACCTCATCGCGTATTGCGCAAAACATGGTATCCCGGTGACGGCTACCGCCGAGAAGCCCTACTCGATGGACCGCAACCTGATGCACGTAAGCTACGAGGGCGGCATACTCGAGGACCCGTGGGCCGCACCGCCGGAGAACATTTTCCTCACTACAAAGTCTCCAGAGAATGCGAGCGACGAAGCCCATGAAATGACCCTTACCTTCGAGAAAGGGGAGCCCATCGCGATAGACAGCGTTCGTTACGGTCCCGTCGATATGCTGTCAAAGCTCAATTTCCTCGGCGGTGAGCACGGCATCGGCCGCGTCGACCTCGTCGAGAACCGCTTTGTTGGAATGAAGTCGCGCGGAATTTACGAAACGCCAGGCGTCACCATCCTCATGGCCGCCCACCGTGCGCTTGAATCGATCACGATGGACCGCGAGGTCACTCGCCTGCGCGATTCACTCGGAGCAAAGATCGCGGAATCGATCTACTACGGCTTCTGGTTTGCACCCGAGTTCGAGATCCTGCGCAAGCTTGTCGACGAAACGCAACTGAGCGTCAACGGCGATGTCCGCCTCAAGCTCTACAAAGGCAACGTCATCGTCACCGGCCGCCGCTCCGAAAACTCGCTCTACCGCGAACGCGTCGTTACTTTCGAAGACGATGCCGGCGCATACGACCAGCATGATGCGGAGGGGTTTATCAAGCTGCAGGCGCTTAGGTTGCGGTTGAGGAATATGGAATAGCAAGGGATTATGCAAACCAACACAATAAAACTCCACCGAGTATTTAAGGCCAACCCGGAAAAGGTCTACGAGGCCTTTCTCGATCCAGCCGCGATGTGTAAATGGCTGCCGCCGAATGGCTTTACGGGCACAGTTCACGAGATGGACGCCCGCGTCGGCGGCATGTACAAGATGTCGTTCACGAATTTTGGTAACGGCCAAAGTCACTCATTCGGCGGCGAGTATCTTGAGCTTGTTCCAGGCGACAGGATCGTCCACACAGACAGGTTCGACGACCCGAATTTGCCCGGCGAAATGAAGACCGCGATCACGTTCAAAAAGGTAATGATGGGCACAGAGGTCAACATCGTGCAGGAGGGCGTGCCGGCCGTGATCCCGCCTGAGGCGTGTTATCTTGGCTGGCAGGAATCGCTGGCGTTGCTGGCTCTACTGATCGAGGCAGATATTCCTGGTTGATGAGGACTGTAAGAAACATCTTTCTTTTGGCAACGGTTTCGCTGCTCCTTGCCGCGGCGGTATTCTCTCAGGCTGCAAACTTCGAAAATGCGGCCCGTTCGGTGACCCTGCCGATCGACATAGATAACAACATCATTCGGATGAAGGTCAGCATTAACGGATCACGGCCTTTGACGATGATCTTCGACACGGGCGCGTCGATGACCAGCATTGACGAGCGACTTGTAGCCGAGTTTGGCCTACAGCTGAGCGAAGAAAAACTGAAGGGTAATGGAATTGGAGGTGGCTTTACCGGTGGATACGTAAAAAGCGTGACACTAGCCGCGGGCGGCGCTTCGGTCAGCGATCAGCCGCTCGCCGCCTTCAAATTGAATCAACCACCAGGTTTCGATTTTGATGGTGTCATAGGATATGACTTCATTAGGGCATTCGTTGTCACGATCGATTATCAGAAGAAGACACTCACACTCACCGACCCCAAAACTTACGCCTATCGCGGCAAAGGTACCATCCTTCCTATCGATCTCAATGGACGCAAGACGCCACTCATTCGTTCAAGATTCGAGATCCGCGGCCATGCGACTGTAACGGGGAGACTCGAGATCGACAGCGGCTTTGACGGCGCATTTCGTCTTAACAGCCCGTTCGTTAAGAAGCAGAGACTCATAGAGTCTTTCAGATCTAACAAGAACCAGGTTTCTCACGGAGCCGGCGGAGACGATCAGAATGCGCTCGTCATGGTCCGCGCGGTCACTCTCGGGCCGATCAGAATGTCGAACGCGGCCACGGCACTATCCTTGGCCGACCAGGGGGCCGGAGCGTCAACAGCTTCAGACGGGCTTGTCGGCGGCGAGGTGCTCCGACGTTTCAGGGTGACCATCGACTATTCGCGAAGCCGTCTGATCCTCGAGCCGAACAGCGACCTTAGGTCACCCTTCGATGTCGAGGGCGGGATTTAACTCGTCCGTAACACCCACGTAACATCGTGTTAATCCTGCTGCGTTTATCCTTGTCCTAAAGTTGTCCTAAACTTTAACTGATCAACGAATGCAGCAGACCATTCTTGTTATCGAGGACGATGAGGACATCGCTGAGAGCCTGAGGTACAACCTCAAGCGGGAGGGGTTCAAGCCCCTTGTCGCGGAAACAGGCGAGAAGGGGCTGCGTCTCGCGCTTGACGAAAAGTTGAGGCCGTCCTTGATACTTCTCGACCTGATGCTGCCCGGAATGAGCGGGATGGAGTTGTGCCGCCGCCTTCGCCGTGAATCGGCCACTGAGGATCTCCCGATCATAATGCTCACAGCGCGTGCGGCTGAGGGCGACAAGGTCCTTGGACTCGAATCGGGTGCTGACGATTACATTGTCAAGCCGTTTTCGATCAAGGAGGTCATTGCCCGCATCCGTGCGGTGCTCCGGCGCACGGAAAAGGAAGTGCCGCCTCAATACAAGGACGCCCGGCTCGCGGTCGATTTTGCCGACATGCGAGTCACCTGCAGTGATAACGCGGTTAAGCTTACGCGCAAAGAATTCGCCCTCCTCGAGCACCTCATAAAAAACTCCGGCCGCGTCGCCTCCCGCCAGCAGCTTCTGGATAACGTCTGGGGCTACAGCTATTTCGGCGATACCCGAACCCTGGACGTGCACATTCGCCGGCTCCGTCAAAAACTCGACGACTGCGGCGGCTGCATTGAGACTGTCGTCGGCGTGGGTTATCGTTTTATCGGCTGCGACTGATCCGATGCCATCCGCGGTTAAACAGCTCAGTGTTTCTGCCGAACCGGTGCTGCAGAGCATCCTCGATGCCGCGCGCGAATGCGTGCTCGTCGTAGGCGCCGATATGCGTATCGCTTACTGCAACGTCCCGGCCGCGGTGGCTTTCGGCCGCGAGGGGCTCGATATTGAGGGGCGCCGCTTGAGCGAGGTGATCCGGGACCTGGATCTGCATGAAGCGTTTCGGCGCGCTGTATCTAAAGAAACGTCGTCCGACACCAGGCTCGAATTAACGCGCGAGGGGCGGCGAAAATTCGATGTGCATGTGGCACCCCTCGCGATCGGGGGCGGACTCCTCGGGATCGGATTCTTTTATGAGACGACGCAGATCGACCGGCTCGAGGTCGTGCGTCAGGAATTCCTCTCGAACATTTCTCACGAGCTGCGCACGCCGCTGACCTCGATCCTCGCCTTCGTCGAAACGCTTGAGGACGGCGGCATCGACGACATAGAAAACAATCGGAGGTTCCTCTCCGTTATCAGGCGGAACGCCGAGCGGATGCGCGAGCTGATCGCCGACATCCTGGAGCTATCGCTCATTGAGTCAGGAAATGTATCTGTTGACATTCGCAAGGTTGACCTGCACGTGCACGTCCATGAGGTAATGACGGCCCTTGAGGCGAAGGCGCACGAACGAAACGTTTCACTCAAGAACAATGTGCCGGCGTCGTCACCCATTCATGCCGATTCGACAAGACTCGAGCAAATGTTGACGAATCTCATCGACAACGCGATCAAATTCAATCGCGAGGGCGGCTCAGTAACCGTCTCCGTCAATAGCGCGAGTGGCCGGGATGTCATCTCGGTTTCTGACACGGGTGAGGGAATTTTGCCGGAACACATCGATCGAATATTCGAGCGTCTTTATCGAACGGACCGTGCGCGCGTCCGGGGCGTCGGCGGTACCGGCCTTGGTCTTGCGATCGTAAAACACCTGGCGCGCCTTCACGGCGGTGAGGTGACGGTCGAGTCCGCACTCGGCTCGGGGACGACATTCCGCATCGAACTGCCGTCCAAATAGCTCAATTAATAATTATTCCGCCCGCACCCCCGCCCTTGTGTTACAATGGGGTTAATCTTGAAATAGTCACCCATTTTCCGGCGAACCAAAATTCGCCTTGACGGCCTATTTGCCCGCGGCCCTTGCCCCAGCAGGAGGAAGCGAAATGCAGTTGACCATTGGCCAAAAGGTAGCATATCCCAATCAGGGCGTTTGCCTTGTCGAAGAGATAAAAAAGCGCATTGTCGGTGAGAGTTCGCTGATCGGTTATATACTGCGCGTTCTGGGTGACAACTCAACGATCTTTGTTCCGACCGACAATGCTGAGAATGTCGGCATCCGCCCCCTGATCAGCTCACAGCAGTGCAAGAAACTGGTGGACGCCCTTGCGGCGGATTTTGAAGCGGCCGATGGCGATTGGAAGCAGCGGTCGCGCGAGTTCAATGAAAAGCTGCATTCCGGCGACATTTTTGAAGCGGCTGATGTTTTTAAAAAGCTGACGCTGCTGAGCTATGAAAAACGTCTTTCGTTCCGCGAGCAGACCATGCTCGATAAGTCAAAATTTCTCGTCGTTTCAGAGCTCTCAACTGCCGGCAAAAAAGGCCATATCACCTGCGAACGCGAGGTGTGCCATCTCGTTGAGTCCGCCTGTCAAAAACACAGAAACTCTCATCCAACGGCTATGGCCGTTACGCACTGACCAATTACTAATTATTAATTTTTTCTAAGAAACGTGGTTAGGCTCGCGCGTACGAAGTTTTGACGATCGTTTTTATATTACCGCGCACGTGAAAGTCGCCCTCGACCTCGACCTTCAGCGGGTCGCATGCTTTCACAAAATCCTCGAGGATGAGGTTGATGACGTGTTCGTGGAAGATCTTAACGTTGCGGAATGCGTTGATGTAAAGTTTGAGGCTCTTGAGTTCGATACAAAGCTCGTTAGGAACATACTTCAACCTGATCACGGCAAAATCCGGGAAGTCCGAGAAAGGGCAGATCGCCGTAAACTCGGGTATTTCAAATTCCACCCATATCTCCTTACCGACATATTCGTAAGGGAAAGTGTCGAGGGGCGTCAGGTCCATCTCCTCGCGCGGCGTTGGGCGAATATCGAGGCCTTGCGCATTCGACGTACTCGGGCGTTCATCTAACATAGCGATGCCTCCTCGAGCTCATTTTTCGCAGGCGCGCAAGGTCGTTCACGCCGCCGTCCTGAAGCTTCGTCAGGAGATTTACAAATATGTGGGCCGTCGCACGCGCGTCCTCGTCCGCGCGGTGGTGGTTGAAATCTATCGAATAGTGCTCGGCAACCGTTTTCAGCTTGTGATTGAGAATGTCTGGCAGCAGCTTTCGCGACAATTGCACGGTGCATAGGCATGGGTTGGCGATCCGGTAATCGGGAAAGATGCGCCCGATCTCGTGATTGAGGAACCGCATATCAAACCCTGAATTATGCGCGACGAGGATCGAGTCGCCGATAAAATTCAGCAGCTCATGCGCGATGTCGCGAAAAACAGGAGCGTCCTTAACCATCTCATCGTTGATGCCCGTGAGCTGGGTAATGAATCGAGGGATAGGCGTCTCCGGATTTACAAGCGTGTGGTATGACTCCGTTACCTCGCCGGCCCGGACGCGATAAGCGCCTATCTCGGTGATCCGGCACGGAGGGGTCTTTGACCCCGTCGTTTCGAGATCGAAGACCACGAAATCGGTCTGCATCAGCTCGCGCTCGTCAAACCAATTTTCCGTCAGCTCAACCGTGTCTTCGTTTAGACGCAGCCGCGGATCGCGGTCGATGAGGTCTGCAATGAGAAGTTTCGCGAGCTCCGGCTGAGGCCGGCGGATCTTCATAACGAAATCCACAATGCTCACCGCCGATGCCTGCCCGCCAAAGGCGCGCAAAAGTGCGACCGTCTCACGTACGAGCAGAGAATCAGATACGAGATTTGGGTACGGCGTCACAAGACGAGTTTAGCAAAGTCTGTTGAGTTTATTGAGTTCGTTGAGTTCGCTAAGTTCGTGGAGATCAATTACCGGCAGTGTGCGGGCTAACATAGAATAGGTGTTACTCACACAATTATGGCTACCTTCAAAAGATTTGAAGAGATTCAAGCGTGGCAGAAGGCACGAATCGCGACTAGACGTGTATATGAACTGACCCGATCCGGAGATTTCTCGAAAGATTTCGGGCTCGCAAATCAAATACGTCGGGCCGCTGTATCTGTTATGGCGAACATTGCCGAGGGAAACGGCCGCAGGACAAATAAGGACTTTGCTAGCTTTCTTGTGCAGGCTCACGGCTCGGCTGCAGAAGTTCAGTCTCACCTGTACGTTGCCCTCGACCTGGAGTACATCGAAGCTGATTCTTTCAAAGAGCTTTATGATCTAACCGACGAAGTCTCTCGCATGACAATGTCACTAGCTCAACATCTCCGAAATTCTCAATGAACTCAATAGACTCCACAAACTCAAGGAACTCTATCCTCGATCACTTTAAGGCCACGAACGCTCTTCTCGAAGGCCACTTTCAGCTCTCCAGCGGCCTACATAGCTCGCAATATCTTCAATGTGCGCTTGCCCTGGCTTATTCAGGCGACGCGATGAGGTTCGGCGAGCTGATCGCCGAGAATTACCGCGGTCAGGACATTCCGACGGTCGCGTCACCCGCTATCGGTGGCCTTGTTATCGGCTTTGCGACCGCAGCCGCGCTGAACGCGCGTTTTATCTGGACCGAGCGGCAGAATGGAGAAATGACATTGCGTCGCGGATTCACACTGGAACCTGGCGAAAAGATCCTCGTAGTCGAGGACGTCATCACCACCGGTGGTTCGACGCGTGAATGCATCGCAGCACTCGAGGCGAACGGCGGCAAGGTCGTCGCGGCAGCTTCTATTGTTGACCGCTCGAATGGTGCTGCCGATGTGGGCGTACCGCGGATATCGCTTGTGAGTATGGATGTACCGAGCTATCTGCCCGACGAGTGTCCGTTATGTGCAAAGGGCGTAACGATAAGTAAGCCGGGAAGCCGAACTCCTGCCTGATCAGCCAAAGAGCGAAGTTTGCTCGTCGTCCGATCCGAATCCCTCCGGATGAAACTGGAATTTCGAGAGGTCGCACTTCCCGGCCGCATTGAATTCCACGCCCTCGGCTTCGAGCAGTTCCTGCTGCAGGTTGACGGGCATCGTCAGTCGCCCGGTCGAGCACTTGCCCTGCGAATTGATCACGCGCTGCCACGGCACTCCGTCATCCGCGCCGTGCATCACGTAGCCGACGGTCCGAGCTGTATAGCCCTGGCCAAGCAGGATCGCAAGTTGCCCATATGTCATGACTTTGCCTGTGGGAATTGTGCGAACAATGTCGTAAACCCTTTGGCGATAGGCCTTTTCGTTAACGATCGCCACTAGAGTTCTCGCAGAAACGTTCTCGCGGGCGACCCGTCGCCGGTCGCGCCTTCGTACTTCAGCGGCATGCAGATCAGTTCGTAATCGCCCGGCTCGATGCCTCGCAGATCGACCCCCTCTAGAATGACGATCTCCTTCGACAAAAAGGCCATGTGAACCGGATGTCCAGGCGAACCGCTCTTTTCAATCGATAGATAGTCGATGCCGACGAGCACACAGCCGTTGTCGACCAGGACCTTTGCGGCCTCCGGCGTCAGATAACTAAAGTCGCTTCGAAAGCCATCCTCGGGCGTCGCCCAAAATTCTGAGTTGCGTGTTTTGAATATCACGCGTTTCACGCCAGCGATATCTCCGACGTGCTCAGGGCCGATGGCAACCACGTCATCGGGAATCCCGACGACGCGGCACGGGCCGAGGAGCTTTTCGGGGTCGAGCTGATGAACGCGTTTGGCGCCGTCTATAAAGTGGTTCGGCGCGTCGACGTGCGTTCCCGTATGCACGCCGAATGAGATCTCGCTGACGTTCGCACTAGATCCGGCAGCGATCGACTTGAAAGATTTAACTTCAACGCCCGGATCGCCCTTATAGATCGGCGTCTTCGCACTAATGCCGACCGTAATGTCATACAGCTTCACGCAACTAGGATAATCGACAATTTAAGCAGCGGCAACGCGTATCGCATTGCGCTCGGCACAGCCTTCGGGCGAAACTTTACTCGCGATGACGACTCCGCGAATATCAGCATCCAGCTACTCGAATACCGCCCCACTCGTATGGTCGTTCCTCTACGGCCGCGAGCACGGCCGCGTCGAGATCATTCTCGATAACGCTCCCGCGCGCTCCGCTGAACTGCTTGCACAGGATCGTGTTGACGCCGCTCTCGTTCCGGTGATCGCGTATCAGATGATCGACGACGTGAAGCTGGTTCCTGACGTCTGCGTTGGCGCGCGCGAGAAAGTACGAAGTGTCTGCCTCGTTACGAAGGGCGAAGATCTTGAGCAGGTAAAGTCTGTTGCTCTCGACGTATCGTCAAGGACCTCCGTCGCGCTCACGAAGATCATATTCCGCGAATTCCTCGGCTTCGAACCCCAATGGCGCGACGCCTCGCCTGATATCGATGCAATGCTCGCGACATCCGACGCGGCATTGATCATCGGTGACCCCGCTTTGACTCTTAGCTCCCCTCCTTACCAAGGAGGGGTGGCCGGAGGCCGGGGTGGTTCTTTCTCAAAAGAACTACGAACCTTTGACCTCGCCCACCTCTGGCGCACGCACACGGGTCTCGGCTTTATCTTCGCGATGTGGATGACGCGGCGGGAGAATATCGACATAGATTTCGCCGCGGCTCGCGACGAGGGCCTCGCACATATCGATGACATCGCGGCCAATTACGAGAGTCAGATCGGACTCACCCGCGACCAAATGCGAACCTATCTCACCGACAACATCTCCTTCAGTCCTGATGATTCGATGAAAAAGGGAATGGAGCTTTACTTCAGGCTCGCGCAAAAAAACGGCCTGCTCACCGAGAACAAGCCGCTAGTCTTTGTATAAAAAGGATCAGGCCTCGGCCAGCACCGAATAAACATCCTTCCTCGCCTTGTCGATGATCTCGTGGATCTTATGCAGCGATTCCTCATCGGCGCCGCGGGCGCCTTCGCTGACGGCCATCGCCAGCTTACCAAGGGACTTCCATAGACCCACGCCTTTCTGCCAGTCGGGTCCTTTGTCGAACGGGCGCCTTTCTCCACGCTCCTCGAGCATTTTCAGACCCGCCTCGGTGATCGTATATACCTTTTTTCCGTCGACCTCCTGACCGGTAACGAAGCCGCCCTCCTCAAGCATCTGCAGCGTCGGGTAAACCGAACCGGGGCTCGCCCTGTATCCCTCGTGACGCCGCTCAAGCTCGCCGATGATATCGTAGCCGTGCTTCGGTCCTTCCTTTAGGACCTCCAGAAGCAGGTATTTTATATCGCCTCGACGCATGCGAGGCGGCTCGCATCCGAAGGAAGCGGCAAAACCGCGGCCCATTCCCGGACCAAAATCGAATCTAAAACCATGACTTCCACGCATATTCTTAACTCCTATATCGCGAAATTATCCAATAAGTCGCGATTGACTTGAAATCTATCACGATATATCGGAATACGTCAAGAATTATTTTTATTAGAAAGGAGCCGAACGGTGGCCGCAATAGCAGCAGGTGGTTTTCGTCCGGTAGAGATCAAAAGCCGATCGGCCGCTTCATCTCTTCCATCAGCTTACGCCCATCGATCTTTCCTTCGTTCTCTTTAAGATGCTCAACGAATATGAGTGTTTCGTGAATGCGGCGGTCGAGGTCTTTTGTCCGCGAGAGCCAGTAGAGCATCGACCGCTGTTTGCCGGGTGACAGTGCATGAAAGAGTTTATTGCCCTGTTTATCCTGCTTGAGCACCTCTTTCACCTCGGGCGGCATCGGCAGGCCGTATTTGCTTTCATCACGCTCGAGTGTGATCTCGATATTGTCACCGGCCTCGGCACCGATCTCTTCGCGGCGTTTCTTATTAATGATGATGTAAAACTGATCGCCCCAAGGCATCAGCGCACAGTGGAATTTCGGGCCCCCCTTCATCGAGCAAAGGATGCGGCGGAATTTGTCGGTGTCTGCAAAGCCAAGCTTTCTCGAATATCGTTTATCGACCAGCAGGAAATGCCAGTTCGACTCGTCTGACTTTATCATCGGTGCCTTGAGCGAAACGCTTGTCGAAGCTTTAGCCATTTTGGTGGGAGGTCAATTTCGCGGCGACGCGCATCGCGAGATGCTGCGCGGAATAATCGAATTCGCCGCCTGACGCCTTTAACAGTTCGATGCCGGCTAGCGAACGCGCGATGCGCTTATCGATCGTCTTATTAAACTCAATGAGCTGCAGCATTATTCGCTGGTTGCCGGGGGTTAGCGCCTCGAACATTTTTCTACCCACGGGGTCCTGCCGCAGCACCTCTTCAAATTCCTTGGGCATGGGAAAGCCGTATTTGCTCTCATCTCGAACCAACTCGACCTTGACAGTATCGCCTACGTCAATGCCAAGCTTGTCGCGACGCTGCTTGTTCACCGCGATGATGTATGTGTCCTTATTCGGCATCAACGCGCAGTTGAATGTTTCGACGCCGTTCAGCGTGCAGACGACGCGCCGAAGATTTCCCTTGAAGTCGAAATGCCTGACCAGCTCTTTGTCGAAGCGCAGATAATGGTAGACCGGCGTCGAATCTGACATCGTCATTTTGCATTCGAATTTCGCTGTGGGAGCCGTCATCTACAGGACGCTCTCGACCATTTGCGCGAGCGCGAAGAATTCTTTCACGTCGACCGCGGCGCTCATTCCCATCTTCGTCGGGCGCGGCAATGTTGCGACGACTAGATTCGCTCCGTCACCGTCTGGAACGACGCGGCAGCAGCGCTTTATCTTTAGACCGATCCCACCCGATTCGCCCTCGAGACGAGCGAGATTGTTTGCAGCCTTGATCAGATCGCCATTGGCATTGAGCTTGTCGCAGGTCGCCCCGTCGCCTGAGAATTTTGACTTGCCGAAGAACTTCGGATCATCCAGAGCCGCTTCTTCTGCTGGCTTATTGATCTTTCCGTTATACATCAAAAGCCCCGCATGCGAGCCCACGCCCTGGCGATTCACAGCGACCTGCAGCGTAGCGGGACGCTGTCCAGGGAAATCGAAATTCAGGTAGAAAAGCACATCCGAGTTGCCGCCGATCAGGCCCTTGCCGATGTCCTTTAGGAACGAGCCGACCGATGCTGTCGCAGCGTCTCCCTGCTCGACCGTATAAGGCAGCGGCGTGGACGAGCCTACCTCCTCCCGGATCTTTTCCTCGATCTTTGGTCCGACATAAGCGGGGTCTTGCGACGTGTATGCGAGATTATTCATAACGAAGCTCCTTGAAAAGAATTTGCGGGATAGAGGCAATATACGCCGATTGCGGAAATTCTAAAAGTGTCGATCCCGCGCCGATGGAACGGCCTTTGGGTGCTAGAATCGTCCTTTACGTTATGGCCTCGATACAGCCCATTTTGGACAAAGCCCTCGCCGGCGAAAGGCTCACTGCAGAAGACTGCACCGCCCTGCTTGAGTCGCGTGACGTCGCCAGGATCGGTGTCGCCGCGGATGAGATCAGGCAGCGCCGGAATGACCCGGACGTCGTCACATACATAATTGACCGCAATATCAACTACACGAATGTGTGCAACGTGGTGTGCACCTTTTGCGCGTTCTATCGGCGCCCGGGCAAGCCCGACACTTATGTGCATTCGATCGAAGAGATCGAGAAGCGAATTGAAGAGACCATAGCACTCGGGGGGACGGGCGTCCTGATGCAGGGCGGTCTGCATCCTGATTTCAATATCGAGTGGTACGAGGAACTTTTACGGACGCTTCATGCGAAGTATCCGCGCTTTCAGCTCCACTGTTTTTCACCGCCTGAGATACACAACATCCACCTGATATCCGGCCTCGATTACGACACCATAATGCAGCGGCTCAAGGCTGCCGGCTTAAATTCGCTCCCCGGCGGCGGCGGCGAGATCCTTGATGACGAGGTACGCAAACGCGTCTCTACCAAATGCAACACACAGGAATGGCTTGACGTGATGCGCTCAGTTCATCGCGCGGGATTGATATCGACGGCGACGATGATGTTCGGCATTGGAGATCGTGTCGAGCACCGCGTGCGTCATCTGCAAAGAATTCGAGATGTGCAGGATGAGGCGCTCGCCGCAAAGGCCTCTGATCCGACCTGCGGCGAATTTACCGCGTTCATTCCGTGGACGTTTCAACGCGAAAACACCGCCCTTGGGCGCAAGATCACCGAGGAACCGACCGGCATCGATTACCTGCAAATGCTCGCGGTCTCGCGTTTATTTTTCGACAACATTCAGCACATCCAGGCGTCGTGGCTCACACAAGGGCTCAAGCTCGGGCAAACCGCCCTCCGATTCGGCGCCGATGACATGGGCTCGATCATGATCGAGGAGAACGTCGTCTCCGCCGCGGGCGCCTCGACCTGCGCTAACGAAGCCGAGCTTCGCTACCAGATCCGCGAGGCCGGCTACCGTCCACAGCAACGCGACATCCTATACAACTACATCGACCGCGAAGGCGTTGATGATCTCGACAAGAGCGGCTCGATGAAACTCAAACAACTCAGCGTCGCGTTTGCCGATTGATATGGAAAATACCATCAGGAGTTCGAAGACGAATTCGTTGACTGCCTGCTAAAAGTCGCGACAAGCGAGAGTTTCACCATTACACACGACGATACAGGTCTTCCGATTGCTCAGGTTATTCCACCTGAAACCCTTCCATCGATTACCCCGCGAGGAAATCTTAGAAGAACTGAGGAGTTATAATTCCTAATGTTCTGCCCCAAATGTGCCGCTCCCAATCTTGATGACGCTTCTTATTGCAGAAGCTGCGGATATCAGATCTCGGCGAAGGCTGACTCGACAACTCTTACGGGGCGAGCGATCGCCAAGTTCATAATCGGCGATGCGTTTGTCCTGCCTTCAGTACTTTTGATAGCGCTGGAGAGCTCGGTGAAGGGTCCACTGTGGATCTTGCTGGCTATTCCCGGACTGCTGCTCTATACGTGGGCGATAGCTGACATCGTGAAGGCGAGATCACTTAAACCGAAGGAGGGCAGAGCAGTTAGTGACGCTCATCCTCAGCTAAACATGCCCGCCGCGTCTGAAATGCCGTTTGGCGGAAGTGCAAAGCATCATACGAGCGTGACCGAGCATACGACCCGAGATCTCGCGTGAATCCTGTCTTTGGCAAAAAGGAGGATGGAGTCGAATACGTGGACAGACCTGCCGCTTATGTCGTCATCCGCGGCGAAGGAGGTCGCGTGGCGGCCGTTCGCGGCCGGCTTGGATATTTTCTCCCCGGCGGCGGCACCGATCCGGGGGAATCACCGGCCGAGACGGTGATCCGCGAGGTCCGAGAGGAGTTGGCTCACGAAATAACCCTCGGTGAAACAATTGGAACCGCAACGCAATATTTCACGGTCGGTGAAAAGAGTTATCGCTTGCTGGCGACATTCTTTAAAGGAAGTCTCGCCTCACCAACGAACACTGTGCCGGAATACGAGATAGAGTGGCTTCATCCTTTGTCAGAAGGCGATAGATTCTTTCACGAGTGTCACGCCTGGGCCGCTCGATCCTCTGTAAAAATAGGCAGTTACCCGGCGGACGGTGAGTCCGACGCACGTGGTCTTTGCCAGGCGCCGGTTGTAATGGTCGGGGCCTCGTTGTATATTTCGCCTGCAGTGATAACAACCTACGCAGAATTCTGGGACTTTTACATCCGGGAGCATTCGAGGCCGGCCACCCGCTGGCTGCATTTTGCCGGAACGACGCTCGGTATCGCGCTGCTTATTTTCTTCATCGCCATTGGCCGCTGGTATTTCTTCCCCTTGTTCCTGGTCGTTGGATATGCATTCGCCTGGTTCGCGCATTTCGTCGTTGAAAAGAACCGGCCAGCTACGTTCAAGTATCCATTTTGGTCATTCATCAGTGATTTTCGAATGATGTGGTTCATGATAACCGGCCGCATGGAAAGCGAAGTCGCGCGCGTTATTAAATCCTCTTAACCACCGAGAGCACAGAGAACGCAGAGAAGGACGCGAAAAAAGGTGCAAATCGTGTCTCTCTGTGCCCTCTGTGTTCTCTGTGGTAAAACTTAACCTATGCCCGCGAATGACATCGTCAATCCCAATGCCTTGAATGGCACAATTGAGTTTTTGACGGCGATGGTCACGCCAGCGCTGCTTATCTCGGCTACCGGGTCGCTGGTGCTGTCTACATCGACGAGGCTAGGGCGGGTGATCGATCGCGTCCGCCAGTTGGAAGAGCGTCTCAGCGAGCTGATCTACTCCGACGATAAAGAGTCGGTTCCGCTTTATGAGCGGCGTGTAGAGGTAGTCGTTGACCTCCTTGATAAGGTCACGAGCCGCTCCCGCATCCTGCAGCGGGCACTTGCGACGTGGTATTACGCCATCGGGATGTTCGTACTGACGAGTGTAACCATCGCGATCGCCGCGTTCTTCAACACGGCGAGGTGGGTACCAATTCCGATCGGCATCGTCGGCATCGTCTTCTTGTTTTGGGGGAGTATCTTAATGCTGAAAGAAACCAGGATGGCGACCGCGACCGTCAATGCCGAGATGGATTTCACATGGCAGCTCGCTC
>JAFAOW010000014.1 GCA_019247455.1 Acidobacteriota bacterium | reverse complement strand
CGAGACGCTGAAGGTGCGCAAAGAAGGGGCTGTTCTATTCGCAGGAATTGTCGCCCCGCCTATGAATCTTCTCGGTCCTGAGCTCGTCCGGGAGCTGGTTTCGCTCATTCAACAAGCCGAAGCTGACGATACTGTCCATGTGCTCGTGTTCAAGAGTGGCGACCCCGACTATTTCATCTCGCACGTTGACGTGACACGAATCAAGGAGAATCGAGAGCCGGCGGCGAAGCTGACTGGTGAACCGTCGCTCGGCTTGCTGTTTCGTTATCTCAGTGCAAGCCGCCTCGTCACCATCGCGCAGATCGAGGGTCGTGTACGCGGCGTAGGAAGCGAATTCATACTCGCGTGCGACATGCGCTTCGCTGCGCGAGAGTCAGCCATCTTTGGTCAATTCGAACCCTCCTTTGGTGTCATCCCCGGCGCGGGCGGCGCACAGCATCTCGCCCGCCTGATGGGTCGCAGTCGGGCGCTTGAAGTGATGTTGAGCGCGCAAGACTACGACGCGGATTTGGCCGAAAAGTATGGATGGATCAATAGGGCGTTGCCTGCGGACAAGATTGATGAGTTCGTCAGCTCACTCGCTCACCGGATCGCGAAGTTTCCAGCCGCCGGCCGCGCCGCTGTGAAGGAACGAGTCAACGCGATGACCCTTCCGTCAGTCGAGGACATTCGACACGATTCCGATCTTTTCCTGAATGGCACTCGCAGTCCTGAATTCCAGGAGCTGACGCAGGATGCACTGGAGAAAGGCTTTCAGACGAGAGAGGCGGAACTCAATCTGGCCAAGCTGGTAGGTGACATGAAAAGAAAGACGGATGTCTCAAACTAATCGGGCAAGGAGCTACTATGTCCACAATTCACTTCAAACTGACAACCACCGCGACGCCCGAGCAGTTCATCGCCGGGCTCACCGACTTCGGGCCGGGCCGCTCGAAGCTTTTTGGCAATAGCACCGATGAGTGCCTGAAGGTGCATGAGAAAAGCTCAGATCATGTGGAGGTCACGGAGGGCTCCGGCGGCATCTGGGAACGACTGAATTACAACTGGTCCGATCCGAAGCACATAGTGCTTACCACCACTGACTCGAACCTTTGGGGAGGCCGATCAGGTCACACCTATACGTTAACGCAGCAGCCGAACGGCATGACTGATGTCGACGTGGTGATTGTGCGCGAGGGCAAGAACCTCAAGGGCCGATTGGTCGGAGCCTTCCTTGGGCTCGTCGGCAAGGGACAGTTGAAGAAGTGGTTTGCAAACACCTTAAAGGCCATTGAGGCACGCAATTACGAAATAGGCATGGCGGCAAAGGTGTAGGCGAAGTCAAAGTTCACGATCTATGGTGACTCCACAAATTATTTTCGATCAGTGTATTCAGCGAAGGAGATAACATGACAACCGTGAAAGAAGCCGGACCCGCGACAATCGACATGAAGCTCGAAGCGATAGTCATTCCCGTCTCGGATGTCGAACGCGCCGAGGAATTCTACAAAAGGCTTGGATGGAGACAGGATGTCACGCCGCCCGGCTCCGGCGTATTCCAGTTCACGCCGCAAGGCTCCGGGTGCTCGGTCCAATTCGGCCAGAATCTCACGTCGGCCACGCCCGGTTCGGTCCAGAGAACCTACCTGATCGTCTCCGACATCGAGGCCGCACGTGACGCGCTGCTCGCCGCCGGCGTCGAGGTCGGCGAGGTCTTTCACTTGGGCCCCGAAGGCCCGGCCAGTGGGCCGGACCCCGAGCACGGCAGTTATCGCTCGTTCGCTTTGTTCAGCGATCCAGACGGCAACAGTTGGCTGTTGCAGGAGATTACAACCCGTCTCCCCGGTCGCATCGACTCCGGCGTGACTTCGTTCGGTTCCGCAAGCGATTTGGCGAGCGCGCTTCGGCGTGCGGAGGCCGCGCATGGCGAGCACGAGAAGCGCACCGGCGGGCAGCGCGACGAGAATTGGCCCGCCTGGTACGCCGAATACATGGCGGCGGAGCAGATGGGTACGGAGCTGCCCCAATAAAATGTCTGAAGAAGTTAATCAGGATCGCCGGCAAGATGCCATTGCCGCCAAAGGCTGAGCTCCAATGGTGGTATCAATATTACTTTGCGACGAAGCGCGGACGCGCAGGTTACGACAAATACCGGCGAGACTTTGCGAAGCTCATCTGGCAGGTCGCTTCGCCGAAATGGAATTTCGATGATGCGACCTTTGAGCGGAGCGCGGCATCTTTCGACAACCCGGATCACGTCCAAATTGTGACCCATAATTATCGTTGGCGGCTGGGATTGGCCGAAGGCGAGGCCAAGTATGATGAGCTGGAAAAGCGTCTGGCCGCGGCTCCGGTCATCACCGTTCCGACTATCACTCTTGAA
>JAFAOW010000031.1 GCA_019247455.1 Acidobacteriota bacterium | reverse complement strand
AGCTTGATCTTATTTCCTTCCTTGCCGATGCACTTAACAAGGATCTGCTGCCCTTCCTTGAGCTCGTCGCGAACGTCCTTGACGCGTCGGTCTGAGATCTCTGAAATGTGCAGCAGGCCGTCCAGCCCCGGGATGATCTCGACGAAGGCGCCGAAGTCAACGATCCTCGATACGGTCCCGAGATACGTTTCACCGATCTCTGCCTCCGCGGTGATCGCCTTGATGCGAGCGATGGCGGCCTCAGCAGCTTCGCCGTCCGCAGTGGCGATGGACACGGTTCCATCATCTTCGATATCGATCTTGGCTCCGGTTTCCTCGGTGATCGAGCGTATGACCGAGCCGCCCTTGCCGATAACATCGCGGATCTTGTCAGGATGGATCTTAAGAGTAATGATACGCGGAGCGTACGGTGAAATGTCTTCCCGAGGTCCTTCGATGGCCTCCGCCATTTTGCCAAGGATGTGAATTCGGCCCTTTTTGGCCTGTTCCAATGCCTCCTGCAGGATCATGGCGTTGATCCCGCTCACCTTGATATCCATCTGAAGCGCGGTGATGCCATCCTTCGTCCCGGTTACCTTGAAATCCATATCGCCATAGTGGTCCTCAGCCCCGGCGATATCAGAAAGGATCGCGTAGCGGTTCCCTTCCATGACGAGCCCCATCGCGACGCCCGCGACCGGCTTTTTGATGGGGACGCCGGCGTCCATCAGGCTCAGAATGCCGCCGCATACCGAGGCCATTGAGGACGAGCCGTTCGATTCGGTAATGTCCGACACGATCCGGATCGTGTATGGAAAATCAGCCTCGTCCGGAAGCACAGCCTGGATAGCCCTGCGAGCGAGATTACCGTGACCGATCTCGCGGCGCGAAGATGAACCGAACCTTCCCGTTTCGCCGACCGAGTATGGAGGGAAGTTGTAGTGCAGCATGAAGCGCCGCTTAACTTCTCCCTTCTCGATGTCGTCCATGTACTGCTCGTCCATTTTGGTGCCAAGTGTCGTGGTCACGATCGCCTGCGTCTCACCTCGAGTGAACAACGCAGACCCGTGGACGCGCGGCAGCCAGCCGACTTCGCAGTTTATCGGACGGATCTCTGAGAACTTGCGGCCGTCCGGACGACGCTTGTTACCGAGCATATCCTCGCGGAAGATCTTCTCTTTAAGCTGTCCAAAGGCCTTTCCCGCCGTCGAACGTGCACCCGGATCATCCTCCGGATAGCTTTCAACGACCTCCTTCTTGAGGGCGTCCAGGCCCGCGTAAACCTCGATCTTGCCGCGGCCCGTGGAATCGAGCGCAGTGCGAAGCTTGTCGCTCCAGGTTTTCTCAACGTCCGCGACAATATCGGCATCGAGCGGCTCTACCGCAAACTCGCGCTTCGTGATGTCGAGCGCCTTAAAGAGTTCCTTCTGCCACTGGCAGATGCGCTTGATCTCGCGATGCGCGAGCATAAGAGCCTCGACCATGACCTTTTCCTCGACCTCGTTCGCCTCGCACTCGACCATGCAAATGGCCTCTTCAGTACCCGCGACAATAAGATTCAGGTCGGATTCGCGGCGCTCGTCATACGTTGGATTGATGAGGTATTTACCATCGATCAAGCCGACACGAACACCGGCGATCGGATCATTGAAAGGTATATCCGACAGGTACAACGCGCAAGACGCTCCCGTGATAGCCACCACGTCGGGATCATTCTCTTGATCGGCTGAGATCACAGAGGCGACTATCTGAGTCTCAAATCTATATCCGTCCGCAAACAGCGGCCGCACCGGGCGGTCGATCAGGCGGCATGTAAGTACTTCCTTTTCGTTGGGACGGCCTTCGCGCCTGAAATAGTTACCCGGGATACGCCCCGCGGAAAATGTATTTTCACGGTACTCGACCGTGAGTGGAAAAAAGTCCAGCCCTTCCCTTGCGGTGCGGGCGGACACGGCCGCAACAAGCAGCATCGTGTCCCCGTACCTGATGACGACCGAACCGTCGGCCTGTTTCGCGACCTTTCCGGTCTCGACGATCAGCTCTTTATTTCCCAGCTTGATCGATTCTTTCAAATATTTTTTTGTCATTTCTATTTTCAAAAAATAAAGACGGGAGAGCATGCCGTGAAGCTCTTCCGTCTTTAACAACCGTTAAATCGAGTGATCCAAATTCCCCTGGCATTTTCGCTGTCACGTTCAGCAGCCTACAAGTAATCTCTTCGATGGATCTCTTTTGATTTGGCTCGAAGAAAGCCGTCTCGGTCTCGCCGCCTGTTTAGCGACGCAATCCGAGTTTCTGAATTATCTCGTGGTATTCCTTAATATCTTTGCGCTTGAGGTAATCAAGCAGCTTACGTCTGCGAGAGACCATCTTCAGCAGCCCCTGCCGGGAATTATTGTCCTTCTTATGGACCTTGAAATGCTCGGTCAACTCATTGATCCTCTGCGTAAGCAGAGCGATCTGCACTTGCGACGAACCCGTATCACTTCCATGGGTTCTGTAATCGCCAACTATCTGTTCTTTTACTTCTTTTACTGTCGACATAAATACTTGCCGTTAATAGCCTCTCCTTTGGCTCGCAGTAACTTTCCGACTGGTCAGAACAACCGCGAAAAATAATGAATAACTAACAAACTAATAGTGATTAGTGATTCTCCTTTATTATCTATTATTTAGCGCTTTGAGGCAAAGGGAATTGCCTGCCGCCCTCCACTCACGATTACTAGATCTCGTATTCGAATTCCTCCATGAACTTGGTCGAGAAGTTCCCCTTTTGGAAATTCTCGTCCGCCATGATCTTGCGATGGAGTGGGATGGTGGTCTTGATCCCCTCCACGACCATCATTTCAAGTGCACGCTGCATCCGGGCTATCGCAAGCTCGCGTGTGCGAGCATGAACAATAAGTTTTGCGATCATGGAGTCGTAGTACGGAGGGACAAGATAACCGGGATAAGCCGCAGTATCTACACGCACGCCCGGACCGCCGGGAATGTTAAACGCCGTGATCCTGCCCGGGCTGGGTGTGAATTTTACAGGATCTTCGGCATTGATGCGGCACTCGATCGAATGGCCGGTGATCTGAACGTCGCTCTGCTGGTAATCCGTGTTGATCCCGGTCGCAACATAGATCTGGTTCCTGACGATGTCCGCAAGCGTGACCATTTCCGTCACCGGATGTTCCACTTGGATGCGGGTATTCATCTCCATGAAATAGAAACTGTCGTCCTCGTCCAGCAGGAATTCGAAGGTCCCGGCGCTCGAGTAGCCGATCTCCCTGCAGGCCTTGACCGCAACGGCGCCCATTTCCTCGCGGAGCTCCTTCGAGATCGCGGGTGATGGAGCCTCCTCGAGAAGCTTCTGGTGGCGGCGCTGAATGGTGCATTCGCGCTCGCCGAGATGAATTACATTGCCATGCTCGTCAGCTAGCACCTGGATCTCGATATGACGCGGCCGTTCGATGTAACGCTCAATATATACGGCCCCGTTCTTAAACGCATTTAGGGCCTCCGTCTGGGCGAGCTCAAGATTCCCTGCAAGTTCGCTTTCCTCGCGAACGATACGCATTCCGCGCCCTCCACCCCCCGCCGCAGCCTTGATGATCAGCGGAAACCCGATCTCAAGAGCAAGCTTTTTCGCCTCGTCGGCAGAATCGATCGGATCGGGACTCCCCGGAAGGATCGGAACACCCGCCGCGGTCATTGTGCGTCGCGCCTCGACCTTGTCGCCCATCATCGCAATGACATCAGGCCGAGGGCCGATGAATTTTATGTTGCAGTCCTCGCAGATCTTTGCGAACGTCGCGGACTCTGCGAGAAAACCGTAACCCGGGTGGACTGCATCGGCGTTCGTGATCTCAGCAGCGGAGATAATGGCGGGAATATTGAGATAGCTCTCTGCGGAAGGTGCCGGACCGATACAGATAGCTTCGTCGGCGAATCTTACGTGGAGCGCCTCGCGATCGGCCTCGGAGTGAACGGCGACCGTTTTGATGCCCATCTCCTTACAGGTCCACATGATCCGGCAGGCGATCTCGCCGCGATTCGCAATTAGAATTTTCTTGATCTCGCGCATAAAGCTCTGTCCAAAACCTAAAGTCCAAAGCCCAAGGTTGGTTCGCTAAACAGCACCAAACTTTGGACCTTGGACTTTGGACCCTGGACTATTTGCGGACTCCAAACAACGCCTGGCCGTATTCCACCGCTTGGCCGTTCTCGACATAGATCTTGACGATCTCGCCCGAAACCTCAGCCTGGATCTCGTTCATCAGCTTCATCGCCTCTACGATGCAAACCGTCGTTTCGGGTGATACAGGGCTGCCCTCGGAAACATAGGGCTCTTTATCGGGGCCGGAGGACCGGTAGAAAGTACCTACGATCGGTGACGTTATCTTGAAGAGGTCAGCATCCGCGTCAGCAGCCGTCGCAGGATTTGTCGCCTCCGAAGCTGGGGCCGCCTCCGACGCCGCCTGTGACGATGCGCCGGCAGGCACCGCTGCTGGTGCTTGATGAACCGCGGGCGTGGTGGCCTTGCTCAAACGAACGCGAATGTTCTCATTCTCGAACTCAAAGTCCGTGAAGCCGTGTTCATTGACGAGGGCGGCCAACGCCTCCAACTCGTCCATGCTGAACGACGGATCTGTCTTGCTTGTTTTCTTTTCGGCCACTGTTTCCTCGTTCTTCATCTCTGCAGATGCCTGGTCAGACTGTTGTCAGCCTTTCAGGAAAATTAGCCTTTTGCGGCCATCTCACGCGGGTTATCGACCAATTCGATGACCGCCATCGAGGCGTTGTCGCCTTGCCGGTTGCCCAACTTGATGATGCGAGTATATCCTCCGCTGCGACCGGCGTAACGCGGGCCTAGCTCGCTGAAAAGCTTTTGGACGGCAGCGACGCCGGCCGTACGCTCGATCGGATCCTTCTCCGCGCCCTTCTTACCCCGGAATCGGCTCGACGCGATCTTAAATGTGCTGTTTCCCGAATGGAAGAATCTCGCGGCCTGCCGGCGAAGATGCACTTCGCGTAATTTCCCGTCGGCGCCTTCTAGGCCCTGGGCCTTCTTGGCGAGCGTGATCGCTTTCTCGACGAAGGGGCGAAGTTCCTTGGCCTTTTGAACGGTCGTTACAATATGGCCCTTCTCAGCATTGATCAGGGACGTCGCCAGATTCCGAAGCATCGACATGCGGTGCTCCGAGGTGCGTCCAAGTTTACGATGTGCTTTTTGATGTCTCATTTCTCTAAAGTCCAAGGTCTAAGGTCCGATGTCCAAAGCCCCGGGGTCACCCTTGGACTTTGGACATTGGACTTTGGACTAATCTAAATCGCGTCCCCCCGTTCCCGGGATCGGGTTCCCTTGCTCGTCGAAATCCATCCCAAAATCGAGTCCCATACCGTGAAGCATGTCCTTGATCTCCGTCAGCGACTTCTTCCCGAAGTTTTTCGTACCCAGCATATCCTTCTCGCTTCGCCTGATCAGGTCGCGGATCGAGCGGATGTCTGCATTTTTGAGGCAGTTGTACGATCGGACCGAAAGCTCGAGTTCGTCAACCGACTTATCAAGCAGATCGTTTCGCATGAGCGGCGGCCTGGCGATGTCCTCGTATTTGTATTCCTCTTCCTCTTCCTCGAAATTAACGAAGATGGACATATGGTCCTTTACGAGTTTCGCGGCGAGGCCGATCGAGTCTTCGGGCTTAACGGAACCGTCGGTCCAAACTTCGAGGGTAAGCCGGTCGTATTCCGTATTTGAACCCTGACGAGTCTTGTCGACGTTGTAATTGACCTTCTTGATGGGCGTGTGGACCGAGTCGATGGGGATGTAACCGACGGAAAGGTCCTCATCGTTATTCACTTCCGCTGAAACGTAACCTCGGCCGCGCTTGAGACGCATCTCTATGTTCAGCGAACCTCCGGTACTCACCGTCGCCAGATGGATGTCCTTGTCAAGGACCTCGACGTCGCCGTCTACCTCGATGTCAGCGCTTGTTACCTCACCGGCACCCTTTTTGTGCAGCCAGAGTGTTTTGGGCCCGCCGCCATGCAAAATGAAGGGGATCTGCTTCAGGTTAAGGATAACGTCGGTCGCATCCTCTACCACTCCCTTGATCGATGAAAACTCATGTTCCACGCCTTCGATCTTTACCGCGGTGATGGCCGCACCTTCTATCGCGGAGAGCAAAGCTCGGCGGATCGAGTTACCGACTGTCGTACCAAAGCCCCGTTCAAAAGGAGCCGCATAGAACTTGCCGTAACGCTCGGTCAATGTCTCATTATCGACGTTGAGCCGGCTCGGCATCTGAAAATCTGTCCAGTTATTGCTTTGTGTCATATTTTGTTCTTTTAAAAGTCCTTATGAGCTGGCCTTGTCCCCGGAGCTTCACAAGAGAGAACAGACTCTTCGGCCCCGGCTACTTTGGCCAACTCAGACTGAAAAACTACTTACTGTATAGCTCAACGATCAGCTGCTCGTTGATGTTTGCGTCGATGTCTTCACGTTTCGGTGTACTCGACACGGTCACCGAAAGTTCCTTGCCGAAGGCATTCAGCCACGCCGGACGTCCGCGGCCGACAGCTGTCGACCACGCACCATCGACGTGCGGATTCTTGACGGAACGGTCTTTCACAGCGACGACGTCACCGGTCTTGACCTGGAATGAAGGAATGTTGACCTTGCGGCCGTTGACTGTTATATGCCCGTGGTTGACCAGCTGCCGCGCTTGTCGGCGCGACGTAGAAAAGCCCGCACGGTATACAACGTTGTCGAGGCGGCGCTCGAGCATGAACAACAGGTTCTCACCCGTAACGCCCTTCTGCGCACGCGCTTTCTCAAAGTAATTGCGGAACTGCTTTTCAAGCACAAAGTAGATTCGTTTTACCTTCTGCTTTTCGCGAAGCTGCTCCCCGTAGCCTTGGATCATCTTGCGGCGGGCCGCACCATGCTGTCCCGGGGGATTCGTACCGCGCTTTTCGATAGCACATGAAGGCTTGAAGCAGCGATCACCCTTGAGAAATAACTTTCCACCCTCGCGGCGGCAAAGCCTGCACACCGCATCTCTATATCTAGCCATAATTTAGTTTGCCTCCGTCCGTTCAGAGTGCGCGATTTATCGCGTATCTGCTAAACGTTTTGACGGAAAAGTTTACAGGCCGTAGCCCTTCTTCCTTTCGATATTGGTACGCGATCAATCGCGCACCCCCAACAAAATCAAACCCTTCTACGCTTCGGCGGCCTGCATCCGTTGTGCGGGATCGGCGTTGTATCCCGGATGGACGTCACGCGAATGCCCGCTTGTGCGACCGCACGGATCGCCGACTCACGTCCCCCGCCCGGCCCCTTAACACGAACCTCGACCTCACGCATTCCCGCGTCGGCCGCCTTGCGGGCGACTTCACTTGCGGCCTGCTGAGCCGCGAAGGGCGTGCCTTTACGCGAACCGCGGAAGCCGCGAGCACCCGACGAGGACTGCGCCACGAGGTTTCCCTCGGCGTCGGTGATGGAGATAAGCGTGTTGTTGAATGAAGCCGAAATATGAACGATCCCCACCGGAATGTTCTTCTTTTCCTTCTTCTTAAAGGTCTTTTTCTTTTCGCCTGCTTTAGCCATATGATCTTACTTCTTGCCAGGGGCTTTCTTTTTAGCCACGGCGGCTTTACGCGGGCCCTTGCGCGTGCGTGCGTTTGTTGAAGTGCGCTGGCCACGGACAGGTAAGCTGCGGCGGTGGCGAAGGCCGCGGTAGCAGCCGATGTCCATCAGGCGCTTTATGTCCATCTGGACACGCTTGCGGAGGTCGCCCTCAATATCGCCTTCGGTATCGAGGATCGTTCGTATCTTATTCAGATCGTCTTCGCTGATATCCTTGATCCTGGTATGAATATCCACGCCCGCCTGCTCAAGGATCGCGGTCGCGCGCGACTTACCTACACCGTAGATGTAGGTCATTCCGATTTGGGCCCTCTTATTGGGCGGTAGATCAACTCCTGCTACACGAGCCATAATTCCTTATCCCTGCCTCTGCTTGTGCTTAGGATTGTCGCAAATAACGCGCACGACGCCCTTGCGGTGGATCACCTTGCACTTCTCACACATTTTCTTTACTGACGGTCGTACTTTCATTGTCTTTCCTGCCTTAATAGGCGATACAACACTGCCAACTTACCGATTAGTTGGGCAAACCGTAAATGTTAGCGTTTCCTAAGACTTTTTTCAAGTCATGCGGCGGCCATTCCGGCCTTATCAGCCTGCCGGAGCCGTTTTTGCTCTTTTGTGAGCGTTAAGACCTCAGGACCGTCCGGAGTCACTGCCAGCGTATGCTCTGCGTGAGCGGACGGCTTTCCGTCGAGAGTTACCACGGTCCATTTATCGCTCAGTGTACGCGTCTCGTGCGTCCCCATATTAAGCATCGGCTCGATCGCGAAGCAGTACCCAGCACGAATTCTCTCTTTCGTGCCCGGACGCCCGTAGTTCGGAATTTGCGGCGCCTCGTGCATACGGCGCCCGATACCGTGACCCGTATAATCCCGAACGATCCCGTATCCGTACTTTTCCGCATGCTGCTGCACCGCGTGGCCGATATCACCGACACGATTTCCTACTCGAGCGGCCTGAATCCCCAGTTCGAGACACTCGTCAGTGACCCGAATGAGCTGTTTCAACTCGTCCGTGATCTCGCCCACGGGAACGGTCATGGCGGTGTCTCCGACAAATCCGTCATATGTCGCGGCCATGTCGAGCGAAACGATATCACCCTCTTTTAGAGGGTCGGTCTTTGAAAAACCGTGAACGATCTCGTGATTTACCGACGCACAGATGGCATAAGGAAAGCCGTGATAACCGATGAACGTCGGCAGCGCCCCAGCATCGCGGATCATCCTATCGGCCGCGTTATTCAGTTCCATCGTTGAGATCCCCGGCCTGACCATACCGCGAAGGCTCTCACGCACCTCGGCGATCAACTCGCCGACGGCACGCATTTTATCGAGGTCCTTTGCTGATTTCGCAATGATCATCTTTCTGGCTCCCTCTTTGCTAACGAGGGGTGGCTGCCGCTTCGGCAGACGGGGTGGTTCTTTTCCTACGCAGCCGATCCTTCAATTTCTTTGTATATCTGCTCGATCTCACGCGTTCCATCGACCTTCTGCAACCGCCCGGTTCCTTCGTAGTACTTCAACAGCGGAGCCGTGTTCGCCTCATACGTATCCAGCCGCGTTTTGACGCTCTCTTCGTTATCGTCCGCGCGATGATCGAGCTTCGCATCCGGGTGAAGATCACACACTCCGTCATTTTTTGGCGGCCGCGAATAAATATTGTAGAGCTCGCCACAAACCGGGCAGCTCCGGCGGCCCGTCAAACGTTTGAAGAGCTCGTCGCGCGGAACATCGATCTCGATCGCCCGGATCTCCTTGCCCTGCTCTTTTGCCAGAGCCTCGAGCTGCGACGCCTGTACCGCCGTTCGCGGATACCCGTCAAGGACATATGAACCTTTCTCGCGTGCGGTTCGTTCTTGCACGATCCTGAACGTCACATCGTCCGACACGAGCATGCCGGACGCCATAATGTGCTGAACTTCTTTCGCCAGCGGAGTATCCAGTGTCTTCATCTCGCGAAACATATCGCCCGTCGAGATCTGCGGGATCCCGCGTCGCTCCTCGAGGAGCCTCGCCTGGGTGCCCTTTCCCGCTCCGGGAGCTCCGATTAGGACAATGATCTTGTTCATAAAAAGCAATTACGAATTACGAATAACCAATTACGGCACGAATTCGTAATTCGTAATTCTTAATTCCTAATTCCGCTAACTGCGGCGGCCGCGCAGCCGCGACCCCGATCCCAAAAATCCTTCGTAATTCCGCATCACGAGCTGCGCCTCTATCTGCGCGACGGTGTCCATCGCAACGCCGACCAGAATTAGCAGCGAAGTTCCGCCAAAGTAGAATTGATAGCCCAGCCCATCCTGTATCCAGTTCAGCCCGGGCGTCGCGGCAAAAAAGTTCGATGCGGATTCTCCGATCCAAGGCAGACGTCCCACCTTGAATCCGCTAAGCAGAAGCTGCGGCACAAACGCGACGAAGGCGAGGTATATAGCACCCACGGTCGTCAGGCGAGTGAGGATCGCATTCAGGTACTCCGCCGTAGGCGCTCCTGGTCTAATGCCGGCAATAAATCCACCGTGCTTTCTCAGGTTGTCAGCCACCTCGTCTGTATTGAAGATGATCGTGATGTAAAAGAACGTGAATACGACGATCAGCGAAAGGAAGACCAGCTCGTACCACGGATCACCGCCATGAAATTGTTGAAAGAATTTGTAGATCGACGACCACGCGGAGTTTGGTTGATTCGGATCCGCGGGGAATGCCGAGAACAACGTCTGCGGCATTGCAAGCACCGACGAAGCGAAGATCACGGGTATCACGCCGCCCATATTGATCTTGAGCGGCAGACTCGTTTCCTGGCCCCTGAACGTCTGATTTCCGACCCGCCGGCTCGCGTAGCTTACGGCGATATTCCTGCGGGCGGATTCGACATAAACGATCAATGCTATCAGGGCTACCAGAACAACGATCAGGAAAATAACCCCAAATACTTGAGTCGCGTCACCGGTACCGACACGGTCCGAGATCTGTGCGATCCCGCGCGGCAGGCCGATCACGATACCCGCGAAAATAAGCAGCGAGATCCCATTACCTACGCCGCGCTCGGTGATCTGTTCGCCAAGCCACATGACGAAGATGGTGCCCGTCGTTAGTGTCACGACGATCATCGCTGTCGCCCACCACGTTCCCGGAATGATGTTATTACGCGTAAGCCACGTCGAAACGAAGAATGTCTGAACAGCACAAAGAACAACGGTGGAATACCGCGTCCACTGGTTCATCTTTTGACGGCCTACTTCGCCCTCTTCCTGGATCTTTTTCATCGCGGGCGAGAGCACAGGCAGCAGCTGCATGATGATCGACGCCGTGATGTACGGCGTCACACCGAGAGCAAAAACCGAGATCGTGCGGAAGTTTCCCCCGGAGAAGAGGTCGAGAACACCAAGAAGTGTGCCCGCGACTTCGCCCCAAACCCTTTCAAGCTGCGCAGGGTTGATGCCGGGGGCCTGTACGTGGGCACCAAAGCGATAAACAGCAAGCAGCCCGAGCGTGAAGAGGATCCTCTTCCTCAGCTCGGGGATCTTGAACATGTTTTGTACGGCGCCGAAAAACTTCTCCATAAAATTGGTAGGTCGATCATCGATCGTTGATCGTCGCAGCCATCACAACGATCAGCGATCTGCCATCAACGATCTAAGCAGCAGCTTCCGCGGCCTTCTCAATTTGAGTCGCCGTGCCGCCGGCCTTTTCGATCTTTTCCTTCGCGGCTTTCGTAAAGCGATGGGCCGAAATATCTAGTTTCTTCGTGACATCGCCGTTTCCAAGAATGACCAGGTCATGCTTCGCCTTCTTGATGAGGCCTCGGTCGTGCAAGATCTCGGGCGTGACTTGGTCCCCGGCCTTGAAGTTTTCCTCGATCTTAGCCAGCGAGATCTCGATCCACTGCTTCTTGAAAATATTGGTGAAGCCGCGCTTCGGCAAACGGCGCTGGAGGGGCATTTGGCCGCCCTCAAACCCCGGGCGGCTCGAGTAGCCCGAACGGGATTTCTGTCCCTTGTGGCCCTTGCCCGACGTTTTGCCGAGGCCCGAACCGGGGCCGCGTCCAAGGCGTTTTTTCTTATGCGTCGAACCGGGCGCGGGATGTAAATTGTTCAATGATAAAGCCATATATTTGGTCCTTTGCTCGTGGATCGTGGATCGTTGCAAAACTCACTGCCAACGATCGACCATCCACGATCTACCATCAGTCGACGATCCTCAGCAAATGCGGCACCTTAGCGACAATTCCGCGTGTCGCAGGCGAATCCGGCCGCGTTACCGTTTGATTGAGCTTTGTGATACCGAGGCTCTTGACGATCTCCTTCTGCTTCTTCGCATAGCCGATGCTGCTGCGATAGTACTGGATCGTGATCTGCCCGCCGCTTGTATTTTCAGTCTTCTTTGCCATGATAATTCAACTAAGAATTACGAATTTTCAATTACGAATCGCTCACTTTTTATTCTTAATTCTTAATTCTTAATTCGTGATTAGGCCAATTCCTCGACCTGCTTGCCTCGAAGCCGCGCGACCTCCATCGGGTCCTTCATCCGCGTCAGGCCATTAAAGGTCGCGCGAATAACATTGTGAGCATTGTTCGAACCAAGGATCTTAGTGCGAACATTGTGAACGCCCAGGCTTTGAAGGATCGCCCTAACCGCGCCGCCGGCGATAACACCTGTACCCTCCGCAGCCGGCTTCAACAGAACACGTCCAGCACCGTACTCGCCGATAAGCTCATGCGGAAGCGTGCCATTGATGAGCGGCACGCGGATCAGGTTGTTCTTAGCCGACTCGACCGCCTTCTTGATAGCGTTCGGAACTTCCTTCGCCTTGCCCGTACCAAATCCAACGTGGCCCGCTTCGTCTCCAACGACGACGAGCGCCGCGAACGACATGTTCTTACCGCCTTTTACGACCTTGGTAACACGGTTGATCGAGATCAGCTGGTCTTTAAGGATCAGCCCGCTTGCCGAAATTTTCTGCTTGTTCGTTGCCATATTTCCTTATTCGGCCGCCTGAGCCTCGTTCTGAGCCGTTTCGTTCTTATTCAGGCCCGCCTCGCGCGACGCGTCGATCAAAGCCTTGACGCGTCCGTGATAAACATACCCGCCGCGATCGAAGACGACGCTTTCAATTCCCGCGCTCTTTGCCCGCTCGGCGATGGCCTTACCAATGGTTTGCGCCGCCGCCACATTGCCGCCGCTCTTTACACCCAGACCCTTCTCCGTCGTCGAAGCCGTTGCGAGCGTCTTGCCGCTCACGTCGTCAATGATCTGAGCGTAAATGTGATTCACGCTGCGGAAAACCGCAAGGCGGGGCCTCTCAGCCGTGCCGCGCACTTTCTTGCGAATGCGGCCGTGAACGCCCTGGCGTACTTCTGCTCTGCTTTTCTGTCCCATATTTCCTACTTACCGGTCTTTCCGGGTTTCAGCCTGTAATACTTATCCGCGTAGCGGACGCCCTTTCCCTTGTAGGCATCGGGCTTGCGAAGTCGGTTCAATTCGGCGGCGACCTGACCGAGTTTCTGCTTGTCGATGCCGCTCAATGTGATCGTCGTCTGATACTGGTTGATCGAGGTCTTTGTATTGACTCGCTCAGCCTTGGCGTCGATGCCCTCGGGCAGAACGTATTCGATGGGATGTGAATACCCAAGAGCGAAAACTATCTTCTTGCCCTGGACATCGGCCTTGTAACCTACGCCGACAATATCCATGTCCTTCGAAAAACCCTCGGTAACCCCCACAACGGCGTTATTCGCAAGGGCACGTGCCAGGCCGTGGAATGCAGCCTGATCGTCGCCGGCTCGTTCCGCGGTAAGCGTTCCATCCTCCTGCTTGAACGACACGCCTGCCGGGATCGGGGTCTTGAGCGTACCTTTCGGCCCTTTGAATTCCATTTCCGAGTCACCGATCGTCACGGTCACGCCGGACGGGATCGTTATCGGTTTCTTACCAACTCTTGACATAATTTCCTGTGACAAGTGGTATGTGATGAGTGATGAGTGAAAAACTATTCACAATGCACTATTCACTATTCACTATTAATAAACCTCTGCGAGGATCTCGCCGCCGATATTCTCGCGGCGTGCCTGCTTCCCGCTCATCAGGCCCTTTGACGTCGAAACGATGTTGACACCGTAACCGCCAAGCACTTTCGGGATCTCGGTCGAGCCGACATAAACGCGGCGGCCGGGACGCGATACGCGCGAAAGATGCGTGATCGACGAGGTGCCTTTTGCGTCGTAACGCAAGAAGACGCGGATCATGTATTTCACGCCCTCGCCTTTCGTTGTGAAGCTATTGATATACCCCTCCTCCTTGAGGATGCGGGCGACTTCCATCTTCAGCTTCGAGCCAGGGATATCAACGCGCGTGTGCCCCGCAGCAATTGCGTTGCGGATGCGCGTCAGCATATCGGCTATTGGATCTGTCATTACTCTTCTACTCCGTTCTTACCAACTCGATTTAACAACGCCCGGGATCTGGCCCTCAAGAGCCAGCTTTCTGAGAGCGATTCGCGAAATGCCGAATTTCCTCAGATATCCGCGTGTCCTGCCGGACTGCGAACAGCGATTGCGCACCCTCGACGGGCTCGCGTCACGCGGCATCTTTTGTAGGCGGATCACCGCCGCATCGACCTCTTCAGGCGTCGACTTGGGGTTGTTGATGATCTTTTTCGCTGCAAGGCGCCGCTCACGATAAAGAGCGACCTTTTCCTTACGGCGTTCGTTATTAACTACCTTACTGATCTTTGCCATGTTTTATTGTCTGAAAGGCATCCCGAGCGCTTTCAGCAGCGATCGGGCCTCATCGTCATTTCGAGCGGTCGTAACGATCGAAATGTTCATGCCGCGGGTCTTGTCGACCTTATTGAAATCGATCTCCGGAAAGATCAACTGCTCGCGAATGCCGAGCGTGTAATTCCCGCGTCCGTCAAAGGCCTTGGCCGAGATGCCGCGGAAATCGCGGACACGCGGCAGGGCCACCGAGATCAATCTATCGAGGAACTCGAACATCCTGTCCCCGCGAAGAGTGACCATCGTGCCGATCGACATTCCCTGACGCAGCTTAAAAGCCGCGATGGATTTCTTTGCCTTCGTGATGACTGGCTTCTGTCCGGTGATTGACTTCAGCTCTTCGGCAGCCACGTCCAGGATCTTGGCATTTGCCGACGCCTCGCCGAGCCCCATATTCACAACGACCTTCTCTATCCTCGGGATCGCCATCGGGTTCTTGATGTCGAACTCTTTGGCGAGGGCCGGTGCGATCTCACTCTTGTATTTTTCTCTAAGTCTTGCCATTTTTGCTCAGGTGTTTGGGTCTCAGATCTCAAATTTCAGATTTGAAATTCGTCCCTGTTTCCAAACGGATCTATTTCTTCTCTTCCGTCGCAGGCTGCTCGTCCTCGATCTGGGCCTTCTTCGGCCGTTTATAATCGCTGCTTTCCGGAAAAACCTTGCCGCTCTTTGCAACCCGGACCTTTTTGCCATCGCGGACCTCGTATCTCACCTTCGTCGGCCTTCCGGTCTCGGGATCTATCAACGCGACATTCGAGATCGAGACCCAAGCTTCCTGCTCCTTGATGCCCCCCTCGCGGTTGAGCTGTGGGACCGGCTTGCGGTGACGCTTAACGATCATCGCCCCCTCGACCTTGACCTTACCGTTGCGTGCGTCAACGGCGACGACCTTGCCGCGATACGGCTGTCGCTTACCGGCGCTGTCATAGCGGTTGTATTCCTTGCCCGCGATAAAGACCACCTGGTCGCCACGCTTTATCCGACTGTTAACTGTTCCTCTCTTAGCTGCTTTCATCTCTTTGCAGAAGCCCGCGCGTTAGCAAGGGCCTAACACTCGACGCTGAGTTAAATAACCTCCGGCGCTAGACTCACGATCTTCATGAAATTCTTTTCCCGAAGCTCACGAGCCACCGGTCCAAAAACGCGCGTCCCGATCGGCGTACCGTCATCTTTAATAAGCACCGCAGCATTCTCGTCAAAGCGAATGTAGCTGCCGTCCTTGCGCCGGACTTCCTTGCGAGTACGCACGATCACGGCGTTGTAAACCTTACCCTTCTTCGCGGTGCCGTCCGGGGCAGCCTCTTTGACCGTCACCTTTATCGTGTCGCCGAGCCTCGCGATCTTCGCAGTCGAGCCGCCGACAGGCATGATCATCTCGACCCTTTTCGCTCCCGAATTGTCTGCGACCGCTAACGAGGTCTGCATCTGAATCATAAAATCACCTCAAACTGATCGTTGATGGCTGTTGGTTGATCGTCGCACGACTGCGCCACGATCAACCTACAATTCCGCTCTATGAATGATCTCCACGACACGCCAGCGCTTTTTTGCTGATAGCGGACGTGTCTCGACGATCTTCACTTTGTCACCGATCTTCGCTCCCAGATCATCATGGGCCATAAATTTCTTACGCTTCTTGACGTACTTGCGATACACCGGATGCTTGACGGTGCGGTCAACACGAACGGTAACCGTCTTTGTCATTTTGTCCGAAGCGACGATTCCGATCTTCTCAGCGCGCTTGTGAACTTTCTTTTTCGCGGCCTCTCCGCCGCCGATAGCAGCAGCAACCTTACCGGCAGTTCGTCCGACGGCGACCGCAACCGTCTCGGCGACATCCGCGGCTGCTTCGATCACCGATTCGACTACGGAATGTTCCTCCGCGGGAGCTTCCGCCGCCTTAGCCTTACGGCCTTTCTTCGATGATCCGTCGGCCGGAGCCGCTTCGACAGCCCTTTCTTCAGCCGGTGTTTCGATCTCTTCTTCTGTCTTCTTCTTTGGCATTATCTTCTCTTGCTGCCTTAGGCTTTCGCAGTCTTGGCCTCAGCCTCTTTCCTGCTCAGCAGCGTGTAGACACGCGCGAGCGTTTTCTTTTCCCTTCGAATGTCATTCAAGGCCTCGCCGACGCCGAGCGTCTTGCGAAACTTGAGGCGAAACAACGACTCCTTGAGCGCATCGGCCTGATCTTTGAGTTCCTCGACGCTCATGTCCTTGAGCTGATCGATCTGTTCCTTGCGTTTCATATTCTTTGCAGAAGCCCGCACGTCAGTAAGGGCTTAACATCCAACTCAATAGTTAGACGACTCCTCCTTCAAGATCCGCACGCGAGACAAACTTCGTCTTGATAGGCAGTTTTTGCGCGGCCAGCTGGAACGCTTCCTTGGCCAGAGCCGCATCAACACCCTGGATCTCGTAAAGAACTCGGCCCGGCTTCACGACTGCCACCCAATGATCGGGTGCTCCCTTACCGGAACCCATGCGGGTTTCGGCCGGCTTCTTTGTGATCGGCTTATCGGGAAACATGCGGATCCAGATCTTTCCGCCGCGTTTGACGTGGCGCGTCATCGCGATACGAGCCGCTTCGATCTGCCGGTCTGTGATCCAGCCCGCCTCCAGTGCTTTTAGCCCAAAATCACCGAAGTCGAGGTTCTCGCCGCGCGTAGCCTTGCCGCGCATGCGTCCTTTCATGACTCGCCGGTGCTTGACCTTTTTTGGCATCAACATAACTGATCTTCCTCTTTCAACTGCCTATTGCTACTGCCTAACGGCGGTCATCTCTCCTCGGCCTGCGATCTCTCATTGCCCCGCGTTCAACCTTCACTTCGTTCATCGGGTCGCTGGTCGTACCGCGTGCCATCGAGGCATTTGGATCGAGTATCTCGCCGCGATAGATCCATACTTTCACACCGATGATGCCGAATGTCGTAAGCGCCTCCGCAAATCCAAAATCGATATCCGCACGCAGGGTGTGCAGTGGCAGACGGCCTTGTAAAGACCACTCGGTGCGCGCGATCTCGGCACCGTTAAGTCGGCCCGCGATCATCACCTTGATGCCCTGAGCCCCGAAACGCTGCGATTCCTCCATAGTCTTTTTCATCGCACGGCGGAAGGCGATACGCTTCTCGAGCTGTTGGGCGATCTTCTCGGCCTGAAGCTGCGCGTTCAGCTCCGGATGGCGGATCTCCAGGATCGAGATCATTACTTCGCGGCCCGTCTTGCGGGTCAGGTCCTCACGAAGCTTCTCGATCTCTGCACCCTTGCGGCCGATGATGATACCCGGACGCGAAGTGTAGATCACGATCTTCAAGCGGGCCGCCGCACGCTCGATATCGATGTGCGAGACGCCCCCGCCCGCAAACTTCTTCTTAAGGTCGCGCTTGAGCTCGAGGTCCTCGGCCAGGAACTTCGCATAGTCCTGCTTCGCGAACCAATGCGAGTGCCAGTCTTTGTTGTATCCGACCCTAAAGCCGTATGGATGAACTTTCTGTCCCATATAAGTTTGTCGGAACGCAGGCAGCCTGCCTGCGTCTGCTTTACTGCTTTTCGAGCTCCTCGTTCGTGTCCTGCAGCTTCTCATCAGCCGGCAAAGTTTCATTTACAGTTGCCGTCGTCTGAGTCTCGACACTCTTAGCATTTGCCGCTTCTGCCTCAGCCTTTGCCTCTTCAGCTTTGGCTGCCTCTACTGTTGCGACCTCCATGGGCTTTTCATCCACGGGGGCCGCTGCCTTGTCAGCGGCGGCATTCATATCCTGTGCTGTCGGCTCGACCGGCGTCGGCACGAGCGGATCGGCGACCGGAGCGGTTTCAGCCTTCGCCTTTTTCGTTTCCTTCTTAGGAGCGGCCTTTGCCTTTTTACCTTTTCCTTTTTCCTTTGAAGCTGCCTCGGCTTTACGGGCCTTCGCTGCCTCTGCCCTTAATTCCTTTTCGGTCTTAGGCTGTTCGTCGCTGGTCACCTGGATGGTGATGTGGCAGTAATGACGCTGCTCGCGATAGGCACGGCCCTGTGGTGCCGGACGCATACGCTTGCGCCCCTTGGTCGGCCCCATATCGACAAAGCACGTATTGATCCATAGATCATCCGGATCGATCGCGATGTTCTGCTGCTCTGCCTTGTAGGTCGCATTCGCGATGGCCGAATTCAGGCACTGAGCGATCGGGTCCGCGGCACGCTTGTCCGTGAACTTAAGGATCGAGAGCGCCCGCGATACGTTCTGCCCGCGGATCAGATCGATCACGAGACGGGCCTTGCGGGGCGAGCCCTTGAGATATTTTGTTTTTGCTATCGCTTCCATCTGCCTACTTCCTCTTCGCGGCCTTCTCCGCCTTTGTTCCGGGATGCCCCTTGAACAAACGTGTCGGCGAGAATTCACCAAGCTTGTGACCTACCATGTTTTCGGTCACGAAAACCGGAATATGCCGTTTGCCGTTGTGCACGCCGAACGTCAGGCCGACCATCTGCGGCGTGATCGTCGAGCGGCGCGACCAGGTCTTGATCGCGGGCGGCTTCGGACCCCCATCGGAGATGCGGCGAAGCGTTTTCTGAATGCTGAGGTCGATGAAAGGACCTTTTTTCAATGAACGTGGCATATCTCTCTACTTATTTCCTTCTCCGATCTTTTACGATCATGTTCTGCGTACGCTTGTTGCGGCGCGTCTTATAGCCGCGGGTTGGTTGTCCCCAGGGCGTCACAGGATTACGGCCGCCTGACGTTTTACCTTCACCACCGCCGTGCGGGTGGTCGACCGGGTTCATCGCGACACCGCGCACCTTCGGACGCTTGCCCATCCAGCGGCTGCGGCCTGCTTTGCCAAGCGACACGTTCTCGTGCTCGGTGTTGCCGACCTGTCCGACCGTCGCATAGCAAACCACAGGGACCTTTCTAACCTCACCGGACGGCATGCGAAGCTGCGCGTGGTCGCCTTCTTTTGCAACGATCTGGGCGAATCCGCCCGCCGAACGCACCATCTGGCCGCCCTTTCCGGGGCGAAGCTCAATATTGTGAACTTCCGTACCCAGCGGAATATTCTTGATCGGCAGCGCATTGCCCGGCAGTATGTCGGCGTCCTCACCGCTCACCACCGTCGTTCCAACTTTCAGCCCGACAGGAGCCAGAATGTACCGCTTTTCACCATCGAGATACGTGATCAAAGCGATGTGCGCCGAGCGGTTCGGATCGTACTCGATCTGCGAAACCTTGCCGGGAATGCCGGACTTGTCGCGCTTGAAATCGATGATGCGGTAAAAGCGCTTGTGGCCGCCTCCACGGCGGCGGATCGTAATACGGCCGTCGCTGTTGCGTCCTGAAATTCTCTTTTTGGCCTCGAGCAGTGATTTTTCGGGTACTGCGTTCGGAGTCAATTCATCACGCGTCAAATACGTCTGGTAACGACGTGCCGGCGATGTTGGTTTTAATCTCTTGATTCCCATATTCTTTGATCGTGGATCGTAGCTCGTTGTTCGTTGTCAGAAAATTCTTTGCAATGACCAACGATCAACCAGCTAAATGGCTTCCGCGTAATCCACCATTGGCTCGCCCTTTCGAAGCGTTACGTACGCCTTCTTGAACGCTGCCTTACGGCCCTCTATCCTGCCGCGGCGTTTGATCTTGCCTTCGTAATGCACGGTTCTAACGGCCGAAACCTTTACGTTAAAGATCTCCTCGACCGCACCCTTGATCTGGGTCTTGGTCGCTTTGCGGTCAACGCGAAAGGTCAGGACCTGGCCCTGGTTCCGCTTTGCATTCTCATCGGTCGAATCCTCTTTGAGAATGACGCTCTTTTCTGTAACGACCGGCGATTTTAAGATGTCCCATGTCCCCAAGTTACTCATTGTTCGCCTCCTCAGCCGCTGGCAGCTCCGGAGTATCGCCTGCTGGCAGCTCCGCCGGTTCGGTCACATTCATCGGAGCGATCTCAGCCTTGCTGGCCTTTGCCCTCTTTGCCGGCTTCGCCGCCTTTGGAGCGGCTTCTTTCTCCGCTGAAGGTCTTGCCTTTTGCGTTCTTACTTTTTCCTTAGCCGCTGCCGGTTTGACCTCGGCTATCTCTCCACCCTCCGCCTTTGGATCCAAAAGGCTCGTCAGTTCTTCGATCGCCGACTTCGATATGACGAGCTTCTCGTGATAAACAATGTCGTATATGTTCAGGCCAAAGCTGTTCGTGACCTTCGTCTTCTGAACGTTACGCGACGAAAGCACCAGATTCTCGTTATCGAGACTGTCGATGATCAGCGTCTTGACCGACTTTTTGCCGTCGCCAAGCTTCAAACCGCCCATCGCACCGAGAAAATCCTTTGTCTTCGGCGTCTTGAGACCGAGCTCGTCGATGACGATCAGATTGCCCTCGCGTAAACGCTCTGAAAGGGCCGAACGCAAGGCACCACGCCGCATTTTCTTCGGCATCTGGTAGGACCAGTCGCGCGGCTGCGGTCCGTGTACATTTCCGCCGCCTTTCCATAGCGGGGAACGCAAGCTGGCGATGCGAGCACGGCCAGTTCCTTTCTGCTTCCAGAGCTTGCGCCCCGAGCCCGAAACGTTACCCCGGGTCTTGGTCGCCGAGGTTCCCTGGCGGCCGTTCGCACGGAAGTTCATGACCGCCGCGTGGATCAGGCCCTCATTCAGCTCAACACCAAAAACGGCGTCGGACAGCTGTAGGTCGCCGACCTCTTTATTCTTCAAATTACGAACCTTAACGGTAGGCATTATCTTCTCCGTTTATGACTTTTTGACAACAACAAGGCTGCCATTCGCTCCGGGCACCGCACCTCGGATCATCAAAAGATTGTTGTCTGCGTCGACCTTCGCAACGGTCAGGCCTTTGACGGTGACACGATCGTCACCCATGTGTCCCGATGAACGCGTACCCTTAATAACTCGGGAAGGATAAGCCGACTGACCGATCGAACCCGGCTTTCGGACGTTCATCGAGCCGTGTGACTCAGGACCCCGTGCAAAGTTGTGGCGCTTGACAGTCCCTTGGAATCCGCGGCCTTTTGAACGGCCCACGACCTCGATCTTGTCGCCGTCGGCAAAAATGTCAGCCTTGACCTGATCCCCGACAGACGCTTCGGGCTCGCCAGCCAGGCGTATCTCTTTAAGAACACGCGTCGGCGGAAGGCCGCCTCCCGTTTTCTCAAAGTGGCCCTGGAGCGGCTTTGAAACGTTCTTCAGCCGGACCGGCTTGTCCTCAACGAGTCCAAGCTGGATCGCGTTGTAGCCGTCGCGGCCCGCTGCACTTTTTGTCTGGACGACCACGCAAGGACCCGCCTTGATGACGGTCACGGGGGTAACCGTGCCATCCTCAGAAAAGATCTGCGTCATACCCAATTTTCTTCCAATGATTCCGCTAACCATATTCTTCCTTAGTCCTGGAAGTCTCGGATGTCTAAAAAGTTACGAAAGTCCTTCCCAGACTTCCCATACTTTCAAGACTGTCTCGACTAGTTTTTCCCAAACGCCTTGATCTCCACATCTACGCCGGCCGGCAGGTCAAGCTTCATCAACGCATCGACTGTTTCCGCCGTCGGATCGAGAATGTCCATCAAGCGCTTGTGCGTCCTGATCTCGAACTGCTCACGCGATTTCTTATCGACGTGCGGCGAACGAAGGACCGTCCACTTGTTCTTGACGGTCGGTAGGGGGATCGGACCGGCGATCCTCGCCCCGGTTCGCTTGGCCGTGTCTACGATCTCGTTCGTCGACTGGTCGAGAACACGGTGATCGTAGGCCTTTAGCTTGATGCGGATCTTTTCGTTCAACATAATTCGGTTACTCCACGATCTCCGTCACGGTACCGGCACCGACGGTACGGCCGCCTTCGCGGATAGCGAAGCGGAGGCCCTTTTCCATAGCGATCGGGGCTATAAGCTCGATTTCCATCTGGATGTTGTCGCCGGGCATCACCATTTCGACCCCTGCCGGAAGGTGTGCGACACCGGTGACGTCCGTTGTTCTGAAGTAGAACTGCGGGCGGTAGCCGGTGAAGAACGGCGTGTGACGGCCGCCTTCTTCCTTGGTCAGGACGTATGCCTCAGCCTTGAACTTCGTGTGCGGA
>JAFAOW010000136.1 GCA_019247455.1 Acidobacteriota bacterium | reverse complement strand
AATGAGTGAGATACAACAAGAAACCGAGAAACGACAAGAAGTAACAGGGGAACAAAAACCCTCTGTGCATGATGCCGCTGTTGCACCCGCCGAAGAGGGGAACTTCATCTCTATCGACGATTTTTTGAAGGTCGAGCTTCGAGTTGGCGAGATCAAGGTCGCCGAGCGCATTCCAAACGCCGATAAGCTGCTGCGGTTCGAGATCGACCTTGGGGAAGAGAAGCCTCGGCAGATCCTGGCGGGACTTGCGGAGTATTATGAGCCCGAAAAGCTAATCGGCCGAAAAGTTGTCGTTGTCGCAAATCTAAAACCGCGAAAAATGCGCGGGCTGGAATCGCAGGGTATGATCTGCGCGGCAAGTCTTGAGGACGGCTCGGGCCCGATCCCCGCGATCGCCACATTTATCGAGGACGTTGAGATCGGCGCGCGCTTGAAATGATCTTCGTTGATTCTCATTGCCACATTGACGGTGAACAGTTCGATGCCGACCGCGACGAGGTCGTTCAGCGTGCGCTCGATGCCGGTGTGGCGTTGATGCTGAATGTTGGAACGGGCGATCCGAAAAGCGATGACTTTCGGCGCGCAGTCGCCGTGGCTGAAAAGTATCCGCAGGTTTACGCGTCGGTGGGAGTGCATCCGCACGATGCAAAGCTTTACGACGACGTTGCGGAGCAGCACCTGATCGACCTTGTTAAGTCGAGCGAAAAAGTGATCGCGTGGGGCGAGATCGGGCTTGATTTTCATTATGATCACAGCCCGCGCGATGTGCAGATGGAGGTATTCCGCCGGCAAATTCGCACCGCGCGCAGCCTCGACCTGCCGATCATCATTCACAGCCGCTCGGCGAACGAAGAGACCGTTGCGATACTTCAGGAGGAGTGCAAAGGCGAGGACTTTCGCGGCGGGATCATGCACTGCTTCGGCGGGACCATCGGAATGGTGGAGCAGCTGGTGCCGCTCGGCTTCCTGATCTCGTGGGCTGGGAACATCACCTTCAAAAATTCAGACGATCTGCGCCAAGTCGCCGAAATAATGCAGCTCAACAAAATGCTGGTCGAGACCGATTGTCCGTTCCTTACGCCTGAACCCCACCGCGGGAAGCGCAACGAACCTGCGATGGTCGTCGACACAGCAAAATATCTCGCTGATTACATTGATGTCGAGATCGAGTCTTTCGCGAATCAGACCACTCAGAACTTCCTGGACTTTTTTAACCTGCAGATCTAAACGCAAAGTCCCAAAGATGCAAAGACGCAAACGTGATTATGCTTTTCTTTGCGTTTCTGCGGCCTTTGCGGCCTTTGCGTTAAAATAAACAAATGGCAAAAGACAATTCATTCGATATCGTGTCAAAGACCGATTATGCTGAGGTCACGAACGCGATCCATCAAACGACGAAAGAGGTCTCACAGCGCTTTGATTTCAAGGGGAGCCGAGCGACCGTCGAGATGCAGGACAAGGACCTGATGCTTTCGGCGGAGGACGAGACAAAGCTGCGTAATATGAATGACATCTTGCAAGGGAAGCTGGTAAAGCGCGGCATCTCGCTCAAGGCCCTTGATTACCAGCGAGTCGAGCCGGCCGCAGGCGGCACGGTCCGCCAGGCCGTGAAGATCCAGCAGGGGATCCCGATCGATAAGGCAAAAGAAGTCGTTAAATTCATCAAGGACGGCAAGTACAAGGTCCAGGCATCGATCCAGGGCGATACGGTCCGCGTGTCCGGCAAAGACCGCGATACGCTTCAAGAGGTCATCGCCGCTCTCAAAGGGAGAGATTTCGGCATTGATATGACCTTTGACAATTATCGTACGAATTAGATGGCGTCGCTGTCCGACCGGCTTCGGCTGCTTCGCTGGATGTCGCATTATTACCGGCCGGAACACACGGTGACGGTCAACACCGCCAACGGTCTGCTAAGCGTCTCCAGCAGTGACTGGCTGATCGGGAAGATCCTATTTACCCGGGGCGGGTTTGAGATCGACTTTATTCGCCACAGCGTCGAACTCCTTGCAAAACTCGGTCGCTTGAGGCCAAGCGGAAATCGAATCGTCGTTGATGTCGGGGCGAATATCGGAATGATCTCGACGGCCATGCTGCTCCAAGGATATTTTCGCCGGGCGATCGCCTTTGAACCGTCGCCTCGTAATTTCAATTTGCTAAAAAGGAATATCGAGCAAAATGAGTTGGGCGAGCGCGTCGATGCCTTTGATATCGCACTGAGCTCGGCAGATGGAACGGCCGATTTCGAGATCTCGCCGGATAATTCGGGCGACAGCCGCGTGCGAGTTGTTGCGGATGAGGGCAAAATGGGCGAAGCCCGTCGAAAGTCAGTGAGCGTAGCCGTCCGGTCCTTTGATTCTTTTCTTGCCGAACATTCCGAGAACGCAAATGATATCGATCTAGTGTGGATCGATGTGCAGGGTCATGAGGGCCATTTTTTTGAAGGGGCAGCCGAATTCTTTCGGGGCCGCGATGTGCCGGTGGTTAGCGAATTCTGGGCGTATGGTATAGGGCGTGCCGGAATGGACCGCGAAAGATATTGTAACGTGGTGTCACATCTGTTTTCTCGATTCTTCGTTCATGAGAAAGGCGGATTCACGGAGCACGACATCGATGAGATCGGGCGGCTGTTCGATAAATATCGAGGACCGCGGCAGGGCACGAATATCATTCTGGTGAAATGAGCAGCTTTGCCGTAAAAAATCTGAGAACTATTGGTTCCGCGGGAAACAAGGTCCTCGGCATCGTTAGTCGCGAGTTGGATCTGGTCGAGGATGAGTTTCGCCGTCAGGCGAGCTCGAATATCGAGGTCATTAATTATCTCGGAGAATACCTCCGGTCGTCGGGCGGGAAGCGAATACGCCCGGCGCTTTTGATACTCGGTAACTACTCTGTCGGCGGTGATGGTGCCAGGGACAATGTCATCCGCCTCGCAACCGTGATGGAGATGCTGCACACGGCGACACTCGTGCACGACGACATCATTGATAACGCCGACACACGCCGCAACCGGCCGTCGATAAACGCCCGGTTCGGCAACCAGGCGGCGGTTCTGATGGGTGACTGGCTTTATATGGCAGCCTTCGAGACGGCCTTAGCAGAGCGCTCGCTCGAGATCCTTGATATTCTAACGACCCTCACTCGCCGAATGACCGAAGGGGAGATCATCCAGATGACGATGGTGGGACGGTTGGACATTACCGAGGAAACCTACTTTGACATCCTTTCGCGAAAAACAGCATATCTATTTTCCGCGTGCTGTGAGATCGGCGCGATACTTGCCGACGCTCCACCCGAACAGCGGGCAACCTTACGAGAATACGGCATGAACCTGGGGATCGCGTTTCAGCTATCTGACGACCTTCTTGACGTCACTTCTGAAATGGAGAACCTCGGCAAGGCCGCGGGCTCTGACCTTCTCGAAGGAAAGCTGACGTTACCCCTCATCCGGCTTCTGGACGAAGTGCCGAAGGTCCGTCCGCAAGTGGAACAGGTTGTCCTCGACGGCACCTATCAAGCCCTGCCGCGAAAGCGCTTAAATAAAATGCTTGACGAAAACAACATTTTAAGAGATATTAAGCACCTGGCCGATGAGCATGCTTCAGCGGCCAGAAAGGGGCTTGAGGCGCTGCCTGATTCTGAATATCGTTCCACGCTCGAAAGGGTCCTTGATTTTGTTATCGAACGCAGCTCTTAATTCCCTAGAAAATACATTAAGTATTCCGGACTTGACATATTTGCAATATGTTAGACGAAAATCTTATATCAACACTTGAGCAAAGTCTTCGTCAGACTCGTAACGCTCAGAACCGCCTTATGGGACGCCTCAGAGAGGCTGAAAACGAGGTGGAATTGCTTCGCCAGGAGATCGGGGCGCTCGAGAATAGTGCCCAGCAGACGGAGCAAGCGATCGACAGCCTGCTTGTGACCATGCGGTCCGGGAGCCGCCGACACCTCGGGAATTCGATCTCGATCGAAGATGCGGTTGGCCACGACCAGGCTGGCCGTTCAGTTAAGGGCGCTCCGGCGCCGGTCCGCAGCGACCAGATCGCATATTTCTCGCATGGGAGGGGAATTCCCTCGATCAGCAGCAATGTTGAGCCTATAAGCAATCGCTTTAGCGATAGGACCATTACGCAGTCATGCACGCTCCTGCTTCGGGAAGCGGGACGGCCTTTGCATGTTAACGAGCTTTACAATCTGCTCGTTGCCGGCGGGATGAAATTCAAGGGCAACAATCCGACGATATCGATCGCTGTTTCTCTCAACCGAAACCGTCGTTTTCGCAAAGTGGATCCGGGGACGTTTGACCTCGTCATTCGCGAAGCTAAACAGGCTGTTTCCTAGGTTCTGAACAAGTTGAAAAGAAGAAAAGCCGGGCGCTCACCGCGACCGGCTTTTTTGCGTGTGGAAAACTCTGATTCGCTTGACTTTAGGTCGTTTGTTCCTATCATTGCAGTATGAAATTACAACTTAGGATCAACAGCGGCACGCTCGCGGGGCAGTCGTACGACCTCGAGACGGGTTTCATGACAATAGGAAGGAGCGAGACGTGTACGGTGCGTTTCGACCCTCAGACGGAGCGGATCGCCTCAAAACAGCATTGCTTCATTGAGGCCAAACCTGACGGCTACTACATTACCGATAATCAAAGCACCAACGGTACCTTTGTCAACGGCCAACAGATTTCCTCCCAAAAGCTCAATTCCGGCGACAACATTCAGTTCGGCTCTAATGGTGTAACTGCAGCAGTCACGATCGAAGGCGCTTCCGTGGCGACACCGGCCCCCAGCTTTCGCGAGCAGGAGATCCAGCAGTTCAACGAAGTTGTCGCTCAGAAGCCTGTCAGTGTCCAGGCCTCACTTTCGAATTTCGGTCTTAACAGCGTCTCCGCTGTTAAGCCTGATGACCCCAACAAAACCAAACGCTACATTGGGATCGGGTTGGCGATCTTTGGCGTGATCTTTTTCACTATAGTCGTATGCATCATCATGTTCTTCAGCGTGGGACCGATCCCCGCGATCATGGCGACCTTTGTGGCGTTCATCCCCGCGGCGATCTATATCCTGCCGCTTATTTGGCTCGACCGGTACGACCCAGAGCCCCTCTGGCTGCTTGCATTGGCATTTGCGTGGGGTGCTCTCGTGTCGGTGACCGTAGCCTTCATCATTAACACCGGCGTCGATATTGCGGTCAGTATCGGAGTCTCAAACGAAGCAGGGAATATCGTCGGTGCAGTCGTTTCCGCGCCTATCTTCGAGGAAGGGTCCAAGGGCTTGGGCGTCATCTTGCTTCTCGTATTCTTCCGGCGGTACTTCGACGACATTCTGGATGGGATCGTGTTCGCCGGTGTGATCGCCCTCGGCTTCGCGACGGTTGAGAACGTTCTTTATTATGGCCGCGCCATCGGCGGGCCGGGCGGCATGAATGCGTTGATATTCCTTTTTGTGCTTCGCGGAATAATGTCTCCCTTCGCCCACGTGACCTTTACGTCGATGACCGGCATCGGCTGCGGCATTTCGCGCGAATCGCACAACATGGCCGTCAGGATAATCGCACCTATTGGCGGCTATTTCATTGCTGTTTTCCTTCACGCTTGCTGGAATCTGATGGCGACGGTCGGCGGACTCGAAGGGTTCGTGGTTGGCTATGTCGTTCTGGAGATCCCGTTCTTCCTCATCCTCACCGGCTTCGCGCTCTACATCATGCGGCGTCAGCGAAGGATCCTGAACGAAATGCTGGCGATGGACATCGCACGCGGCCTTATTCCCTCGGATCATGCGGCGACGGCGACATCCGCGTTCAAGAGCTCCTTCTGGGTGCTCGGCGGTCTATTTAACGGGAAATTCCGCGCCCGCAGCAATTACGTCCGCTCGATCGGGAAGCTGGGATTAAGTTACTGGCACATTCAGCGGGCTACCGCCGCCCAGGGCCAAACGGCAAGCTTCCAGCAGAACCCGATCTTACGAGACGCCGTTCTCAAATGGCGCGATCAGGTCTAATGGAAAAAGGCAGCCTGGAAAGGCTGCCTTTTTCTTTTTCTGGTAGGCCGAGCAGGGATCGAACCTGCGACCCACGGATTAAGAGTCCGTTGCTCTACCAACTGAGCTATCGACCCAGAAAGCAATCTCGGATTATACCAAACCGGTCAGTACCTGCAAACTCTGGCATTATTGCAAGTATCTCGTCTCATAGGCGTTCCTCCACTTTGATTATTTTTGCTGGTGATTCAAGATATCGGTTAGCGAATGAAGGAATGCCCTAAATGTGAGCTGTGTTATCCGGATGAGGTATCAGAGTGCCCCGCGGACCAAACGGCCACGCGCGCGACGCTGCCGGGGACGCAGCTTCTGGCTGACCGATACTTCCTGCAGTCGCGGCTCGGCCGCGGCGCGATGGGTCAGGTCTATCTCGCAAAAGACAAGAAATTCGACACGCGCAAGGTAGCCGTAAAGACGGTTCGTCAGGACATTCTTTCCAGCGAGGACCTCCAGGAAGGCGAGGCGATCGTTCGCTTCGAACGTGAGGCCCAAGCCGCTGCTTCGATACAGCATCCCAATACCGTTAGCGTCACGGACTTCGGCGAGACCACTGAAGGCGTCTTTTATCTCGTCATGGAGTACGTCGAAGGCGAGACTTTGCATAAGCTGCTTCGTCGCGAGGGAACTCTACCCGTAAAGCGCGCGGTCCGCCTTCTGAGGCAGATCGCGGACGGCGTCGAGGCCGCACACGATCTTGGCATTCTCCACCGCGACCTCAAGCCGGCAAACATCTTCATCATGCAGAAGGGAAAGGGCGGCGATGGATTTGTGAAGGTCGGGGACTTCGGCCTTGCGAAGATCGTGAACCAAACCGTTACGGACATCAGTTCAAACGCGACGCCGTCATCCCGCGGGATCATCGGCACGCCCGAATTCATGTCGCCCGAGCAGATGCAGCCCGAGATCGGCGTCGATAAGCGGGCAGACCTTTATGCACTCGGCACGATCGCCTATTTGATGCTTGGCGGCAAGACGCCTTTCACCGGCGATCTGATGCAGCTCGTCATGCAGAAGATAATGCATCGCCCGGAGCCACTTTCGTCGATACGTTCTGATGTGCCGGCGGATGTCGATCGAGTGATCATGCGTTCGCTCGAGATCAATCCTGACGATAGGCCAGCTTCTGTGTCTGAATGGATCTCGGAGCTTGAAAAGGCTTCCGAAGACATTGAAGAATCAAAACGCGGCGGCATGTCTCGTCTTGTCGTCCTGGCGCCCGCGAACGCTGAGGTCTACGTTAACGACGAGAGAAAGGCGAGCGTCGGCAGCTCAGGCCGTGTGGTATTGACGGACATTCCGGCGGGCCGCCACGTCCTCCGCGTTGCGAAGGCAGGTGAGCGAGACGATGAACGCGTCATCGAGATTCGCGAGGGAGCGCAAGAGCAGGTGATCCAGGCCCAGCTTCGGGCTCCGAAGGAGGGTGCCAGCCACGGGTCGGGTTCGCAGGGCTCGAGCAGCAGCGGTGCGGCCCAGTCGAGTGTTATCCCGGGGATCGTCGCGTGCGTAAATTGCGGTTCACGTTTTGCTGAAGGCGTTAAGTTTTGCGGCCGCTGCGGTGGTGGAAGTTTTCAGCTCGTTTCACCGGGCGATGCGCCTCAGGCCGCAGCGACATATCCGTGCCCACGGTGTACCTCTCCGCTGCCGCACAATTCGAGGTTTTGCGGAAGGTGCGGGTTGAATATCACCCCTGCCTCCCAAGTGCATTCCAGTCAGCCGCCAAGCGGATACACCTCGCCGCTATTTACGGGCACTTACGGGCAGCAAACCGCGGTCCCGCCGCAGGCCGAACGCCTTTGTCGCCGCTGTGGTAACGCATATCCGGCCCATATCAAATTCTGCGGCAAATGCGGGTCGACCTTGTGAGTTTAGGCGTGGCCCCAGCGGCGGCGCGCTTGTTCACGGTTACACCAATAACGCCACCTCCATTTAGGATCGAGCGGATGGACGGTCGCATGAGCTCCCAAGGCGGTCGCTGTTATCAGTCCAAGATAATAGAATCCAAAACGTACTAACTTCATCGGTTTTCGGCAGGAGTACGCCGATTCTATGGATCGCGCCGGGCCGGGACTGTAATCCTGCATACTAAGCGCAATGCGAAAAAGGCGACCCGAAGGCCGCCTTCTCTTAGATCGTCCAGCGCCTAATTCACACGCTGAAAGCCTGTCATCTGAATATTCTGGAAATACGGCGTTCCCGGCGGAAGGCGGTTCACGTCCAGGAACGACGAGTCGAATACCCAGTTTCGGGTCGGAGGTGAATAAACGTTATTACAGCACTTGAATGATCCGTTGTTGTTGTGCGAGTTGTACAGATTGATCATTGAGCCGGAGTAGTTGAATCGTCCCGTCCAATCCTCGAGAAATCTCAGGAAGTTATGGACGCCGCCGTTCATCTTGAGGTCACCGCCCCCTTGATTGGGGGTCGCGTTCAATGTCGTGATCGTGTCTCCGGCGAGCATTGCGAAGCGCTGCGTCGTCTCTGTCGACGCGCGGTTGCCGAGCGAGAATGGATATACGAAGCTTTCACCGTCATTCCAATTATTGGACAGGATCGTTATCGAGTCGCCTGCGATTGAACACGGAATGTCGCTCGCACCGCTCGGCAGATAGTCGGTCGAGAGCGTTGGCGTTCCGACATTTGCGATGCCGGTCGAATTGTAGTTGCCTTGGACGTAAATGCCGTTTTCGGACGCGACCGTAAGGCCCTTCGTGTTCGCAGGATTGGTACTATCATAAGCTCCCGGAGGTTGCGTACCGTTTATCAGGCGGATGCCGCGACGGTAGAAGTGATGGTCGAAGGTAGCGGCTATGTCCGGCGAGATGTTGCTTCCCGCGCCTGTGTAGCGAACGGCCTCGTTAGCGTAGTCGGCATCGAGTGTACCGTTATTGTTAATGTCCTCGCCCGGCTGGAGGATCCCGTCGTTATTTCCGTAGATGTCCTCCATGTCGTATTCACCGTCGAAGTCAAAATCACCGCGGCGGTCTGACAAGTACACGACCCAGCCGTTATTCTGAGGAATGTCTGATCCGCGAAGAACGTGGCCTGTCGCTGTGTAATACGGCGTTCCGGTTGGCATCTTCGTGTCCCATGTGCCGTCGAGGAACTTCTTGAGATTTGCGATATCGACGTCGACCATGCTCATCACGCCGGCCCACGGAACGTTCGTGCCATAGCCAGGTGCCGTAGAGCTGGTCGGATTGAAGACACTGGAAGTGTCGTTGTACAGTCCTTCGCGAGTATCGAACATCTCGATCGGTATCGGGACGACGCATGGGATCTTGCCAGTGATCCCGGTGATCGTTGCATTACGCATCACCGCACGATCGTCGCCGCTGAAATTATTTGGAAAATACGCGGGTGAACCGGTGATCGTCCCTGTATCGTATCCGGTTGTCGTCAACGTGTCCGAGCTGTTGCTGCAGCTCTTGCCGGTGGCGACAGTTCCGGGGATGACGAGATTATAAGTACCGGCGGTCGATATGTACCCACTATTCGGAATATTCGGACCTGTGATCGTGTAACGCTGGAATTGGAAGATCCCGCGTGAATCGATGCCGTTCGTGTTGTAATTCGGATCCGCGATCGAGAATGTGGAGTCGTTGGGCGGTGGGTCCGTAACACCGAGAGCGAGCAGGTCCTGCGTAATGTCCTGTGTGTCGTAATCGATCGTGGCCGGATTGTACTGGACGGTCTCGATCTTGATCCAGAACTCCCGGCTGTCAGTATCAAAGCGCTTGCCGTTTAGCCGAGTGGCCTGGTACGCAGGCGAGCCCTGCATCGCTAGCGGTTGATAGCCCCGTGTGCCGGAAACGGCGCCAGCCGTCTGGCCGGCCGCGTCTCCATCCATTCGCACGCCGCAGGGCGTCGTTACGGCTGAGCCTGTTGAAGTTGCACACCCGGGCAGTTTCGCCTTGCTGTCAGCGATCGAGACGCGAATTCCGGTCTTGTTGTAATAACGTTCGGCCGCGGTGATCTTGTCGTCGGAGTTCGCAGCGACGACGGGCGTTATGCTCGGCGATGAAACAGTGCCTGTTCCGTCGTTCGCGAGGTCGCCGATCTTCTTGCCGCGCTTGATGATCTCGACATTATCGAGATTCAGCGTGGAAATATCGCTGTTTATCTTTATAGGGAGCTGCAGCTGCGGTGCGTAGGCCAGCAGATTGCCCTGGAACTGATTTTGATAGGTCGTCCAGTTTGCGTCTGTATAAGCGGTCGGAAGCGGAGACGTGGTCACCGCCGAACCGTTGATGGGACTTGCTAATACGCTGCCCATATTATGATAGAGCTGAACGTATGTACCTGACGCGTTCTTGATAAAGACATTCTCACCCCAGTTCGAGTAAGAGCTGCCGTTTTTCGAGATGTCAGTGAACACATGGTTGTGAGCGCTCACCTTCGAGGAGAAGTAAAGGCCCGTCCCAGCCATCAAAAACAATGACCCATTCGTGTGCACCCTTCCCCCGAAGTCGAAACGCGGCCCAGGATGAAACTCGAGATCGTCATCATAAAAGATCCCAAATTGGAAGATCGGAATGCGGTTGTTTAGGAATTTTCGCCTAAGTGCCACCTGAACGCCGTTCTGTTTGTCTGTCGCGACGGCGTCGAGCTGCCATTCGTCGCGGCGTGCGTTCAGTCCCTGGAACATCTCGCCTGTCATCACGACGTCTTTCGTCGCGGCGGTCTGGGTCACCGTCTGCACGAAATCGTAATCCGTGTCGAATCCTGGCGGGGTCTGGCCCTGTATGCGGGTAATATCGGTGCCGCTGATCGTAAGTTTGGTCTCAAAATTCTTGTTGAAGTTGCGGGTCAACACTTCAAGGCTGGCATTCGCCGCTTCAAAGGCCTTGGTTTCCGCCTCGTCGTTGCCGGCAGCGATCGTCTCGCTGTTCGTTCTCGATACTGCCAGCGCAACGAATCCCATCAAAAGGATCATGATCATCAATGCGATGACCATTGCGGACCCCTCCTCGCTGGACGATGCCTGGAAGATATCCCGTACGTGTTGCTTTATTCTTTCCTGCATTGCTGTTATCCCCGAACTAACCCGCGTCATATTCAAGATTTCGTGTACTAAATGTCGAGCTTAGTGTGATCGCTTCAGGGAGATGCGTCTTCTCATCGATCTCGGTCGACAACACGGTAACTGTCACCTGTACCTGGCGTATCTTGTTGAAGCCCTGCCAATCATCGTCGGCGGTACCGGCTATCCCGTCCGGCCCTGCCGAAGGATTGTCTGAAAGCGTCCCGTCATCGAGGACGTACTTTATCTGCATGTCCTCGACGTTGTAGGCGAGAGGCAGTTCCTGCACTTGCGCGGTTGAGGCACCCCCGCGATTGTTGCCGTACGTTGTGCGGATCAAGGTGCCGTCGGACTTCACCTCGTAGCTCACCAGGAAGATCCTTTTTGCGGTCGCCGAATAGGTCGTGCAGTTCGTATCCGATGAGGACGTGCATTGGCGAAGAAGACTGCCGTTGACGCCGGTACCATTAATGGCCTGGTTGAGCCCAAGGGGATCACCCGGCGCCAGGTCCATCGATGTCGTACCGCTGACCGCGGTCGCCATTCCGACCACCTGGGAAGTGTCTGATTCGATCAAAAACAGATCATACGGTGTGGGAAGGCTCGCTTGGTCCGTACGAGGGGAGGGGCATGCACCGACGGCCGCGACCGACGATGCCTTGAATGTAAGACGCGAGACGGTCGGCAGGCCGCTCGGGGCTGCCACGCCCTGAAGCTGCACCGGCGTGCCGCAGTTGAAATCGACATCTTGGTACGCAAACGAGATCATGTCCGTCTTAAGCCCAGGCGTCGCATTTAGGCTGTTGGTGTTTATGCCATTGCCGGCGACCACAGATGTGAGCATGTCGCGGTTCCCGTCGACATCCGCCGGTACCCCGAGCTGTGTCGAATTGAAGTTGTCAGGAACTATGCCGCCCCGGCGATGATAGCCGAGCCCCGCGTTCAGAACGTCTCGTCCGATCATATGAACCGCAACACGAGCGTTAGTAAGCACGTCCGTGCGGCGGCTCGCCCTGTTGCGGTCATACATCCCGAGCTGCATCAAACCGTAGATCGCGCCCGTAATGATGATAAAGATCACCATAGAGATGATCAGCTCGAGCAGCGTAAATCCAGCCTGATCGTTTTTCGCGATTGATGTTCTCTCGGTGTTCATTAGTAATGCGTGATTATCGTAGATGCGGTTTCTGTACGGGTCGCCTGATTGACGAAGTATTTGATCGTGACGTCAATGCGCCTGCGGGTGATGGGGTTTGGGGGCGCCGGGCGCTCAGGGTCATCCACATCCGTAATTACGATCTGGCGCTGGAAACCTTGCACAAGAGCACTCGTATTGCTCGGCCTGCCGGATACGTTGCAGGGGCCAGACCCTGCGCATGCGTCGTCCACAGTTCCGGCTACACCATCCCATCCGACGTCCTGCCGGACCGGATTAAAGCCCGTTACAAAAATGCCGTTTATGTCGCCAGCCGGAACTGACGCCTGAACGTTTCTCAGCGAATCCCAGCCATCGACGACTCCGGGACGCTCGATCTCCTTGGCGGAAATGATCGATTCGATGGTGGATAGGGCCAGCTGTTTCGCCTGCGTGCGTTTCTCAGCCTCCATCGAACGGACCAGGTTCGCGCTCAACGCACCGGCCATCGCCAAAACGCCGACGAGCATGATCACAAGGGCGATCATCACGTCAATGTACGAGAATCCGTCTTGTTTGTTGATATTTGCGTTCATTACGTTTGGGGCTCTAGCTGCTTCGCCGGGAATCCTTCCACTTATTGGTATTGGTCGAAGAATGGTCAAATTCCCAGAATCTGATGACTCCTGTGGGGCCTAGTACGGTTATCGCGCGAGCGATGTCCGACTTGGTGTTATCCGTTTTGTTGGGGGACCAGATGTAAAGCGTGACCCCTGTCGGAACTGCGCCGGCGCCGGTCGCGTTCGTTCCCGCGTCCACCGCAGTGCCGTTGGCGAGAAAGCGGATGGTGCAAACGCTCTGGCTTATGCTCGGTGTGTACACGCTGGTCTTGAACACGGCGTCCGGGACCGGCATCGTTTCCGGCGGTGTATAACCTATCTCGGAGGGCCTCGGATTCACCTTCACGTTCGTCGTCGAGAACATGTTGAAGGACCGAACGAGGAAATCGTCTGAAGAAGTGGTCGCGTCTTTATTCTCGTCGTAGAGCTTGACCGTATTGGTCGCCAGATTGACCTCGACCCGCATCGTCCGGCGCTGCGTTAACGCCCGCTGGCGGGCTTCCTGCATCATGTCCAGGATCTGAAGGGCCTGCTCATCCGGCTGATAGAGCTTTTTGTGGGCGCTCGTATAGAATAGGGTCACGCCAGCCATAACGGCGATGAGCGCCAGCACTACAAGCAGCTCGACCACCGAAAATCCGGCATTCGGCCGGTCAAATCTCTTTTGATCCATCTTGTCCATCGAGCTCGGCTCCGACGCCACCCCACGATCCAATAGAATGGGAGCCTTGAGAAAGGAAAGGAGAAATGCCTAAACATTTCCAAAAAGATTTTACATTGTTGTGCACCCAAAATCAATAGGCTTTAGTTGCTTTTATTTACGCGAAACTTCGGCTAGAATTACGGCTGATCAAAACGTCTATCCTGACCGCTTTTCGTTCGCATGGCTGAGAAACAACGGGCCGCCAAGAAGGGATTCACGCCGGATTGGCTTCTGCGCGGGCTGTTGACAAAGGTCGGCGACACTGTGGATCGGTTCACGGGACGCCGTTGGATCCCCTCAAGCTCAATTGCCACAAGCGAGCTTATCGAACGCATTAAGAAGCTTATCGATGCTGAAGCAAAGGATGTTCCGGGCAAAGGCATCGTCGTCCCCCACAATTTCAAGCTCAAGATGCAATGGGATAAATTCTCCACGGACGCGGAGGAGGCCTTAAGAAAGCTGGAAAACGAGCTCTTGGTGGCGACGGTCGATCATATAAACGATTCTCTTTATTACACATACGCGCCCGTCGAGCTCGAGGTGAAGCCCGATTACTTCATTGAAGGCGTTAAGCTGCAGGCGAGCTTTGACAAATTCACGGAAGAGGACCGTGACGTCGAGATGAACGTCACCGTGCCGGCGATCAACGTCGCACAGATCCTTGCCGGAATGAAGGCTGAGGACGAGAAGATCGTAGCGACTTTTATTGCCCGTTTTAGCCTCAACAGTGTTCCGAAGGAAGTGACCCTCGATTTCAAGGCCGGCGAAAGTATTTCCGTGGGTCGCACCGGCTCCAATAAGCTGACCATCGACGACAACAGCGTATCGAAGATCCACGGTTCCTTGTCAGTGGCAGAGAGCGGCAATCTTGCTGTGGCCGACACAGGCTCGACAAATGGAACATTTATTAACGACGTACGCATCGCTTATGGCAAGGCTACGGAGCTTGAGCCGGACGACAAAGTTAAGTTCGGGACTGTAGAGGTGACATTTGAGAATGTTCCTCTTCCCGTCGAGATAGAGTCCGCCGACGAAGATGAGATCGACCATACCGGGCCGACCGAAGAGGCCATCGACATTAACGGGTTTGAATTTCGCAGTCGCGTCTCACCCGAGGCCCCGCCCTCAGAGACCTCGCCGGCGATACCTATGCCCTCGGGCGTGCTCTCACCCGCTGCTCTTAAGGAGGAAGAGGCGGATCCTGCGACACAAGCGACGATTGCCGCTGTCAAGAATATTCCCGGAGAATCCGAAGACGTGACCCGGCAGGTATCCGGCGCCGCACAAAGATCTGACGATAAGAAGGAGGACGGCAAATGAACCTGCTGCTTTTTGTCGACTGGTCAAAGTTCAAGCCCGAGAGCATTTTCGGCGGTCAGATACTGGAGCGAACCCCCGCGGGACTCTCGATCGTTTATCTGATCGGTTTAGCGGTTCTTATTGGATTCCTCGTCGTCTCGTTTGTAGAGAACTTCTTCCGCTGGAGGTTCCGATTTGAGCGGGACCTTCCTAAGGAAGTGACGCGTAAACTCACTCAGACGGTCGCGAACCGAGGGTTAACGGTCTGGATGGGATTCTTCGTGATTCTCGCGTTTGTTGTCTATGGCTTCCAGGTCTATTGGACTCGATTCGCGGAAGATACGAATGAGGAGTTTCAGGCGCTGAGTTATAAAGACCTGCGCAACCGCCGTGCGACGGCGTCGACCCTTCGCGGCTGGATGCTTGACCGAACAGGCAAGCTCGATTCAGCCCTCGCCCTTTACAAGGTCAACGGAAAAGAGATCGAGCGCACCTTCCCGCTCGAAAAGGAGATGGCTCACCTTCTCGGGACCGAACGTGGTTCGCCCGGACTTGAGCGTACTCTTTATCAACGCGATAAGGATCCGATGCCTGAGGCATGGGAGGTCCTGACCAAGTACAAGAAACCCGAGCCTGAGAAAAAGGACGTGCGCACGACCCTGGATAAGAATCTCCAGTTGTACTGCGCCAAAAAGCTGGAGGGAAAGAAAGGAGCGGTCGTTGTAATTAATCCACAGACGGGGGACGTGCTGGCTATCTATTCCAATCCGACCTTTAGCCTGGAGGAAGCTCGCGACCTGAACTCATATCTCAAGCTTGAGGCGAACAAGGAGCAGCAGCCGCTGCTTGATCGGGCGACGCGCCAATTCTATGTACCGGGGTCGACGTTTAAGACGGTTACGATGATGTCCGCGTTCAGAGCAGGCAAGCAGAATACGCTGCTGCCGGACATCGCGGAGGGTTACGTTCCGTTCCGAGGATCTCGAGCGATCCATGACGCGAATGGAGGGTGCGAATTGTGTACTACTCAGGTCCCGATCCGCGAGGCATATAAAGTTTCCAGCAACCAGTACTTCGCGAATCTTGCGAATGAGCTTGGCCGTGACCGCATGGGAGAGACCGCGCGCCTGCTCGGCATCGCCACCGTTGAGGAACCTGACGATGCCGTGAAGCAGGGCTACTATCCGGACATCTGGAATACCAGTGATCCGCGTATCGCTGCCGCGCTCGCCCCGGCGCGTTCGGTGATCGTCAACGGAAAGGGAATTTCGCTCTACGATTTTGCGCTCGAAGGAATGGGACAGGGGCTTGCCGGACAGCAGACCCCTTTTCAGATGGCGCTTGTCGCCGCAACCGCCGGCAACCTTCAGGGCTTTTTGATGAAACCGAAGATCGAGGCGGACCTGCCGCCGCAACCCTATAATCGGGTTCTGAGCGTCGAGCAGGGCGCCGCGATCCGCGACATCATGTCCACGGTGACCGAGGAAGCGGGCGGCACCGGCGGGGCCGTAAGGGCCGCTCTCGCCGGTACGAATATCAAGGCCGGCGGCAAGACGGGCACCGCGAATAAGGCGGGCGTTCCTATTTACGACCCGAAAACGGGCGAACGAAAATTCATCCTGAAAAAGAAGAAGGACGAGAATGGCCAGATCGTTGAATACAAAGACTACCTGAGCCGCGACCGTGTTGACGGGTGGTTCATCTGTATCGCCCCGCTTGAAAATCCGCAGGTCGCGATCGCTGTGGTCATCGAGGATATTGGAAATCAGTTCGGCGGCACAACCGCCGCTCCGATCGTTGGCGATGTGATCCTCAAGGCCGCGGAACTGGGACTGCTCGGGCCGCAGTATTCGGCGCACGCACCGACCCCTAGGGAGCCCAAGGCAAAGAAAACAAGATAACCCATTGAAGAACCGAACTTTTTTCCATGTATTGATACTTTTGCTGATCGTCTTTCTGACGGCGATAGCACACTATTCTATACACTACGGTGCTCTCATTCGGGGCTACGAGACTTCGACCTTGTCCGCGCTGCGCAATATTGGTCTTATTGCATTCCTTGCGGTT
>JAFAOW010000306.1 GCA_019247455.1 Acidobacteriota bacterium | reverse complement strand
ACAATCTCGACGTCATCAAATCAGCCGACTACATAATCGACCTCGGGCCTGAGGGCGGATCCGGCGGCGGCAAGGTGGTCGCGACCGGCACTCCGGAAGAAGTCGCGCGGGTGAAGAAGAGCTATACGGGCCAGGCGTTAAAGGCAGTACTTTAGTGCATCATAGGTTATTCGGCGGCTGTCAAAAGTGATATGAAAACTCGTTTGTCTGCCCTTATTCTTTTTTCGGCAGCATTTGCGGGATACGTGGATGCAAAAGCTTGGAATGGTATCGAGCCACTGAAAACAACCTTTGCAGAGGCGAAGAAAGTCCTCGGAGAGCCGGTCAGCCAGGACCGCGATGGTCGGTCCATCTTCGAAACGAAGGACTACTACGTAACTCTGGTCCTCATATCCGGTAATTGTTTCGAGGACGTGGGAATTATTTCTGAGAAGGACGCTATGCCAAGCTCGCTTGTTGGACAGATAACCCTGAGTCCTAAGATCTCGAAATCGCTAGAGGAATTCCCGGATCTCTCGGATGTCTCGAAACCCTTGCCTCCGGATTCTGATCCGAAGTCGGTATATAAGCGGTGGCTATCGAATGATGTTGATTGCTTCGGAAACGGTGAGGAAATGTCTTGCAGTGTGTCTAACTCGCAAGAGGGCATAGGGTACACGGACTCGAAAGCGGGAATTGTCCATATCTATTATTTCGCAACGTTAAGAGAGACGAGCGACTTCAAAACGAAACACAAGCCTTGCCGAGCGAGTGGGCTCTAAATATTTCTTACCGATTCGAGCATTTCTTTTACCGCATTTTCCAATCCAACAAACACAGCACGCGAGATGATGTGGTGGCCGATGTTGAATTCCTCGATCTCGGGCATTCGAGCTAGAGGGGCGACATTCGAGGTAGTGAGTCCGTGGCCGGCGGCGACAATAAGACCAATGGATTTGGCGTGTTCGGCTGCGGCCGCAATGCGCGAAAGTTCAGCAGAGACAGCAGGATCAGAAAAACGCGGGCTGGCAGCCTGCGATCCGACGGTGAGTTCGGCGTATTCGGCGGTGCAGATCTCGACCTGATTCGCACCAGAGCGTTTTGCGGCATCGATCTGATCGATGTCCGGGTCGATAAAGATGCTGACGTGAATGCCTGCGGCCTTTAGCTTATCGACCGCGTTCTTAACGCTGTCGAAGTTCCCGATGACATCCAGTCCGCCCTCGGTAGTGATCTCATTTGGGCCCTCAGGCACGAGCGAGACGGCGTCGGGCTTGATCCGCTCGGCGATCGCCACCATCTCGTCCGTCGCGGCCATCTCAACATTTAGATAGGTTGTGACGGTTTGTTTGAGTTCCTCAATGTCATGATCCTGGATGTGACGTCGATCGCCTCGAATGTGCACCGTGATGCCGTGAGCCCCGGCATTCTCACAGATGCGGGCGGCTTCGAGAACAGATGGCTCGATCGTCTTTCGGGCTTCACGGAGCGTTGCGACGTGGTCGATGTTGACGTTGAGGCGTGCGGTCATAATAAGGAAATTCTAACAGGATGGACATGATCGGCAGGAAACACAAAGAACGCGATCCTTATCTTGTGCATCCTTTCTATCCTGTTTGGATCTTCTCGTAGACCCCGGATCGGGCATTGCGGCGGATCTGCATCAGTTCGCTGACCATTCGCCGTGTGTCGCGAACGGCGCTGACCTTCGAGCCGGCAACGTCATTCCAGCGAACGGGTATCTCTGCCAGCCGAAGGCCGTGATATTTCGCCACGAACAGAAACTCCACATCAAAGCCGAAGCGGTCGATGGTCATTACATCCAGGAGCGGGCGGAATTTCGTCATGTTGAACGCTTTAAACCCACACTGTGTATCTGAGAAGTCCAGTCCCGACAGCTTTCGGATCATCAGGTTTACGAGCCGCCCGCCGTTCTCGCGAAACGCCGACTGGTGGGTGCCGATCAGGCTTCGATCCAGGGCCCGCGAGCCGAATGTCAGATCGTACTCACCTGTCCGGATAGGATCAATAAGCTTTGACATCTCTT
>JAFAOW010000264.1 GCA_019247455.1 Acidobacteriota bacterium | reverse complement strand
GTCCGCGATTGAATATTTCGATCTCGTCAATTAGACCGCTGAATCTATAATTTGGACCGCTCGGGCGCTCCCCTAGGTATAGGTCCATGTTTGTTGCCGGTGTAAAGACACCAAGATCTATGGTCGTATTTGCGGAATTATTCAGAGGAACCGCGCTTCCGTTCACATAGATCCTTGTATATCCATGTACACCGTCGGAGCGGTCATAGGTGGCCGCCACATGCTGGAACTTATTTGGCATGATCTTGCCAGCGCCAGTATAGACGACGTGCCCGTTGCCGGAATTATCGACCAGATTTAGAAGGAGTGCACCGTCTCCATTGCCGCTCAATGGATTCCCTATGTAAAAGTGTGCGCCCATACTCGTCCCCGTATTCCACTCGGCAATCGCGTGCAGGGCGGAGACGTCGGTAGGTTTGATCCATGTATCGATCGTTAGCCCCTGACTCGTGTTGAACCCAGAAATAGTCGGTACGCGTACATCAGCCGACGTACCGTCCAGCGCAAAGGCCCGACCCACCATTCCATTCTGGAACCCGAGATTCCCCTCGGCTATCCCGTTGTTGGCACCGAGGACATCCGCCGTGCTGTCATCGCCTGACCACCATCCTGCAATCCCGGACGGAGGGGAGCTGCAGACCGGCGGAACAAGATCATTTCGTATAGCTACTGTGGCGGCGGGAGAAAAACCAGCGACCGTATAGATACCGTTTTGTCCGGGGAGAAGGGTGAGTGTCACATTTCGATCGAATGGCTCGTAGCGCAAAGGCCGGATATTGACTTCCACGGACATTTGACCGGCGGGGAGGGTAATCGTATTTCCCGTGATATCGAGGGCGTAATCGAGGTCGCGCAGAGCATCGCCCGCTAGATCAAAGTTCACGATCAAAGCTCCCAGCGGCGGATTACTGCCTTCGCGTTTTATCGTAATTACGCCTGGCCCACCCGTCCCGGACGTGAGCGCCGTTGCCCTTGTCGCCGAGACGCTGAGGACACCGCTTCCTGCAGTATTGTAGTGAGGAACACAGGTACGGATCCCTGCATTCTCCTCGCAAAGATTATCTGACCCCTCGTTGGCACTGCCGATCACGGCGCCGGTCACATCGATAGTGGCATCCCGCCCCCCTAGACCGGTGCACCCGATCTGATCGGGCGTGTTGTCGCAGCGAAGGCCGCAGGTCGGGCAATAGGCGCCATTAGTGAACTGGGCCGTTCTCGCTATCACATTGCCAGCGGCGTCAAATAGGCTGGGAGTGACAGGCGTCCGAATGCCGTCGAACGAAACCACGGGATTGGGGTCGATAGACATGTGGTCCGGCCGAGGTATCGTAGGACCCGGCGCCCATGCGAGCCCCCCTGATATGTTGACGAAATTTTCAAGGCCGGGTATTGCGCCGGCTCCGCTGTCGACAAACAAGGTATTTGCGTTGTTTACCGCACGGGGACTGTGTCCCTGAATGACAATGTGTTGTCCGTCGGGCGAGAATTGTGCCTCGGTAATATCCCCGCCGTGGGGCCGGCCGTCCGTCGTTCCCGCATAACCCATCTGGCCCATTAACGTCTGGGTGGCGGTACCACTAACGCTGAGGGTTCCGGGCGTCCAAATGCCAACACTATTTTGATTTTCGTCTGCAAATTCGGCGAATCCCGTACCGCCGAATGCGGTCGGAAAAAGTATTCGATCATCGGGTGCGACGTCGAACATCCCGCCCCTTACGTCCGAGTGGATCGGAAAAACAACTCGTTTGGATGGATCGCCTGGAGGAAGATCTCGGTTGACGGGATCGTTATTTGGGTCGTCGCCATACAGGGACATCAACGGACCGCTTCCACCCACGATCTCGATAGTATGGGTCGAACCGACTCTCGCATCGCCGGACATGCGCTGATAAAAACGGTCACCCATTACTGCAAGCCGTTGGCTGTCCGACATCCACTCGACCTGGAAGTTGTCTCCGCCAAAGCAACTACAGTTGGTGAGACCGCACGACTCGGAGGTGTTGTCAAAATACCAGGGCTGCGTCACCTGTGTGAGCCCGCTTCCGTCGATATTCATAACAAAGACCTCGTTGCTCTCGATCACCGACCCAGTATTCGGTGCGTTGCACTTATGGACGAGATTGCCGGCATTCCGATTTGATATGAATGCTATTTTGGTTCCGTCAGGGGATATTCGTGGATTAAAATCCCGCACGAAATCCGGGGGTGAGGTAAGCCGCCTGATCCCCGACCCGTCCCAGTTCATCACATAGAGGTCCTCAGAATGGTAGCCGACCGAAAACACGTTCGAGAAGGCGATCATGCCCGTAGCGGGTGATACGGAAGGACTGCGGACAGAAATGCTTCCAACGTCATTGAGAGCGATGCGGTTGGTTCCGTCCGGATTGACCTTGTAAAAGGCTGCCGCCGGGTGAACTCCGTAGCCAAAGATAATTCCTCCGTAATTGATCGCCGAGGGCGACGAAGGTCTGCCTTTGGGCGCCGCTTCTGCGACGGGTTGAATTTTCATCAAGAAGAATGCGGCGGTCGTTATAAGGGTCGTCGCGGTTAGTACTAAAACAAAGTTACGATTCGCTCGATTCATATTTCTCATGGACATTTCTTCCTGACGGACGGTCTCCCAAACCGCGAAAATTGTGGATTTTCGCTTTTGATCTACCTTTAAATGCGAAAGCTGGTGTGAAAAACAGACATCCTGCGGAAAAAACTTCAAAACCTGATCCCGTTCGGCTAAAATTCGGTCAAATGGGCTCAGCGCATGATACGACCGATATACTTCGCTCATGGCAGGCGGGTGACGCTGACGCGCCGGAGCGGCTTTTCCCGCTCGTCTATGACGAATTGAAACGAAGGGCGTCGCATTTTCTCTCCCGGGAACGCCGGGATCACACTCTCCAACCGACTGCATTGGTCCACGAGGCATATTTACGAATGATCGATCAGACTCTGCCGACGGTTGAAAACCGCCTACACTTTTACTCGCTCGCATCTCGTATAATGCGGCAAGTACTGGTCGACCACGCACGGCGCCACAATGCGGAGAAAAGGGGCGGGGCCGCCTCAAGGCTCTCATCAGAGAGCATAGAGGTCTGCTCCGATACTTCGCTTGGCGACGTTCTGCAGCTGCATGAGGCCATTGAGCAACTTAGCGATCTAGATCGACGCAAGGCGCAGGTCGTCGAAATGCGTTATTTTGGGGGACTGTCGGATCAGGAGATCGCCGGCATTCTTAACGTAAGCGAGAAGACGGTTCAGCGCGACTGGCAGTTCGCAAAGGCCTGGCTTTACAAGGAGCTTTCACACACGTGAAGAGATCGTGCCGCAGCTAATCGACCTTCAGCGAAAAGTAAGGGTGGATCGAGATTCGATAAGCGAGTTCGCCGCCTCATTAAGCCAAAACGTGGTAGAGGCCAACGGGCGCGATTTCGCGGTGGCGTTAGTGAGCGATCGCCGAATGAAAGAGCTGAACTCCCTTTTCCGGGGCAGGAATGATACCACAGATGTTCTTTCCTTCATCCGCGTTGCGGACGAGTTCGACCCTTCCGATCTAGGGCTCGGCGATATAGTGATCTCGGTCGAGCAGGCACAAAGGCAAGCGGAGGAAAACGGGCTTGCGCTCGAACTCGAGATAAAGCAGCTTGTTCTTCATGGCTTGCTGCACCTATGCGGATACGATCATGAAGTCGACACGGGCGAGATGAACGAGCGTGAACTGGAACTGCGCGACTGTCTCGACATCGGCTGAGGTCGGTAACCAACTGTAATGACGACTCCCGTTGACTGGAACAGATTAAACGAGCTTTTCGCAGCCGCCTTGGAGCTGCCATCCGACCGGCGCGCCCTCTTTGTCGAGCAGGAATGTGCGGGTAACGGATCCCTGCTCCGCGAGCTTCACGAGCTGCTTCGATCACATGACGAGTCGAGTGAGTTCATAAGAACCCCCGCTGCTGCTGACCCAGGGATTTTTGTGGAAAAGTTAGGCCTTCCCGCCCGTCAGTTCGGCCCATATAAGGTCATTGACGAGCTGGGCTCTGGTGGAATGGGCGCGGTTTATCTGGCTGAGCGTACCGATGGAGAGTTTCAGCAGCGAGTTGCTATTAAGATCATTCGTCAGACGATTGCGGAAGAACATTTGGTCGAGAGGTTCAAGCGGGAGCGTCAGATCCTAGCCGACCTCAATCACCCGAATATCGCTACACTTTTGGATGGAGGCGTTTCGCCCGCTGGTGAGCCATTTCTTGTGATGGAATTCATCGACGGACAGCCGATCGATGAATACGCCAGGTCTCATGACCTTGATCTGGAGAAGCGCCTTGACCTATTTCTTAAGGTCTGCCGAGCGGTCGCCTTCGCCCACAGCAGCATGGTCATACATCGCGACATCAAGCCGGCAAACATCCTTGTGACCGCGTCCGGCGAGCCGAAGCTGCTCGATTTTGGGCTCGCCCGCATTCTGGACGAGAGCACGTCCTACACTTCCGATAGGACGCAAACCGCGTTTCGTGCCCTTACCCCCGCCTACGCGAGCCCGGAACAGATCCGAGGCGAAGCAGTATCGACGGCAACTGACATTTACTCACTGGGAGTCGTCCTATTTGAACTACTCACTGGCAAGCGACCATACCAGGTTGAAGGACGAACGCTCGAACAAATTCTGAAGACTGTTACTGACGCCAGACCTCCGAAACCTTCCGAGCTTGGATCGCGATCAATCTCCAGTGACCTTAAGGGCGATCTCGACAATATCGTCCTGATGGCCCTTCGCGGGGATCCTCAGCGGCGGTATACGTCGGTCGAATCATTCGCGTCGGATATCAAACGACATATCGAAGGGCTGCCCGTTTCGGCACGGCCCAGCACCCTGGCGTACAGGACGGAACGTTTCCTTTCCCGGCATCGTTTCGGGGCGGCTGCATCGGCATTGGTACTCATAAGTATTCTCGCAGGCTTGGGTGTCAGTCTTTGGCAGGCTCGGGTGGCCGCCTTCCAGAGGGACCAGGCACAACGCGATCGCGCTCGGGCTGAGCAAGCCACCCGGTTCCTTCAAAACATCCTTTCGGCCGCGTCGCCTGACGAAAAAGGAAAGGACGCGCGTGTCATCGAGGTACTCGATGACGCGGCGGCAAGGATCGATACAGATTTTTCGGCGCAGCCTGAACTTCGCGCAGAAGCATTGCTCACCATCGGCCAGACATATGCGCAGATCGGGCTTTTCGATCAGGCCGAAAGGGAGCTTAGACGGGCGCTAGACGCCAACAGGGACGCCTTTGGCGAAGATAGCGCCGGTAGCGCGTCAAGCAAGATATATCTCGGAAGTGTGCTGATGGATCTAGGCAGGTACGGCGAAGCCGAGGACCTTTTGACGCAGGGCGTAAACTCTATCCGTAGAACTTCCCCCGGAAGCAGGGACTTGGCCTTTGGCCTAAATGCTCTCGGCGAATTTTACGTTCGCGCCGGCCGAGTTGCCGAATCTAGACCTTTACTCACCGAATCCGTTTCCATAAACACTGACCTTTTTGGCGATCAAAGCCTCGAACTTGTTATGCCTTTGGTCTCACTGGGCCGCGCACAGCAGCTTTCAGGGGACCTCGATGCAGCCGAATCGACGCTGCGCCGCGCTCTTGTGACAGCGTCGTCAGCGTCGACCTCTCGCGCCAAGGCGCGGCTTGCTCTCACGCAGCTTAATCTCGGCGGTGCGCTTCTCGCCAGGGGGAAATTTGATGAGGCGCTTTCGCTCTTGCGGGAGGCGAATGCTTACTATGAACCGCAGGGCGCTTCATACTTTTCCTTTATGGCAGCGTTGTATCTGGCTACAGGGTATCTTTCCTCGCACCAGTATGACGCGGCCATCGCGGCCGGACGCAGGGCAGACGAACTTGCCGGACCCGCTCGCATGACCGAGACCCCAGACTATGCACTCGTCTTGAATGCGGTAGGACTTTCGCTTACGCGCACGAAAAGGGCGGCGGAGGGGGAACCTTACCTGCGCCGATCGCTGGAGAAAGGCGCCGTGACTTTCAATGCCGATAACCTGTATTTCCTTTTGATTCAAGGAAATCTCGGGGAGTGCCTTACAGAGCTCGGCCGTGCGAGCGAAGCTGAGCCTTTGCTCACCCAGAGTTATGACGGACTAAAAAAGACTCGCGGCGAAAAGGACGCCCTTACCGAAATGGCCCGGACGAGACTGGAGCGCGTCCATTCGGTCAAGTAGTCCTAGATGTCAGAGGCTTACGCAGGGCTCGACTCTCTGTGGTTAAATAGACCGAAATGCCCGAAAAACCACAAAAGGCCGATCCCTGCGTGATGGTGATCTTCGGCGCGACAGGCGACCTGACCAAGCGCAAGCTGCTGCCCGCACTCTACAACCTCGCAAAAGAAGATTTCCTGCCTCATACATTTGCGATCATCGGTGTCGGACGTCAAGAGATGACGACCGAGGAATTCCAAAAGATGGTCGTCGACGAGATGAAGGAGTTCATTCCAAAGGGCCCGGACGAAAAGATCGTAAAATGGCTTAAGCAACGAACCTATTACACAGGCGGAGATTTTGATGACGATAAGAAGCTGTTCGGCGACATCAAAAAACTCATCAGCGAGGTGACGGCCGAGCACCAGATCCCGGACAATTACTTCTTCTACATGGCGGTGCCGCCTTCCCTTTTCGGCAACGTGACCCAAAAACTCGTTAAGAACGGCCTTGGGCGCGAGGAGAACGGCAACTGGCGGCGTTTCGTTTATGAAAAGCCGTTCGGCCACGACCTGGACTCCGCCAAAAAACTCAATAGCGACCTGCTCAGATTGATCAAAGAGGATCAGATCTATCGCATCGACCATTACCTCGGCAAAGAAACCGTACAGAACATTTTGGTGTTCCGTTTCGGTAACAGCATCTTCGAGCCGATATGGAATCGGAACTACATAGATCACGTTCAGATCACGGTGGCCGAATCTTTGGGTGTGGAGCAGCGCGGCGGCTATTACGATTCGGCCGGTGCCTTGCGGGACATGATCCCGAACCATATGCTGCAGCTCGTAACTCTCACGGCGATGGAGCCCCCAGTCTCATTCGAGGCCGATGCAGTGCGGGATGAACAGACGAAGATCCTTCATGCGATCCAGGCTTTTCAGCCGGAGAGCGTCCTCGATCATGCGGTTCGCGGGCAGTACGGGGCCGGAGAGATCGACGGAAAGAAAGTGCCCGCCTATCGCGATGAACCCGATGTTGCACCGCATTCAAATACTGAGACCTTCGCCGCCTTGAAATTCTTGATCGATAACTGGCGATGGGCCGACGTACCGTTTTACGTACGCACCGGTAAACGACTGGCAGATCGGCACTCGTCGATCATTATCGAATTCAAGAAGGCCCCGTTCATCCTCTTCAGGGAGACCGGGGTAGAACGTCTTCGCACAAATCGCCTCGTCATTCATATCCAGCCGGACGAAGGCATCACACTTCACTTCGGTGCGAAGATCCCGGGGCCGATCGTGAATGTTGGGCCGGTCGATATGGATTTTGATTACGCGGATTACTTTGGCGACCAGGTCGCGACCGGTTATGAGCGCCTGCTTTATGACTGCATGATCGGTGACGCGACGCTGTTCCAGCGGGCGGATATGGTCGAAGCAGGCTGGTCGATCGTTACCCCGATCCTCGACGTATGGAACGCGATACCTGCCCGAGACTTCCCTGATTATGCGGCGGGAAGCTGGGGCCCCGAGGAATCCGACGTGCTGCTGGCGCGCGACGGCCGTGAGTGGAAGAATCTTGCCTAAGTAGCGGGAAACTGTGCGAGACCGTAGAATTTAGTATCTATGGAGCTTGAGATCATCATTGCAGGGGCGGTGCTCTTGGCGATGGTCTTTTTGGCAACGGTGGATATGGCCTTCTCGCATCTTTCTGACGTGGGCTTGCGTAGGCTCTCGTCGGATGAGGAGCTTGCAAATAAGCAGGACTCTGCCGGATTCCTGCGAGTGATCCTTGAAAATCGTCCTGGCTTCCGATTCGGCCTCTCCAGCGCCATCCAGGTTCTGCTCATCGTCTTTACCGTCTTACTGACGGTAATAATGACGAATTTTGCGGAGTCTCGCAGCAAGCTTCTTCTTGTTGCCCTTGTCATCGGGATAGGCGCCACGGTGCTCTTTAGGCAGATAATCCCGCGCCTGCTCGTTCAAAACAACACCGAGAAAAAGGTACTGTTCTTTTTGCCTGTTATTAGGCCTATCTATCGCCTTGTCTCATTCTTCATCGAGCCTATCGCGAGCCGAACACGATCGCGCTCAAAGAATCCGGTCGACCAAACCCTCGCACCTGACATTGAAGACGAGGAGCAAAATGACTCAACTGCTGAGGACTTTCAAGCGCTGATGGAGGTAGGCGAAGCCGAGGGGATCATCGAGGAGGAAGAGCGCCAGCTCATCGAGACGATGGTCGAGTTCGGCGACACGAAGGCGTCGGAGATCATGACGCCTCGTACTGAGATAGTCGCGGTCCAGGTCGGAACGCCGATCAAGGACGTTCGTGACGTGATGATCGAGGAGAAATATTCCCGCCTGCCCGTCTATCGCGAGAACATCGACAACATCGAAGGCATTGTTTATGTTCGCGACCTGCTTGCAGCCCTCGGCACAGGCAGGAAAGAAGAAGCCGTCGAGACCATCATGCGCGATGTGCAGCTCGTGCCTGAGACAAAGACCGCCGCCGAGCTGCTAAAGACGATGCAGGCGAGTCACGTACAGATCGCGATCGTGATCGACGAGTATGGCGGCGTGGCGGGCCTTGTAACTGTCGAGGACATTCTCGAAGAGATTGTCGGAGAGATCGAGGACGAAGACACCGAGCAGGAAGAGATCATCGAGATCGTCGAGGGCGACGACGGCTATTACGATGTTCTGGGTTCCACCGACATCGACAAGATCGAGCGGCTTTTCGATGAGGACTTAGAGGACGACGAATACAACACGATCGCCGGCCTTGTTACGTGTGAGGCGGGCTACGTGCCAAAAACTGGCGAGAAACTGACACTTAGAGGTCTCGACGTCGAGATACTTGACGCTGATGAAAAGAAGGTAAATCTGATCCGGCTTCGAAAGGCGGAGCCCATCGCAGCCGAGCCAGAAGCGGCAGCCGACTAACCACGATTCTTTGTTATAATTCGAGCAAACCCAGGAGGCAGATATGACGATACGCATAGGCGACGAGGCTCCCAATTTCACGGCAAAAACGACGGAAGGCGATATTAACTTTCACGATTGGCTCGGGAATAGTTGGGGAATATTGTTCTCGCATCCCAAGGATTTTACGCCTGTGTGCACGACGGAGTTGGGCTATATGGCCAGCCTTAAGCCTGAATTCGACAAGCGGAACGTAAAGGTCATCGGCCTCAGCGTCGACCCGGTCGAGAACCATGTCCGCTGGTCCGGCGACATCGCAGAGGCGACCGGCCACGCTCCGAATTACCCGATGATCGGTGACACGGACCTCGCGGTCTCGAAGCTGTATGACATGCTTCCCGCTGAGACCGAGGGCGGCTGCGACGGCCGGACCGCGATGGACAATATGACCGTCCGAAACGTTTTCGTCGTCGGACCGGACAAAAAGGTGAAGCTCGTCATTGCGTACCCGATGAGCACGGGCCGCAATTTTGACGAGATCCTGCGCGTCATCGACAGCCTGCAGCTCACCGCGAATTACAGCGTAGCAACGCCAGTGAACTGGAAGGATGGCGACGACTGTATCATCGTGCCGGCCGTTTCGGACGAAGACGCTAAGGCAAAATTCCCTGCGGGGTGGAAGGCCCCGAAACCCTACCTGCGTATCACCCCGCAGCCGAATAAGACAAGGACAGATTCGACATCCGCATGAAGCTGCAGGCCGAGATCGACGGAAAGATCGAAGAGGTCATCCTCGTACGCCAGGGTGACCTTGTTCGAGCGTCCGTAGGCGGCCGTGAATACGAATTGACTGCGTCGGAGCCGGAGACGGGAGTTCACCTTTTCAAAGTCGATGGCCGCGTTTTCGAAGCTGGCGTTTCCTCAAAGGGCAACGAATTCTCGGTCGACGTCGGCGGACAACAAGTCGGGCTAACGCTGGTCGACCCAAAACGCCTTCGCGGTTCAGGAAGCGGCGACCACCATTCCGAGGGCCGCGCCGAGATCAAGACGGCTATGCCCGGAAAGGTCGTGCGGATCCTGGTCGAGAGCGGTCAGCAGGTCGCAAAGGGCGACGCCGTCATCATCGTCGAGGCGATGAAAATGCAGAACGAAATGAAGTCGCCGAAGGACGGCTCGATCGCCGAAATTCGGGCAAGCGAGGGCGATACCGTGGGCGCCGGAGATGTTCTCGTCGTGATCGAATAAGATCAGCCCACGAAACGCACGAAAGACACTAAACGGCCACAGCCTTTTGATTTAGTGTCTTTCGTGTTTTTCGTGGGCCATTCTTACTTTGCCCTGGGCAAGCTAAGCAGATTCGCAAAAAGCCTATACGCACCCGGCACTCCGGCGGGCAGTTGCCTAAAGAACGAGTAGCTGCAGTACGCCCAATTCCCTTTTCCTAATTTCGCGATAACAAGGCCGCCCTTATTCTCCTGCTCGCCGGCGTCGTGCGACTCGAGCAGCGGCGTGTATTGAGGGTCAAAGGTCACTAGGTTGTAAGCGTTTCGCTCCTGTACCCAGCCCGCAAAATCGGCGTCCGTGATCTTGTTCGGCGTGTTGAAGATCGGATTTGCCGGATCGAGAATTGTCACCTTCGCATTTTCATCGACGACGCGAGCGATCGTACCCGCCGTCGTTCCCTGCTTGTCCTGCGTGTTTACCGGAAACGGCGCAAGCGCCGTCCAGTTGTTCCGCTGATACTGGAAAATCACATTCCCACCCGCCTTTGCGTAATCGAGCAGCCGCTGATTGTTCGCAACGAGATCGGACCGGGTCTCCGACGCGCGAATCCCGACGACGATCGTGTCGAATTTCGACAGATCGCCCGACGACAAATCCTGCTCTCCCAGCATCGTGACATTCATCCCCATCTGCCGGATCGCCTCAGGGACCTCGTCGCCGCTGCCCATTATGTAGCCAATGTTGGCCGGGGTGGTCTTGAGGTCAAGAACGAGCACATTCGCCTCGGCGGGCGTGTAGTACCGATGGGTCTGGATGTGCGGGTAGGCGACGGTATTCATCGTGTCGGCCCAATGGAACCCGGAGCCCTCGACCTGGGCCGTGAAACTATACGTTCCCGGCTTTGCATTCGCTGGCACCATGATATTAAAGGATTCCGTCGCCTTATCACCGCATTTCGCGAGAGTGCCCGCCGACGTGAGAGCTGCGGCCTTCCACCCCGGCGAATTGCCGCGAATCGTCAGAGTACCGTCCGTCTGCGTCGGCTTGCAGACATTCTTTGTCGCGGTAACGTCTAGTCGCCGAGTCTGTGGACTATTCGACACGGGAACAACTAAAAGCTTCTGCTGCATCGTCAGCGACACCGGCGGCACGACGTTGATCTCACGCCGGACCTCGCCCCGGGCGGGGTCGGCAAATCGATATTGCACCGGCTGATCGAGAGTGATCTCAGTACCGCCGATATTTACCTTCACGTGCGCAATTAACTGCGGCGGGTCGAATGGCAGCGTTTGTGAAGCGGTGTCCGGCCATGCGAATAGATCTCCTTTTCGCTCGCTGCGAAGCCAATACGGCTCGGTGAGCGGAGCGTCTGCCGCAACCTTCACGTTGAATACAGCGTTCGCCGTTCCGACCTCGCGCGGATTGTAGGCGGCGTTCGCTTGCGTGGGCGGGTCCGTCTTCACGACTGTCCAAAAGCCCGGGGAAGACAATGAAATATCACTGATCTTCACCATATCCTCCTTGCGACCAAAGGTCTTCACCGAGACCATCAGATCGCCGCCGGGCACGACGGTTTCGGAGTCGGCAAGGGCGTCGATCTGAATACCCGCGGCATTTCCAATAGCCGCAGTAAGCGGAGATGGCCAAAATAGTCCAACACGTTGCTCGACGACGGCGAGAATTCCTGCTTCGTTCTTTCGAGTAGCATCCCACGCGATTTGACGCTCAGGAGGGCCTGAGAAGATTGAATGCGATGCCTCTAGATCCGCGAGGGCTCTACGGCTTTTGACCAACGAAGAAATGACCTTTTGGCGATCGGTCAGGCTGAAATCACGAGCGGCCGCCTCAAGAGCTTGCTGCGACTCCTGCAATTGACGTCTGGTGTAGTCTGTGACGGGAGCACCACCCGTGTGATATATGTTTGCGATGCCGCTAATCGTCGTATCAACTCCGTCGAAAATATCCTTCTCCCGCAAATCCTTTGCAGCACCGACCAAATTCAAACTTGAAAACTGATCGCCCTTCACCTCGATACGGCCTTCGCCTTGAGAGCGGTGAAGGCTGCGGCCTTCGAGCGCGATCTCGGCGTATGAGCGGCCGAGGAGCGGGTCGTAGGCACCGGTGTTGATGCGGAGCGTCGGTTCGCTGTTATCGCCAAAGCTGCCCTCGACGTAGAACTTTTTGACTTGCCACGGCGTTCCCGCCGTCGTGCATTGAGCAGGATCGGCCGCGGCCTTGACGGCGATCGGCGTGATGTAGCCGGCATACTGATGCTGGCCGTGGCCGTCGCGCGGGGTTCCTGTGAATCGAGAGATAACGACAAGCGGCCGGAAGAGGCGGATCGCTCGAACGACATCGCACTTGATCACATCCTCGGGCCATTTCGACTTTGCCTCCTCGAGGGTTTTTGAGAAGCCATAATCGAATGCGCGTGCGAAGTATTGCTCCGCTCCGTCAAGACGGCGTGCCTGCAGAAGCTCCTCGGTACGTATCACGCCAAGCGACTCAAATAATTCAGGGCCAATGATGTTCTGCCCACCGTCGCCACGCGTGAGCGAAAGATAAGCCGTGCGGGCGTTTTCACCGCGAGCAAGATAGGCGAGCAGAGCGGAGTCTTCGTCATCCGGATGAGCGCCGATCATCATCACGCTGCCCGTGGTTTGGAGGCGATTCAACAACTGCGCAAGGCCGAGCACGCCGTAGTCGTTGACCGGCCTTACCTGGGCATTCGCTGCGGATACGAGCAGGATCATTAACCACAGATGAACACAGATGGACATAGATAAGCGGGCACGTGGGCGCACGCATTTCATTTTCAAACCGCCTTGGTTGTATCTATGTTTATCTGTGTCTATCTGTGGTTTCATTTCTTAAATATTAGCCTGCGCGAACGGATACTCCTTCCGGCGATAGGCCCTGACAAAATAAACGACAAGGCCGGCTGCGACCAGAATGCCCGCGTAGGCGATCTGGGTCTCAAATCCCTTTCGCATGAACATCACGTACAAAAATCCGATCAGTGCGATCACCGCCGGAACGGGATAGAGCCACATTCTAAACGGCCGCGGCATTTCGGGGCGCGTCTTTCTGAGGATCAGCAGCCCGACGATCTGGGCAAGGAACTGAATAAGGATGCGAATAACGACCATGGCGGCGATAATGTCTGCCAACCGGAAGAAACAAAACAGCCCGGCGACGGCCGCCAGCTCAAGCAGTGAGACATATGGAAAACGATTCTTCGGATGCAGCTTCGCGAAGACCTTGAAGTAGTTCCCATCCTC
>JAFAOW010000220.1 GCA_019247455.1 Acidobacteriota bacterium | reverse complement strand
GCGGAGAATGTGGATTTTCGCGACGTTGGCGAACGTGTTCGTAACCTTGTCTCGCACTGATCGCGGGTTGTTAGCCATTTACAGCACGGTTATACTTTGACGGTATGGTGGAACGCCTCACCGTCATTTTTTTCATCATCCTCTGTGCGTTACTTGGAGCGTATCTGATACTTGCTCCTTGGGATCGGTTGTTTGGGCCGTGGGGTGACAACTACCTACTGGTTTTCCTGGCCGATAAAGCTCATGCTCCGATCATCCAGCGTGCTGTCGCGTCGACGTGGTTTCGCGGTGCGGTAACAGGCCTCGGTGTATTGAACCTCCTGATCGCCGGCTGGGAGATCATCAACTTCAAGCAGAGCGTCAAGATGCTCGAGGCGAGCGATGCGCCCAAGAAGAGTTGACCGCACCGCGAGATCCTAGTTTTTACCTCATCACCAAGGGCTATTGTACGCCCCGGAATTTTGTTGAAAGCGCGCCTCTCGTTCTCGCCGCGTTGCGGGGGGCGGTCGCCCGCGATCTGGCGTTGGTTCAGATCCGCGAGAAGGCGCTCACGGGCAGGCTCCTCTTTGAGTTGGTGTCGCAGGCGGCCCAGATAACAAAAGGAACCGGTACGAAGCTGATTGTGAATGACCGCGTGGATATCGCTCTTGCTGCCGGAGCCGACGGTGTGCAGCTAACAGAAAATTCACTCAGGCCGAATGTTGTTCGATCGATCGCGGGCCAAGAGTTCGTCATAGGGTCTTCAGTACATTCGTTAGAAAACGCCCAGAAGGCGCGCGATGATGGAGCGGATCTTGTTGTGTTTGGACCTGTTTTTGCGACGCCCGGAAAGAGCCAAGGGCAGGGAGTGAAGATGCTTCGAGCCGTCTGCGAGGCCATCAATGCCTTTCCCGTCTTTGCGATCGGAGGCATCGACGAGAGGAACCATCTGAGAGTTCTTGATGCCGGCGCGTCCGGTGTTGCGGCGATCCGCTGGCTAAATGACGTGGTGAGGGATAATGAAAGCCGTACGCCCTCCTAAATGTTTGACCATCGCCGGGTTTGATCCCTCAGGCGGAGCTGGGATCATCGCCGATCTGAAAGCGTTTCGCGCGTTTGATGTGGATTCGGCCGCTGTCGTCACATCAATAACTTTTCAAAATGATCGTGAATTCTTAGGTGCGGAACATCGATCGGCAGGTTCGGTTGCTCGCCAGATCGATTCTGTTCTTGCGGTAGATGAGATCGACGCGGTCAAGACAGGTATGCTGCCCACTTCGCAGATCATTGGGGCCGTCGCATCGCGTTTGGGAGGCAGAAACATCCCATTGGTGATCGATCCGGTGATATCTTCCACGACGGGCGGGACATTGATGTCGAGTGAGGCGACGAACCGGCTGACTAAAGACCTTTTCCCGCTTGCGGATCTTATTACTCCTAACATTCCAGAAGCTGAAACGCTTTCTAGTCTAAAGATCGCAAATGAAAGCGATGCGGCGGCGGCGGCAAGATACATCATCGGTCTCGGGGCTAACGCCGTGCTGATCAAAGGCGGTCATGCAGCCGAACAGATGAAAAAAGGCCGTGATCTGCTGTTCACCGAAGGCGGAATGGAAGTGTTCGATTGCCACGAGCTGATGGTTGAGATGCGCGGGACAGGCTGCATGCTGGCCTCTGCGATCGCGGCAAATCTGGCCTTGGGTGCGGCAATTTCCGAAGCGGTCTCGGCGGCAAAGGCCTTCATTACAGCGCAGTTGCGTCGCAAAACTCTCTAGGCACCTATGGGTTTCGCACAAGCTTTACGAGCTGTCGAATCCAGTAGTTGACCGACAACACTAGAGCGAAAAAGAAGAGAAGCGGATCGATCAGGTAGTCCCATAAGTTGACGGACTCAAGCAGCCGCAGCTGAAACGCGGCAACAGCGAACGCGATCAGCAACGCCGGCAAGCGAAGCCGCAGAAACGTTAGCAGCACGGCGACGCCGAAAAGGCCCACCACAAAGCTGGGCGAACCCAGGCCGGAGCGATAGGCGCTAAACCCAGTCAACCCGAGCGACGTCGAATACAGCACGAGACCTGCGGCAGCCAGGAGGGTGTACGTAATACCGCGTTCATCTCTGGTGATATATTTCTCTAGGGTCAAATTCTCCGCCGCCTTTATGCCGACCAGCACGATCGTAACGATACTGAGACTCCCATAGACCCCAAGCACATACCCCGCAACCGACTCTCCGCCATAACGAATAAATGGAACGACGCCGCAAATGATGGTGAACGCAAGCCTTAGCGAGAATGTACGTTTCCATATGCGAAAAATGAACGTCAGCAGCGCGGCTGCGGCGAGCCACGTCCCGATATATTCAATAAGCTGTGGAATGGCCGTCATTTAAGGGAATTGATCCAGGCCTCGTTGAAGACGACGTGTCTGATAGCGTTTCGGTTCACGGTGTAAACGATTTGGATGGATCCGCCTGAATCGCGGATCATTTGCGGGTAGGAGAATTCGATCGTCGGTTCGGCACGTTCATCGGCGGTCTCAAGTACGCAGATGTTCTTCCAAGTGAGCCCCTCGTCGGAGGAGATCGCCAGCGTGAGGTTGTCGCGTTTGTCTTCTGAATTGTTGTAAGCGAGCAGTAGCCGTCCATCACTGAGCGTGAGCGCTGCGATGGCGGAATCGGGATTCGGAACGCCGGTCTTTGATGGAGCGCTCCAGGTCGCACCAGCATCGTTCGTTTCGCCACGCAGCATACGATGGGGAGCATCACCAAAATACCGCTGAAATGCGACGCCGTGCTTTTCACTTAACGGAGCGACGACGGGCTGCAGCCCGCCACCCGTGCCATCCGCCATATCGTAGATCGCCGCGACGCGACCCTTGCGATCTATGCGTAGAAGCTCGGAGAAACTGTGAACACCATAGCCTCGATAAACGGGCAAACCTATCGTCTCATCCGAATACTCGAAGGCCTCCCCCTTCACCAAGGTGCCGTCATGCGTATAGGGCGCAGGGGTCAGATGTTGCGAGGGCACCCAACTCGCCGCGTTATCGTCTGAGAACGTGACCTGGATGTCCGAGGTTGACCAGCCTCCTGCCGAGACCGTTCCGAAGAAAAGCCACGTACGGCCGCTGCGATCTGTGAATAGAACGGGATTGCCAAGTTTTAAAATAAACCGTCCGAGCTCGTCCTGCGCCCGCGCGGCGCTCATCAGACTTATTGGCGTTGTCCAGCCTTCTTGCGGGGACCAAAAGGAGCCATATATTTCCACATCGGGCGCGCCTTCACGGCTGCCGCCGTACCACGCGGCGAGTGTGCGCCCGTCGGCAAGCTGAGTGATCGCAGGACTGTGAAGCATCGGTGAACGGCTATCAGCGGTCGCGATATCTTCTTTTGAAAACTGCGAGCCAGTGTTATCAGTTGCGGTCGGCTTCAAAACAAACTTCGTTTTAGGAAGCAAAGGCCATCGCCACGGCGATAGGAACGGCAGGAAAGCGAGCAACAAGATCCCGAGCCAAAAGCGGCGGACGACGTAGCTCTTTTTTCGAAAGGTGTTGTTGATCAAATCTATGGCGTTTCGGTCTGTCAGATTCTAACCGAACCTCACGGAATCTTCACACGCGGAAGCGTCCCTCCTAGCTTGGACTTTGAATGGAAAACTGCCACAATCGGTTTCATTGGCTCTCCTGGATCAAGTGGCAAAATGGAGTTGACCGAATCCCATCCCAAACAAAAGGACGGCGGACTTGAACTTGTTCCGCCGCTCGGCGATATCTCCGAACTCCCTCAGATAGATAAGCAGTTCGTAAACTTTCTTTTTCTCCGCGTCAGTCCCGAATGGCGTAAGTTGGATGCCGTCGTCAAAGAAGAATTCAAGCGCGAGTTTATAGACGTTTTTGACCGCTTTCGCACCGACTTTTTGCTTTACACATATTCGCTGGTGGGCTTCGATTCGAAGGCTGATCTAATGCTGTGGCGCGTGGGGCCTTCCCTTGATCGAGTGCAGGACATGACCTCGAAAATGTTCCGCACAGGGTTTGGAGGCTTTCTCGAAACGGCCGACACCTATCTCTCGGTCACGAAGCGGATGATGTTTGTCGATGGGCCGGAGCAAGACCGCTATCACGTGCGAGCCGGTATGTCGAAGTACCTCTTCTTTTACCCTTGCAGCAAGCATACGGACTGGTACGAAGTGCCGCTCGAGGAACGCGACGCGATGATGGCCGAGAACTTTATGGTCGGAAGGCGCTTCCCGAATATCCGTATCCACATGACCCACGCTTTCGGTTTCAACGACCATGAATATCTCGTTTCATTTGAGACAGACGAGCCGAAGGACTTCCTTGCTCTCGCCGAGGAATTGCGTCAAACAAGCGCGAGCCGTTTTACACTCCGCGGTATGCCCGTCTACACTTGTCGTCAGCGGCCGTTGATACAGTGTCTCGAAGCCTTGGGCTGATGGTGGTAGCCAGAAAGTTCATTATTAGCGGCCTCGTACAGGGCGTGGGATTCAGATTCTTTACGCAGCGATCGGCCGCACGGCATCAGGTTCGCGGTTACGTGAAGAATCTTCCGGACGGCCGCGTCGAGACACTGGCTGAAGGAACAGAGCGGTCGGTGATGGAATTCGGCCATGATCTCGCTGCCGGGCCTGCATATTCAAAAGTTTCGGGGATCGAGGAGATCGTTCTCGACCCGAGCGGTTTATATTCAACATTTAGGATAGAACGATAATTAATGGAGCATTTACGAAAGCTTATCCGCGAGGTCCCCGACTTTCCGAAAGAGGGCATCAATTTTTACGATATCACAACGCTTTTGAAGGACCCGGAGGGGCTTGAGGGCACTATCGATGCATTGACTGAGCAGTGCCGCGGTATGGACGTCGATACCGTGATAGGAGTCGAGTCGCGCGGGTTTATTTTTGCGACGCCCGTCGCCTATCAACTCGGCTGCGGTTTTATTCCGGTGCGTAAGCCGAAGAAACTCCCCGCCGAAAAGGTCTCGATCTCCTACGATCTTGAATACGGCCAGGACACGCTGGAGATGCACAAAGACGCGGTAGGCGAGGGTCACAAAGTCCTGATCGTCGACGACCTGCTAGCAACGGGCGGTACAGCCCGCGCTGTGGTCGATCTGGTCGAGAGCGTCGGTGGTACGGTGGCAGGACTATTATTCGTTGTCGAACTCGATTTCCTTAACGGTCGAAGCAAGTTCGACGGTTACGACGTCAGATCTTTGATCCGCTACGAGTCGTAATTGGCAATTCGTTATTCGTAATTCATAATTTGTAATTGGCTTGGTCCCGTAGCTCAGCTGTATAGAGCGTCCGCCTCCTAAGTGGAAGGTCGGTGGTTAGAATCCACCCGGGATCACCATTCTTCCTGGGGGAAAATCGTCACGGCGGAGGTCTCTGACGTATAAATCGACGATGACCTCAGCGATTTTGGAAGACCCGCCGCAATGACCATTTCTATTTATTAGAACGGAAGAAAAGCGTGTACGAGCACAGTGGCGGACAATTGGCCACAGGGTAGCTGAGTAGGCCATTCATATCTCCAAAGGTCGATCCGTATGAACCGCGTTCCATGAGGAAGGCGGTTTTTGTTTTTTTGAGCCCACGGAAGTAACCAAAAAGACTAATGAGATCCCTATCGTGACTTTCGTGTGTTTCGTGGGAAAATCTGAATATGATCAAGGTCCTGACAGCGGCTCAGATGCGAGAGGTCGACCGGCTGACCACCGAGCGATACGGCATCCCCTCCATCCTGCTAATGGAGAACGCGGCCCATGCCGTCGCCCGTGTCATTACCGAAAAACTCGGCGGCTCGGTCAAGGGCAAGTCCGTGCTTGTCTTGTGCGGGCCGGGAAATAATGGCGGGGACGGAACCGCTGTTGCGCGTCTGTTGGACGGGGATGGAGCTTCAGTTAGGGTAATATTTTTCGCCAAAAAAGACCTGACCAAAGGTGATGCGAGAACAAATCTGGACAGGTTGCCTGCCACGGTTGAACTCTGTGAATCCGAGGAGTGGTGGCAGGCTTGGGAATACATCAACGGACGAGACTGGAACGGACTCGCTTGCGTCGTTGACGCGGTGTTTGGAACGGGTCTAAGACACTTCCGTGACGATCTCAACGAAATTATCGGGGGGTTCCCGGGTTCGATTCACGTCGCAGTTGATATTCCTTCCGGACTCTTTGCCGACGAGCCGATTGTGCAGCCGACTCAGTACAAAGCGGACCTCACTATTACATTTACGTCTCCAAAGGTCGCGAACACTCTACCTCCAGCTTCAAGATGCAACGGTGAGTTGCATATAGCTGACATCGGTTCACCGAAAGAGTTGGTCGACGAGCAGACTTCACAACTTTACTTGGCGGAATCGACAGATGCGTCTGAATGGCTGAGAAGGTCGGAATTTTCCAACACCTCCTACAAAAACAAGCGCGGCCACGCTTTGATCATCGCGGGTTCAAGGAACTACTCGGGTGCGGCTGTGCTGTGCGGCGATGCGGCGATCAGGTCCGGCTGTGGGCTGGTGACCATCGCGACGCCTGAGAGCTCGAGGGATTCGATAGCGGCCCGGGTTTCGCCGGAGGTGATGGTCCGCGGGCTTTCTGAAACTGATGAAGGTTCGGCGAGTGACAAAGCTGCCGAGGAAGTGAATGACTTCCTAAAGAATGTTGATGTAGTCGCAATCGGCAGTGGTCTTTCAACTAATGGAGAGACGGCGAAATTCGTCCGGCGGATCGTCGAGGAGCGAACGATGCCGATGCTGGTAGATGCTGACGCTTTGACAGCGCTATCCCCGATGCCAAAGGGTGCGTACGATTCAGACTCACAACCTTCCGATATCGCCCTTGCTAACGCGCGGGCTTATGCAAAAGAAGCTTCCCCACTTATTTTTACTCCTCACGAAGGTGAATTCGGTAAACTGCTCGGCGTCGAAAAGGACGAGCTCGGCGAAATTCTAAAAGATCGAGTCGGGGCGGTACGTGATTTTGCGACACGGCATAACGTCATTCTTGTCCTCAAGGGTGAACGGGCGTTGATCGGTGTTCCAGACGGGCGAGTCGTTGTGAATCCGACAGGAAATTCGGGACTTGGAAAGGCCGGAAATGGAGATACGCTAGCGGGCATTCTTGCGGGCTTTCTTGCCCAAGCGGTGCAAATGAAGATCGATATTTTCGAAACTGTCGTCGCCGCTGTTTACATCGCCGGCATGGCGGGCGATGACGCTGAAAAGAGATATGGAAAACGCGTTATGACTGCGTCGGATGTCCGAGATTGCCTTGTCGGCGTTTTTGAGGAATTGGAATATGGCAGCTAACAGCTTGTTCCTGGCGGCCAGTTTTCATTAATGCATAACCTAACGACATCATCCCCTGACGAAACGTTCGCTTACGGCGAAAGCCTTGCTTCTCAGTTGGAAGCGGGCGACGTCATTCTGCTTTATGGCGGACTCGGCGCAGGAAAAACACTGCTAACGAAAGGGATCGTCGCCGGACTGGGATACGACGTCGATGAAGTCACGAGTCCAAGCTTTACACTTGTCAATCTATACCGGGCTGCGAAGTTCGACGTTTACCACATTGACCTCTGGCGGCTCGATGATTCGATGGATCCTGCGGAAGCGGTGGGCCTTGACGAGATACTTGAACAGCCAAATGCAATCGCGATCGTTGAGTGGGCAGACCGCCTCAAACGACCGATAGAATCGAAGACGATGGGGATCCAGATAGCGGGCGACGGCGACGGCCCGCGAAGCATTGAAGTAAGAACAGGAGAAGCGGCTTGGCTGACAAAAGCATAGTTATTTACAAGGGGGAGCGGCGGCTTTTTCTGATGGACGGGGAAAATGTCGTTAACGAGTTTCCGGTCGTTCTAGGCCGCTGTCCGGACGGTACGAAGGAAGTTGAAGGAGACGGCAAGACGCCGGAAGGCGAATTTTATATCGCTCTGAAGAATTCGACGAGCAGCTTCCACTTGAGTCTCGCCCTGAGTTATCCCACGCCTACCGATGCCGAACGCGGGCTCTCAGAGGGCATTATTACACCCGAAGAGCACGATCAAATCCTTGACGCCCACATGCGTGTCTCCTTACCGCCTCAAAAAACGGCCCTCGGCGGCGAGATCTACATTCACGGCGGCGGACTGAAAGGCGACTGGACGCGAGGGTGCGTGGCCACGGATAACACCGATATGGACGCGATCTACGAATTTGCGGAAAAAGGGATGCCCGTTACGATCTTTTCGTAATCCTGCCTACAACTCGCGCCTGATCAAAGATTTAACATGGTCGTTCTTTGCTCTCGTGCGGCAATATTCTATGATTTAGGCCGCTCCAGATGACACTTCGAGAATCCAAAGAGGACATGGCAGCAGCCGAACCAAAGCATTCGGAGCCAGAAAAACCCGAAAAAACAGATCAGCGCCCTTTTTTTAATAGGGAACTGAGTTGGATCGAGTTTAATCGGCGTGTACTCGACGAGGCTACTGACGATAGCCTTCCTCTGCTGGAGCGCCTGAAATTCCTTTCAATTTTTTCAACGAATCTGGATGAGTTCTTCATGATCCGAGTCTCGGGTCTGAAGGAACAGATCGCGGAAGGGATCGGCGGGCTGTCGCCAGATGGGAGGACCGCTTCCGAGCAGCTGAGCGAGATCGACAAACGCCTCCGTCCGATGATCAAGAGGCAGGTAACCTATCTCAAAGAAAAATTATTCCCGGAGCTCGCAAAAGCGGGGATCACTATCGAGCATTATTCAGACCTGTCGGCGAAAGACAAAAAGATACTCGATAAATATTTTCGCAATGAACTCTTTCCTATCCTGACCCCGCAAGCGGTTGATGCAAGTCATCCGTTTCCTTACGTCTCGAATCTCAGCCTGAATCTCGGCCTCTACATTGAACCGGATCGCACGCAGATCAAGTCGAATCTACGCCACCTTTTCCGTACTAAGAGATTCACGCGCATAAAATTGCCGCCAAGCGTTCCGCGACTCGTCCCGATCGATGAAAAAAATGGCCGATATGCGCTTCTCGAAGAAGTGATCTCTGCGAATGTTCACGAGTTGTTCCCTAACATGAAGACGAGCGAGGCTTTTCTCTTCCGGGTTACCCGGGACGCTGATATCGAGCTCCGAGAGGATGAAGCAGGCGATCTGCTCAGGAATCTCGAACTTGAGCTGCAGCGCAGGCGGGACCGCTTTCCCGTTCGCCTCGAAGTATCGGCTGCCATGCCGAATAAGATGATAAAGCTTTTGACGAGCGGCATCGGTATGGGCGAGGAGGAGGTGTATCGAATTGAGGGATTTGTTGATATTCCCGACCTTATGCAGCTCTACTCATTGGATCGGCCGCGCCTTAAGGAAATACCGCTTTCTACAGTGCTGCCTGCGAGACTACAAAAGGTCGAGAACATTTTTGACGTGATCAAGAAGCAGGACATTCTGCTCCACCACCCGTATAACGCATTCAACACGATTTCGGAATTTATCGACACCGCCGCGGAGGATCCCTCAGTCGAAGCTATAAAGATCTGCCTCTATCGGACCGGGCGTGACTCGCCCGTAGTTAGATCGCTGATGCGTGCGGTGGATCTCGGAAAGCAGGTCACGGCCCTAGTCGAGTTAAAGGCGCGATTCGATGAAGAAAACAACATCGAGTGGGCGCGACGGCTCGAAAAGCAGGGTGTCCATGTTGTTTATGGGATCAGTACGTTAAAAACGCATTGTAAGGTGCTGTTGGTGGTGCGCCGTGAAAAAGACAAGCTGGCCCGATACGTCCATGTGGCGACGGGTAACTACAACCGGGTGACTTCCCGGATGTATACAGACCTGGGACTTTTAACGAGCGATGAAGAAATAGCCGAGGATGCAACTAGCTTGTTCAATTTCCTAACGGGATACTCCCAACAAGATCGGTATAAGCGCATGATGGTCGCGCCGCTGAACCTTCGCGCGAGGCTTAGCGACCTGATAAAGCGTGAGAGGAAGCATAAGCAGGAAGGCCGGGAAGGGCGCATCATCATCAAGGCCAACAGCCTTACCGACGATGACATCATTCGCGAGTTTTATAGGGCCTCGAAGGCAGGCGTCGAGATCGACCTCATAATTCGGGGCATCTGCAGCTTGCGGCCCGGCGTTCAGGGAATGTCCGACAATATTCGCGTTCGGTCGATTGTCGGACGCTTCCTGGAGCACAGTCGCGTCTATTATTTTGCGAACGGCGGCGGCGATAAGGACGAGATCTTTATCGGAAGTTCCGATATGATGCAGCGCAGCTTTGATCGCCGTGTGGAGGTGCTCGTTCCCATCCTCGATCCCGAGATCAAGGCTTTTCTACGCGACCGACTCCTGCCTTCTTATCTAGATGATCAGGTCAACTCAAGTATATTGAATCTAGATGGAAGCTATAAGAAAGTCGCACCGCGAGGCAAGAGCGGTTTTGATGTACAGGCGAGCTTTATCGCTGAGAAATTTGGCATTTAGGCCCGAGCCTTTTTCTCAAAGCGAGATTCGTAAACCCCATTCTTGAGAAGTTTGCCGTGTTTTAATGTTAAGCGAGGGTACCCGCGCGCCTCGGTCGTTAGGTCCTTTATCCTCAGAGTCTTTTCGGCTTTCAGAATGTCCTCCATCGAACCCTCGATCTCCATGTAAAAGCCGAAAGGCACTTCATCAAGGACAACCTCTACATTGCCTAGTTTCCAGGCCTTCCGATGTTTCTCGTAGACCACGGCGAGCGTGTAACCGAGGCGCTGGATAATGTTCTCCGTGGCCTCAACGTCCGAGACAACGGTCTCAAACTCGATCTGGTGTTTGAACTCTCCTGCGATGCCGGTTTTTTCCTTATAGGTGAGAGTCGTCTTCAGATCGGTTTTGCGAAGACGGAGGACAGCTCCCCGCAGATCAAGCATTCCGCCGCGGTGCAGGTAATTCTCCTCAAAGGTCTCGTAATCGAAAACAGCGCCGACCTCTTCAAGCCTCGCCGCCATCTCAGCCAGCTTTTTCTTGTCGAGGACGTACTTTTTTTCGATCTCTATGGCCACGCTTGCGAATATATTATTTGATACGCGCAAAGGCGGCAACCTTGACTAAACTAGCCGTCTATTCGATACTTGAAAAAAAGGTCAGGATTACAGCCTGCCTATAAACTTTGTAGAGGAAATATTTATGCCTTATCCGGAGATGATGATCCACGGGATGCGCCAGGAGTTGGCCCAACTCGGTATCGAGGAAACCAAGACAAGCGAGGCCGTCGAAGATGCCGTCAAGAATACTGATGGGACGCTGATGGTGGTCGTTAACTCTGTCTGCGGATGCGCTGCAGGCGGCGTCCGTCCAGGTATTGCGATGGCTTTGCAGAGTTCTGAGAACAAGCCTGCTCGTTCTATAACGGTCTTTGCCGGTGCCGATATCGATGCCACCGAGACCGCACGCAACTACTTCACGGGGTATATGCCGTCTTCGCCGTCGATCGGCTTTCTGAAGGACGGCAAGCTCGTTAAGCTTTTTGAACGTCGTGATCTCGAGGGTCGTCATCCCCAGACCATCGCACAGGATCTGACCGAGGCCTTCAATGCCTATTGCGTTCAGGCAGAGGCGGCGAACAATTAGATCGGCATTGCAACTATTTCCTTGCGGCCGCTCTATTCGGGCGGCCGTTTTGCGCTATTCAGATAAGTGTTGCTCTCGCCGCTAGTCAACGGCTAAAATGTAAATGTCTCCGCTTTTT
>JAFAOW010000124.1 GCA_019247455.1 Acidobacteriota bacterium | reverse complement strand
AAGAGCACTCCTCCTTCTTGAGGATTCGCTGTCGCCATTCTGGCCGCCCGCGCGGGTATCGTAGTACGCATCCTCCGTCAGAGCGGAAATGTACACCGGGCAATCCATCGTTTGCATTAGCACGCGAAGCCCGCCAGCGTGGTCGCTATGCTCATGTGTGATCAGCACGGCGTCGAGGTCCTCGCACGGGACCCCCATTTCGAAAAGTCGGCGAATGATCTCACGCGCGCTTAGACCCGCATCGACAAGAACGTTCGTCTTGTCGGATGAAATAAGTACCGCGTTCCCGGTCGAACCGCTGCCGAGGACCGTAAACCTCATTGATCCTCCTGATATTTGCCGCGAAGCCCTCGTGCCATCGCCCGGGTGATCAACGCATTTGGAACAAAATTCACGGCCGTCGCAACGAGCCAGTTTACGGTCCCGGATACAACGCGGGTCCTACCTGCTTTAATAGCACGCATTGCCGTTTCTACCACTTGCTCGGCTGTCTCCTGCCCTTTGACCTGGATGACACGATCCATTCTTGCCGCCGCGTGAAAATTCGTCTTCGTCGAGCCTGGGCATAAAGCGAGGACCTGAATGCCAAACGGTCGATTCTCCTCTGCGATCGCCTCGGAGAACGAATTTACGAAGGCCTTCGTCGCCGCGTAGGTCGACATAAAAGGGATCGGCTGGAATCCCGCGGCCGACGATACGTTGATGACCTTTCCGGCTTTTCGCGCACGCATTCCGGGGAGGTATCGATGTGTAAGGGCCACTAGGGTGCGAATATTGAGATCGATCATCCCTATCTCGTGATCGCGATCAAGCTTTGCAAAGTCACCATACGAGCCAAAGCCCGCATTATTGATCAGCCAATCGACCTCAAACCTGTGCTTCTCGGTCTCCGCGAAAAGTACAGCATCCGCGTCGAGTCTCGTTAGATCGAGCGGCACGTAATGCGCCATGATCTTGTGCTCGAGCATCAGCTCATCGCATAGTTCATGGAGCTTTTTCTCATTGCGCGCGACAAGGACGAGATCGTGTTTTTCTCCAGCCAAACGTCGAGCAAAAGCCTCGCCGATCCCGCTAGAGGCACCTGTGATGAGGGTGACCTTCATTTTCCGTGGGTAAACTCTTCACGAGAGATAGCGTAGAAGACGCATTCGATTCCGTAATGGGGCTCGGTCTTTTCGTACTTCATTCCGCATTTCTCCATGATCCGCCATGAGCCGGTGTTTTCAGGATAGGCGACTGCAACGATGCGCTCGAGCCCGCACCTTTCAAAGCCAAATTCCAGCCAAGCCATCGCCGATTCATAACCATACCCTTGGCGCCAGAATTTCTCTGAGAAATTATATCCGACCTCGATCTCGCCCGTATCCTCGAGCGGCTGCAGGCCGCTTGTCCCCATTCCCTCGCCAGTCTCCTTGTGGATCATCATCGCTTGTCCGAACCCAAACTTGTCGTAACAGTCCATGTAGAATTTCAATCTCGTGGCGATGGATTCGGGATTCTGCATTTTAGGCCCGCCAAGGTACCGATTCACGGCTTCTGGCGACCGCATTTCTATCAGCCACGGGAGGTCTGCCATCGTCAATTTGCGGTAGATGATGCGGCGGCTCTCAAGTATCTGCTGGCTCATGGGTATAGCCGAGATATTTCCCATTTTTCGTCGATATGCCGATAGCAAATACGGTCATGAAGGCGGCTCGGCCGACCCTGCCAAAATTCAAATTGGATAGGGGCAAGGCAATAGCCGCCCCAATTCTCGGGCGTGGGCACGTCTTTGCCGGCGTAGAGCTTGGTCAACTCGGCCACTCGGCTCTCAAGGTCCTGACGCGAAGCGAGGGTCGAGCTTTGATGCGATGCGACCGCTCCGATGCGGCTCTCAAATGGCCGCGATCGAAAATACTCCTCCGATTCTTCGCGAGATGTTCTTTCTACCGATCCTCGAATATTGACCTGCCTCTCAAGATGGGGCCAAAAAAAATTCAGTGACGCTCGCGGATCCGAAGCGAGT
>JAFAOW010000006.1 GCA_019247455.1 Acidobacteriota bacterium | reverse complement strand
TCGCGAACCAGTTCGAGAATTACTTTATCGAGCCTGGCATACACCACAACGGCAAGCTGGTCCTCGGTGAAAGCATAGCCGACCTTGCCGGGGCCAAGATCGCCTGGACCGCCTTGCAGATCTCGCGGCGCGGCAAGCCGCCTCTTCCGACGATCGACGGATTTACGCCCGAACAGCAGTTCTTTATCGCGTGGGGACAATTCCGCGGTGATGCTACCCGCCCGGAAACAATGAGGACAATGGTCCAGGGCGACCCGCACCCGATCGCGAAATTCCGCGTGATCGGGCCGCTGTCGAACATGCCGGTCTTTCAAAAGACCTTTGGCTGCTCGGCAGACTCGCCGATGGTCCGCCCAGCCAGCGACCGCTGCGAGGTCTGGTAATTCACACACAAAAAAAGCAAGGTCGGAGTGGCAACCGACCTTGCTAAAACACCGAGCGCGGTGTTTTCCCCCTTGTTATCCGCCCTTTACGATCTTGTTTAGCGTTCCCAATAATGTTTTTCAAAACGCAAGCGAGATCGTGATTTCATCTTATCGGGGCGCTCTTGAGAAAAACTTGAGGCATAACAAGATGCTTTATTCATAAGGGCTTGGTTACTCGAGGCATTCTTCCAGATAGAAAAACGCGGCAAATTAATGCCGTTGGAGGCGCATCTAACGTCGAGCGGCCGCTAAGGTGCAGCCTATCTGCTAAAATGCCCTCATTCCTTATGAAAAAAGCTTTGATCACGCTTCTCGTGCTCACGTCCTTTGCGCTTGCTGTACCGGCACAATCCCCTCTCAACGCCGACGAAAAGGCGATCGCCGATTACATTGACAAGCACAATCCGGAGGCGCTCACCTTCCTTGAGAAGGTCGTCAATATTGAGAGTCCTACCGAAGACCTCTTGGGGGTCAGGAACGTCGGGACGGCATTCGGTGATGAGTTCAAGTCGCTCGGAATGACGGTCAAGTGGATCGACATGCCGCCCGAGATGAAGCGGGCCGGCCATCTCGTCGCTGAACTTCCTGGCACCAAAGGCAAGCGGATATTGCTTCTCGGCCATATCGACACTGTTCTTCGCGGCGAGAAGTATCGCGTCGAAGGCAACAAGGCCTACGGCACCGGCGTTGGCGATATGAAGGGCGGCGACGTCATAATTCTCCAAGCGCTCAAAGCCCTCAAAGCGAGCGGAGCGCTCAAAGACCGCCAGATAATCGTGATGCTCACGGGCGATGAAGAAGCTACTGGCCTCCCGGACACGATCAGCCGCGGGCCGATGCGCGATCTTGCAAAACGCAGCGATCTGGCGCTCAGCTTTGAGTCGTCGGTATTGAATACCGCCACTGTAGGACGTCGAGGGTTCAGCAACTGGACACTGGAAGTAACCGCTAAGACCGGCCACTCAAGTGCGATCTTTCGCGAAGGGATGGGCGACGGCGCGATCTTTGAGGCGTCGCGGATCCTCAACGAATTTCGCGAGAAACTGGGTAATGAGAAGTATCTGACTTTCAATCCTTCGCTTATTCTCGGGGGTACGACGGTCGATCAGGCCGACACTTCAGGTTCAGCTACCGGCAAGCTAAACGTCATTCCGGCGAAGGTCGTGGTGACGGGCGATCTGAGGTTTATCAGCGACGCGCAAAAAGAGGCGACGCGGAAGACCATGACCGATATCGTCGCGAAGAACCTGCCCGGGACAACCGCGACGATCACCTTCAAAGACGGCACGCCGGCGATGACGCCGGCCGACGGCAACTATGACCTGATGAAGCAGCTCGATCAGGTGAGCAGAGACCTCGGACAGGGCCCGATCACCGCTCTCGACCCGGGCGAACGCGGCGCCGGCGACATTGCATATATTTCGGGGATCATTCCGGGCCTTGACGGGCTCGGCATCGGCGGTAACGTCAACTCTCACGCTAAAGGAGAGTCCGCTCAGATCGACACGCTTCTACCTGACACGAAACGGATCGCCCTGCTGATCTACCGGCTTACACGATGACGATTTTAAGAACCATTGGTATTCAGATTCGTACTCATACCTGATGCCAAATGAACTTTATTTCCCGCGATGTGCGGCGGCATGCCAACCCGATGCGAGCTTCTGTCGTTCATGCGGTCTGCAGCTGGCCGCGATAGGCGCGATCGTTCGCGGCGAATCTCCCCTGAGCAAGCCGGACCGGTTCAGGCCGAACTCCAGTTTCATTCGGGCAGGAATGGGTCTCTTCATGCTTGGGTTGGTTCTCGCTCTTGGAAGTGCTGCGCTAAGGTCATTCAATATCTTTCCCGAGGAGTTGAGCCGGGCGGTCTTCCTCGGCTTTATCACACTCGGCATGGCCTGCATAGGGCTTGGTTTCGTCTTTCCGAATCGCGGTCAGCGAAAAACTCACTCCAGCGCTTCGGCTCCCGAGATGATCCCCGCGTCTACAACATCGCAACTGCCAGAGGCCGATCTGCAAGCTGCTAATGCCGCATTCTCTATGCCGCGGCGCGAGCCCGCTATGTCCCAGCCCGGTTCGGTCACTGAGAGCACCACCCGTCATCTTAAACAAGAGAATTAGACTATCTCACCGATAAGGTCGTAGTCGTGGGCCTCGGTGATTCTAACGCTGTAGATCCGACCGATCTCGGGTTGGAATTCATCAGGCATATCATTGATCAGAATGTATCCGTCGATCTCCTGCGCCTGCCCTTGCAGGCGACCCTGGAATAGGAGATCCGATTCCTGCGACAGCCCCTCAAAGATCACGGGGAACGTGTTACCTACCTTTGTCTTATTAAGCTGGCGGCTGATCTTGGCCTGTTCCTTCATCAAGCGGTCGCGGCGTTTCTTGGCGACCTTGGGATCGACCTTGTTGGGGAGGTCGTAGGCAGGAGTGCCGTCTTCGTCCGAGTAAGTGAACACACCAACATTGTCGAATCGACAGTTGCGGACAAACGCGATCAGCTCTTCGAAATCCTCGTCCGTCTCGCCCGGGAATCCCGTGATGAATGTCGTGCGGATCGCGATCCCGGGAACGGCCTCGCGGACCCGCGCGATGAGGCGTTCGAGAGACTCACGGGTGCCGCCGCGTTTCATCAGCTTTAGCACATTCCGCGAAGCGTGCTGCAGCGGCATATCCAGATACTTGACCGCCTTGGGCGTCTCGGCGATCGCTGCCAAAAAAGCATCCGAGATATGCGTCGGGTAGGCATACATAACGCGCACCCATTCCAGCTCCTCGATCTCTCCGAGAGCTCGGATCAGCGCCGCCAAGGCGTCGACCTCTCCAAGGTCCTCGCCATATCGGGAAGAGTCCTGTGCGATAAGCACGACTTCCTTCACGCCCTGCTTTGCGAGACTGCGGGCCTCCTCAATGATCGAACCGAATCGCCTCGATCTGAATGAACCCCGCATACCGGGGATCGAGCAAAATGCGCATGGACGGTCACATCCTTCGGCGATCTTAATGAACGCCGTATGTGACTGGGTCGCACGCATCCGCGGCGTGTATTCGTCGTAGAGATAGGTTGAGGTCTTATTCCCGATCGGCGTGATCGTCAGTTGCGAGGCATCAAATTCGTCGTTCGCGGCATTGAGTATCTCATTCACCTGCGAGGTGCCGATAAAGGCATCGACCTCAGGAAGCTCCTTAACTAGGTCGTGGCGGTATCTCTCAACCAAACAGCCGGCAACGATCACGCGCGATGCGGCGCCTTCGTCTTTAAGGCGCGTCGCCTCCAGGATCGCGTCGATGGATTCCTGCTTTGCGGACTCGATAAAGCCGCAGGTATTGACAACTACGGTGTCAGCCTCGCCGGCGTCGCTGGTTATTTCGTAACCTGCTTCGGCGAGTTGCCCCATCATGACCTCGCTGTCAACGAGATTCTTTGGGCATCCGAGACTGACAAATCCAACTTTCTTCATCATCAACAAAAGGGCATTAGATGCCCTGACGGCCGCTCAGGCTGTAAGCCGATTCACGCGCCGCCGCTTGAAATAGTAGAACACATCCAGCAGCCCCGAGATCTGGAAGCGGACCAGCCAAAGCGGCTGATCAGCCTCGATATTTGTCCGCTGAAGGTGATAAGGATCGGTTTTGATCGTGATAACGGCGCTATTGGTCATAAATGAAAAACGATAGTTGTCATGAATGAGACGTGCCGCCTCCCGGCTGTATGATCCCTCTTCGCCGCCCACCCAAGCAAATACGTCGACCTCCCGCCCGATCACATTCTCCAGATCGGTCTTTGAACCGCTGATCTCCTCTGTCATGTTCTCGATAGGAACGTTTTCGTTCAATCGGCAATGCGTACGCGTGTGGCTGCCTATGACGTGGCGCTCTGCAAGTTCACGGAGGTGCTCGTCCGTCAGGCCCCGTTCTTTCGAAGGCACAAAGAACCAGCCTGTGAATCCGTATTTCTCGAGCAGCGGAGCCGCGACCTCAAAATGAGACGCGTCGCCGTCGTCGAATGAGACGATCAATCCGGGACGTCCAGACATGATTTCTCCATTGTCGATCAATGCGCCTAGCTCGGTTTTAGAAACAGACCTGAATTGGCCTGCGAACAATTTCAGCTGCTCTTCGAAATTCGTACCGTCGTCATATGCGACAGCGTGGTAATTTATCGCCCGGACGTATCCGCCATACAATCGACGCTGCAGCCAGATCCCAAACCGGCAGACCCCGACGCCATCCAGAAGAAATGCGATAATACGCTTTATCCGGTTCGACAGCATCTAGAACGTATCGAAATCGCCGTAAACAAACTTAAAGTTATCGAGCGGCAGGCCCGAACCAAGATCGAGGTGACAGATGGGCAGTCCTATCCGAGGCTTGTATCCAGCATCTTCGAGCGCCCGGTCCAACTTACATCCCGGCGAGGCATATGTGACCATTCGTACTATGCCCCCGCGAATACAGATACTCCTTAGTTTCTTTATCACTCGCTTGACCTGCTCTGAGCTGTAGAAGGGGCCCATATCGCCAATGCCGATAACACCTCTGTGCAGAGCGAGCCAAACTTTTATACCCTCTACCTCAACAACAAAACGGGTAGATGTTTCAGGTTTATAGGTGAGTAGATCCGCATCGCGCTTTACTCCTCCCTTTCCGCTCTCGATCACTGAGTTCTCAGGCGGGTCGTAATGGACCAAGTATGATTCGAAGGCCTTGGCAACACTCGGTACTGGTCGCATGGCGTCTTTTGATCTCATCGCCGCTAACGGCAGCGTCGGAGCAAAAAAGTCATAAGCATGAAAACTTCCGTTCGTACTCCAGCCAAGCCTCTTTAGGCCGGGATGCGACGTTTTACGGGGAAAGCCAAACACGAACCGAACTCCCTCATCACGCGCAAGATCAAACGTTCGCTGCCCGGCCGCGACAAACAATCCCTTCTTACGGTGAGACGGGTGCGTCATCGTCGAGCCCGATTGTGCCGCCAGATGGGTCTTGCCTTCGAATTCGACCCGGCACGGAAAAACCCCGTAGAAGGCCGCAGGCTCTCTGTCGCGATAGGCAATAAATCCAATATTCTTTGCACCAAACGCCTCAGTCGCGAAAAGCCGCCTTATCTCGTCGATCGAGGGCTTGGTCCCGAACGAAGCTGCTACGAGCTCGGCAAACTGAGGGTATTGGGTCTCGTCGATGCGAACGAGTTCGTAATCTGACGGCATTGCGCTATCCAGCCCGTTCCCCAATGATAACGCCCGTCCCATGGATGCGCACGTTACGATGCAGTTCGATCCGCGTTACTTCACGCGATTTCCGAAGGAACGGGCTTTAGGGAAATTGCCGTTAAGGCTCGCTTAAGGCAAGCGCGGCGCCATACGAACCTCGTCATCGAATAGAATGGCGATCGGATCAGCTCCCGCGGCCTTGACCGCATCGATCAGCTTGATCACGTCACCATATTTGGCGGCGCCTGCAGCCTTGATACTCACCGTCTTTTGAACCTCGTTGGTATCCTCGCGAAAAACGCCATTGTTCTCGCGTTCCTTGAAAATGTCCCGGAGTTTGTTGTTTAGGCTGCGTGTGTCGGAGATCGTCCCGTTGTCTTCATTATTGAGCGTGAGTTTGCCGTCTTGCGCAAGCGCGGCGACCAGTATCAACGGATTTGGCTTGACGGGAGGGGCCTTACTCGGCAATGGCGGTAGATTCAGCCGAAAGTTCAGCGGCGCAAGCTGATATTGGTCCTCCGCACTCTTTTCACCCGCCACGACAAGGGCGACCTTTTCAATCTCGGCATTTCGGATCGCCTGGAATACCTTGAGGACATTGTCGTAAGTCGCGCCCGGATCACATTTGAAATAAACAACGCGGTTCTCGGGAGTCTTTCCCTCGAGGCCGGTCTTGATCGCCTGAGGTAAGGCGTCGGGAGTGATAGCGACCTCCGTCCGCTCGACCTTATCGCCGGTATCGCGGCTCTGACGCTGGGTCAGTTTGTTATCCGCGGTCATAGTTATGACCATCGAAGTAGTCTTATCAGCGTTGTAATCCATATCGGCGAACTTCGCTACGGGAAGCTGGACGGTCTCATTCTTTCGCTTGGGCTCACCGATAAAGAACGGCACTCCGACCGCCGTCGCGACAAGGCACGCCCCGGCGAGGAATGTTACGACGAGAGAACCCCATTTCTTTCCGCCGCTCGACGACAACGGCAGGACCGAGATCACAAGAACAACGACGAAGACGATCGGGGCCGCGACGATGCTCATGAGCAGCCATCGACTGATATCAGACGCGACACCGGAGATCCCGGCCGACCCGATCGAACTGCCGGGGCTCAGCACATCAATGACGATCATCTGCGCCTTCCAAAAACAGAGGGCTGGAACAAAGGCGAGAAGCCCTCCTATCAAAAAGAACCAAACCGGAGGAGAAGCCGTCTTTGTCTGCACGAACATGCGAATTACCAGAATGATGATCACGATCAGCGCGACTACGGCCGCGAGGTAGAAGGAGATCAATACCGGTAGAGAAGCCTGCTTCATCCCACCCATGACCGCGGCGATGCCGGCTGTTTCAGCCTTTCGCATCTCGCTGAATACATTCATCAACAGGAACGCGCCCAATGCTCCGCCGATCGCTGGTATCACGAATGCCAGGGCCGCGACGAGGCGCGTAGAAAATGAGATCCTCGACCGGGTCTGATCGGTCGTCGATGCAGAAGCGCCCATAAACTACTCCTTAACGAATGGTCTTTTGAAATTAAATATCAGCGAGAGTAGCACAAAATGCCACGGAGCGAGACGGATGCCACCTTTTGGGAAAGCGCGAAAAAGCCCGCTTCACTTGAAACGGGCCCCACTGGCGTACCTTTCGTTGAGATCATTTCGCCGGCGATTCATGTCTGACATTGTGGTGGGTGTACCGACCGACCCATCCGAAGAAAATGCCACCATTTCACCGGCGTTCAAATATACGCGTTCGCCGTTATTCTTAGTAAGATCCACCTCGCCAGAATATAGTCTTATTGATCCGGATCCATCCTTTTCCACACTGACTTCCACATCAGTTCCTCGAATGCCGAGTTCACCACAATGAAGCTTGATCTTCATACTGTCGGGATCCTTGCGCACGACCTTTCCTGAGATGAAGCGGAACGTACCCTTCGCGATCCTTGCCGACACTTTCCCGGCTGAGGTCGCCGGATCGTACACGAATTCGTCAATTACCATGTCGCTCCCTGGTCCGACCGTGAACATCGTTTCGTCCAAAAGGATCACTTGAAGTCTTGCACCATTACCAGTCTCGATGCGTGCATTGAAGATTATTGGATCGTTATCTTTGATCTTTACTTTCCGTCCGGCAGAGGTTAACCAATAGACGTCACCTTTGACCGAAGCGGCACGGCCGACGGGTGGATTTCTTTTCGCAGCGTCTAGTGCCGCGGCCCGCTTTCCTTGGAAATCGGCCAGTCTCCCATTGTCGATTCCGGGATCAAGGGCGAGTACTTGCATCTCGTATTGGATAGCCAGATCGTAGTTTCCAGCATTCCAGGCCTGTTCAGCGAGGCCAGATAATTCGATGGCGCGAGCGACCTCGGGGCAGTGTCCAACGTACCACCGCGCCGCCTGGTCATTAGGTCTGTATCGTAATGCTTCCTGAAAGTAAGGCAAGGCCGCCATCGGTTGGCTCTTGTGATACAGCTTCAGCCCCGCGTCAAAGTTTTTCTTGTAGGCCCGGTAGGCCCTCATCTCCTCGCGTGCCTCTGGATCTATGCTCGTTCCCGACCCACCCGGAGCGCACTCCTTCGTCCATACTCCTCTACAATCTTGTGCCGACGACATCGAATGAGATATGAGAAACAGCAACGTGACTGAAATAATTACTTTGGTAAAGCGCATATCCCTCCTAGACATATCTTGGGAGATGCGATTCGGCAATCTTAGCGTATTTCTTTATACAGCTGCGACAAATAGTAGCGTAAAGGAACGCTCCGATTGAGCAATCGCCCCTTCACGGCGGTACTATGATAGTCGCTACCTTGATAGGTTAGCGCGAAAAAGCCCGCCTGCGATATGCAAGCGGGCTTTGAAATTGATCCGGCGGCTTCCTACTTTCCCACAACTGAAAGCTGCAGTATCATCGGCTCCAGTAGGCTTAACTTCCGTGTTCGGGATGGGAACGGGTGTGACCCTACCGATACAACCACCGGAAAATTGTTGCATGAGTTGCGCCTTTCAGGCGATATGCTCACAGCGAATTTTCAAGATCTCGATACCTGATAACTGAATACATTGCTTGTGCTGATCGAGGCAAACAAAACTCGTTTGCCGTTCACTATTCACTAGATCACTACGCGTTGCTTGAAAATAAATTTGCTGTAAACAAGATTTATGGTCAAGCCTTGGGACAATTAGTAATGGTCAACTAAGTACATTACTGCACTTACATCTCCATCCTATCAACGTGGTGGTCTTCCACGAGTCTCACTGGCAATACTAATCTTAGGTCTGGCTTCACGCTTAG